>NZ_AOIG01000001.1:0-572 GCF_000346635.1 Paenibacillus shenyangensis
ACTTCTTTTTGCAGTTGACCACGATCTTCGTCTGTATTGGTATCGTTACCGGACTGCACTGCCAGCTCACGCATACGCTGCAGGATGTCGTGTGTTTCGTTCAATGCACCCTCAGCTGTTTGGATCAGGGAGATACCATCTTGAGCATTACGGGATGCTTGATCCAGACCACGGATCTGTCCACGCATTTTCTCAGAGATTGCCAAACCTGCTGCATCGTCGCCCGCACGGTTAATGCGAAGACCTGAAGACAGTTTTTCCATCGATTTGCTTTGTGCTGCAGATGCAGAGTTCAGGGAACGGGAAGTGTTCAGTGCCGCAATATTGTGGTTGATAATCATTTTAATTTCCTCCTTGGAATGTAAGCGACCCACGTCCATGTGGTCAACTTTTGGGTTGTGTTGCGCTAGCAGTCACAAGACCGGCCGCTTCTTGCTAACTCCCTAGCGTCTATTATATATATCGGCGATACCATTTTTTTATTAATACTTTTAGCTGATTTTTCTTTTTTAATTCTTAATATTTCATTTACTATTCGTTTTTGCTCAACAAAAAAGGCCTCCATAAAGGAG
>NZ_AOIG01000002.1:0-321998 GCF_000346635.1 Paenibacillus shenyangensis
ATGGTTTTTATTCACCAAGACCAGCAGTTTAATTTGCTTTTGCCAGCTTCTTAGCGCCTAATATATATATCGGCCCTATTCCAAGTTTGTTAATAGCATATTCATAAAAAAGATAGATTATTTTGGTGATTTATTAAATTGCTCCAAAAGAGCATTTACTTGGGTCAACTGAGGCGCTGCAGAGGCTTTATTACTTTCTTGAATAGCAGCATAAATTTCATGACGATAGATTTCAATATGTGAAGGTGCAGAAATACCAAGTTTCACTGTGTCTCCATCAACACTAAGCACAGTTACTTCGATGTCATTCTGAATAACAATCTTTTCTCCCTTTTTACGTGCTAGTACCAGCATGATTAAACACCTTCCTTCTGTTCAGATGGTTGTAGAGGATGTTTCGTATGATACGATGATTGATGCAGCACGATTTGTGCAGCCTGACGTGTATCTGTATTACATACTATAGGTGCTAAAAGATTAAGTGTAGATTTATCCATTGGATCATTCAGTGTAACCATGCAAGCTACGCGTACTGCCTGTTCGCTGGTCAATTCAGGATAATCTTCTTCCTTGATTTCAAATTCATAATCGTTGTAAATAGAGAACGGATCCACGAGTAGAAAAGACAGCCCTGGCTCCTGCACAGACTGAAGATAACTAAATGGGCTATTCTCTACATCGATCCAGGCAAAAGTCTTTTCCTCTTCAAAACCAGGAATACCATTTTCGAATTGATACATGTTTTCTTCAGCAACATCAATGTTTCCCCAGGTTAATGTGTTTATGATCACGTTATATTCTCCTTTTCCAGCGTAATGGCCAGTATATATTTTTAATATAACTGAAAAAGCCACAGATAGCGAACAATCGCCATCTATGACTTTTACATGGTGGTGTCTATTTCCGGTGGGATAAATTGCACGGATGGGTACTGCTGCATATAGATATTCACATTACCTCTGGTATATTCAATCTCCGGACGATTAATCTGGACCTGAATATCCGGCTTATGCGTTGTTACTTCGATGATAGGATCTCTACGTTCCACCTGGATATCCACGTTATCAGATGAAGCAGCTCCCCTGTATTCTATAAACCCAGGAGTATTCTGAGAACGTGACTTCATAATATCTCCCAAAGTATTACCTGGTTTATAAAATTCACGCATACGCTCGCCATCTTTCATTCGCTGACTTAATCCCTGCAGGAACAGCTGCTGTACATTGGAATACAGCCTCTTCGTCATTTCTAGATGACTTCCTCCATCATAAGCAGCCAATGCCCGGCTCTGATCAATGGTCAGTTCGGGTTTGGGCTGTTGAATCTCCAGATCGGCTTTTTGGGTAGTAATCTGGAGATCTGCTTTGGGCTGACGAATGGAGAAAGAACCAGGGGTCGTCTCGATTCCGATTCGCCCTGGTGTCTGTCTGATTTGTACAATTGGCATGGAGGTCATGGTATAGCCCCCTTAACTTTTTGAAATTATCTCAGGAAATCAACCAGCGTTGTAGAGATGATTTTGGCACCTGCTGACAAGGAAGCTGTATAGATATTTTCCTGTGTTTGAGATTTCACCAATAATTGCGCATAGTCTGCATCTTCTACTTTGGACTGTAAAGCAGTCAAATTGGTTTCCATATCTCCGAGCCTTGCTTGCATCAGTTCTACACGGTTGGTTTTAGCTCCTACTTGCGACTGCGCCGTCAACACCTTTTCCACACGTGAATCAATATTAGCCAGCTGCTTTGTCAATTCTTTGGTATCTCCACTTTTCAATGCAGCTGAAATATTATTCAATAAATTAAAAATATTATCTGTTTCCCCAGTCTGTCCAAACACTTCATTCCCTGTTGTATTAATAGGCAGCTTAATATTATCACCTACCATGTAATTCACAGTTCCTGTGTCTGTCTGTACTGTAGCTCCGTTAGTAATATCCTGCGTTCCATCTGCTCCTGTAGGGAACTGGTACGGCTTTTCGTTATAATTCTGTCCATTGAAAATATATTTACCATTCAACTGACTGTTGGCAATATCGATAAATTGCTCTTTCAACTGGGAAACTTCGCTATTAATACTATCCAGGGCAGATTGTGGATTGGTATCGTTAGCTCCCTGTACAGTAAGTTCACGCAATTTCTGCATAACATCATTGGTCTGGGTCAGTACCGTATCGTTGTACTCCAGCCAGGAAATAGAACTGTCCACATTCTTCTGATACTGCTGGGCCGAAGCTACATCGGCACGATAGCGAAGGGAATACGTGATACCTACTGGATCATCCGAAGGGCGGTTGATCTTCATCCCCGTCGACATTTGTTCCTGTGTGTTCTGCATTGCTCGTGCGTTCCGGTTCAGGTTCATGAGCAGCTGATTGTTCTTCATTCCATTGGTTACTCTAAGCATCTCAATAATCTCCTTTATCCGTTATTATCTTCCAACCAAGCCAGTGGAGTTAATGAGCTTATCCAGCAGTTGATCATAAGTGGTCATGAAACGTGCTGCTGCGCTGTAAGCATGTTGGAATTTGAGCAAGTCACTCATTTCTTCATCGATAGAAACGCCGCTTACCGATTGTCTGCGAGAGTCAATCTGGGTCACTATTGTAGTGGAGTTGTCTGTTTGACGATTGGCTTCCTGAGCCTGAACACCGAGTTGGCCTACCATTGTACTGTAAAATGAATTAATGGTTGCAGACTGTGTTCCATCTGCATTGCTAAATTTGGCACCAGTTAATTCGGAAGTGATCAGAGCCATATCATTGTTGCCTTTGATCACTTTGCCATTGGCATCTACACGCATCGATGTGGCAATCGCATTCAGGTTATTCACGATATCCGGATTTACTGTAATGCTACCTGCAGTCAACGTACCATTGTCGGATGATGTAAAGAACGGAACTCCTGTTTTGGCTGCTCCATTAGCATCTGTATCCATGGAATAACCCATCTGCTGAAGTCCATTAATACCTTTGACAATAATATTAGTATCTGAAGTCAGTGTACGGTTAGCACCTGTATAGGTTTTCTCTGTTTTGGTACCATCTGAATTTACAACCTGTGCTACCGTTCCTTCCGGCATCACGGAGCCTTTAGGGAAAGTCACCTGCACTTCGCCATTTGCAATAGTATTGGCCAGTTGATTCAGCTGATTGGTATAACTGGCTACATAAGTGTCACGGGACAGGATCATACCGTGCACTTCGCCGCCTGTTAGCGTCCCGCCTTCATATGCATTATTTAAAAAAGCAGCGTCTACCGTAGTAGGCGTATATCCCTGTACAAGGTTCTGTCCACCCATACTTACGTTATAGCCTTGAGCTGTATCGGTTACATTGATATTGACGAGAGCGGACAGCTTATCAACGAACAGATCCCGTTGATCTCGAAGATCGTTGGCATCATCACCGAGTGCTTCTACTTTGACAATAGACTGGTTTAAGTTGGCGATGGAGTTGACATATCCTTGCACTTCAGAAGCTGTATTGGTAACATTGGCAGTCAAATCAGAAGCATAGTCTGTTAATTGCTTGCTGATCTGATTCATGGAATCGGTTAAAGCGAGGGCGTTCTCTTTGACTACGCTGCGAGCTGTAAGGCTGTCTGGATCTTTACTGAGGTCAGACCAGGAATCCCAAAAGTTCTTAAGTACGGCACTAAAGCCAGTTTCAGAAGGGTCCTGAAAAATCTCTTCGATTTTACTTAAAGAATCTGCCCGTGTGGTCCAGCTATTCAGCGTCGCATTTTCCTGACGGAACTGGCCATCCAAGAATAATTCTCTAACACGAACAACCTGTGTTGCTTCTACACCGGTACCAATTTGTCCTGCGCCTGTGGAATGAGAGAATCCAGGAGCTTCGATTGGACGGGTAGCTGACATTTTTACAGTTTGCCGTGAGTAACCTTCTGTATTTGCGTTCGCTATGTTATGGCCTGTGGTATTGAGTGCCGTCGATTGCGTAATGACACTCCGTTTTGCCGTTTCAATCGAATGGAATGTAGATGTCACTGGTTAACCCCCTATAATTATCCGCGCGTGTCGAACAGTCCTCTGCGCTGCCCTGCACCATACTGGGCTGCTGCCGGATGTTGATACACCATATCCTGCTCAGGCTTATCAACTATTACATCCAGCGAGAATTCAATGAAATCCAAAGACTGTTGAATCAGCTGCTGATTTAGATCGTTTAATTCTTTTAATCGGTCTAATGTGGATTTAAGTTTAGACTGAACGCCTAATAATCTTTTTTTATCTTCCACATCGAACACGAGACGTGCCAGTTCAGTCAGCGTAAGATTCAATTGCGATTTGATTCCGCGCTCTTTCAGAAAATCATAGGAAGCCTGCATACGTTCTTGCTCGGTTTGCTCGATCAGTTTGATCAGCTTGGATTCCTGATTCATTACACGAATCATGACATCTATATCATTAGCAACAATACTGTTTTTCTTGCTTTCACCTAGCTCGATCATTTGCTGATGATATACATCCAGCTTATTCAGCACATCGACAAGGTTGTCTAAAGACATGGTTTAATTCCCCGTTCCCTTTAAGAAAGGAAGTAGTTTGTCAGCAAGGGCACCAGCGTCTACTTTGTAAGTGCCTGCAGCTACTTGCTCTTTCAGACTTTGGATTTTTTGTGCACGTTCTGCGTTAGCAGATGCTTGAGTTGCATTGGCTTGCAGCATTTCCATAGCTTCCGGCGAGATGGACACTTCGTCTTTACGGCCTGCTTTTTTCTCGTTAGTGACGGATTTAGCTTCTACATTTCTTTGGTATGGGTTAATTGCGTTTACACGTTGAGTATCGTTAATTTTCATGGTTTTATACACACTCCTTAGTAAATTTGAGAAAGAGTTCCTAATTCTTACCGTTAATTGGATCTGCAAGAGGGACCGTCTTTTCAAAATAGGAAGTCCTTCAGAGGATACCAGGAATCTTGGGTGATATCCAACTTGCTTCATTTCCTGGTATCATAAGGCAACCGATTGTTCTTACTAAGATTATCGACCAGTTTAACTACAAATTTTATAGTCTTAAAGTGGTTAATTACGTAGTAATTTTTTTCATTGCTTAAGTCCTAAACCTGCGTAGCTATGCAAGTTTTAACCCTCTTATAGTACTAGGAAATGTCGTTATTTGACTAGGAATAGGAACACTTCCTAGTTATTGCGGTATTTGTCGACAATTCGATAGGCACCTTGACTAGTAGCCTTGGAATCTTTGGGAGCTTCATCTTCTTGATAAGCATTACGGATATCCTTGGTTAGGCGGGTACGGCATGGTTCGCACATGTTGTTCTCACGAATCGGTGTTCCACACACTTCACAGGCATAGCCCATATTCGGTGCATTGGCAATAGAGATACGTCCTTCACGAATAAAGGTGGAGATTTGCTTGATAGATACGTCTACAGCTTCGGACAATTCAGTGATTGTTGTTCCTCTGTTCTCACGCAGATACTGATTACATCTCTCATATTGCTGATCGATATCCTTGATACAGTTTCCACACATTCCTCTAAGATTCGCCACGTATAATTTACCGCATTGCGGGCAGTTTGCTAAGTTCATTTATATTCGCCTCCTGAAATTCATTACATCTATAGGATTGAGCATAACAATTAAAATGTTGTCTATACTTATATCGTAAGATGGAGGCTTTTTTATTAGGTACCATATCTAAATAAATAGTCATTATAACACTTTCTCTTCTTTTTTTCTTAACAAGCTCATATAGCCAGATACATATAGCCCTATTTTCTTATTCTCAATTTGCTTCCTATTTTAAACAGAAACGTGACTGATCAGGAACGTGCCCATGTTAGAGAAAACACTTCTGTTTTTATATTGCATCGTGCAGCAGCTTGTTGCAGTGCTTCTGCACAGCTGTTAATGGTACTGCCTGTGGTATAGATATCATCAATCAGCAGAATACGAATACAAGTGTCTCGACTATCCATTCTTTTGGATAAAGGGAAATAGTTCTTGGATGGCCTATTATTCTTTGTATGTGCAATGTGCAGTAACCAATCTGTTGCCTGAGACTGATAGGAGAATACGCCTTCTACATTTTGCATCCTGCCCCGACGGCTTTGTGTGCTTTGTTTGACGGTATGCCGGTTACGCATCAGCAGTGGAATAGACGGCACCTGTATGACTCCTGACAATTCGTCCGCCATCACTCTTGCCTGATCAAATCCACGACTAACCAGCCGATCCGGACTGGCAGGGACCCATGTAATAATATCTGGTGACCACATTTCCCGGTAAAATGAACTCATCTCCTGCTGCATACGGTAATATCCCTCTTTTAATATACCTCCAATCACTGCTGAATAACCTTCATTTCCATTATATTTATAGGAGGCCAGCCATGATCTCATCTCTGTATCGTACTCTACTGCACTGCGATTGAATGTGAATTGACGTCCTGCAAAGGTAGATCGTCGACAATCCGGACAATCTATCGAGCGACCACATACTCTGCATACTGGCTGGCGAATCCATGGAATGTATGCAGTGCAGCGACTGCACAAACCCGGGATTCTGCTATTTGCAGCTGCAGGACGATTACAGACAATGCAATGAGCATGATGAGGATGCAGATAGGATAATATTCCCTCCCATAATCCAACTAGCTGACGAGTAAGCATGTTAAGCTCCTTTGGTTGATATTATTTGCTCTATTTCAATTGGTTCCTATATATAATAGGAATAGTACATAGAGTTGTTTTGTTTATTGCAGATATCCCTGTCGTCTGGCAGTTCGGTTCATCTGCTTGATTTGGTTTACAGCTCTTTTTTGCTCCAGCGTCCAATCCCTTGAAGCAAAAAACACACCTCCGGCCGGATCATTCATAGAACGCCCTGCCCTTCCAGCCATCTGAATTAACGCAGCTGAATCATACAGCTTGTCGTTTGCATCCATAATATATACATCACTCTTCGGAATGGTTACCCCGCGTTCCAAAATAGTCGTTGTAACCAATAGACGAATTTGTTGCTGCCGAAAAAGACTGACCTTTTCCGCACGATCATGATCTTGTGAAGATGTTCCTTCAATATGTATATGAGGAAAGTATTTGCGGATCAGTTCAATGGTCGCTTCGATCCAGGCAATACGCGGAACAAACAGAAAAATTTGTGCCCCCCTGTTGATCGACTGGTGTATTTGGCTTTGCAGAGAATTAGGAAGGTGCTTGTTTGTTATACAGCGTGATAATGAAGGTACCTTGAGATGCTTTGGTACAGGCAGCGGATGACGATGATAACGGACCGGAACTTTGGCATGAGCGAGTGTGCCTCGCTTGATCTCCTGCTGTAGATCGGCAGATGGAGTAGCGGATAAGTAAATGAACTTGCCATTTGGCCGGCATGCCTGATTCGCTGCATAGCTCAGCATCGGATTGTTATGATAAGGAAAAGCATCTATCTCATCAATAATCACCAGTTCAAAAGCTTCGTGAAAACGCATAAGCTGATGAGTAGTCGAGATAGTCAATGAAGCCGTACGCCAGCGGTCTTCACTTCCTCCGTAGAGTACAGCTATGTCTATATCGGGAAAAGCTTTGGCGAGACGTGGAGCCAACTCGAGCACTACATCCCGGCGTGGGGTTGCAATTACTGCCCTGCCGCCTGTACGAATAGCATGTTCCAGTAACGGAAACACCATCTCTGTCTTGCCTGCACCCGTCACCGCCCACAATAAGAAACGTTCTTTGTTTAATGAGGAAGCTATATTTCTGGCAGCTGATAGTTTACGAGTAATGGTAGTGTTTTGATTACATGCTGCAGGAACTGATCTGCCTAGAAATAATAATGCTTGATAGGCAGCTGCTGTCTGTGCCGGACTCAACCCCCAGCGCTGCCGGATGACTTCTGGATTATAAGCCTTTATATAAGAAGAGTCAGATCCCCTGCGCAAAGTATTCGAAGCTGTCGGCAATTCATTAGCATGGACTTGTACAGGCTGTATATCGTATGGATCCGAGAAATTCCCCTGCAGCAGCAGCCCACATTCCCGGCTTCGTCCAAGTGTCAGACAATCTTCACAGTAACCACAGGCAGCGGAGCCACAGCTGGCACATGAAGTATATCGAATATGATGACTTCCGCAGCGGCGACACCTGACTTCAGCAGCACGCGAGGCAGCTGTTCGAAACGGCAGGGGGCGTTTGGGCTTTGGACGAGCTGGTCTGTACACTGCTGATAATAATGAAATCTGCTGATTGAGATAAGCGAGCTGAAGCGAGCTTTTCAAGTTATGTTCTACGTAATCTGAATCTTGCATCATAGCAATACACTCATTCCAAAGCAGGGAACGTCCGCTGAGTGCTTTACTGATATAAGCTGCTTCACGGCTAAGCTGCCTTTTCCATAATGATGAGCCGGGATCACCTGGCAGTTGATTTTCTTCCCAGCTGCTTAAAATATAATAACCTGCTGCTGTCCAACTGTTGTACACATCCCATAATAGATCCCATGTGCCGCGTGTACTCTGATGATTCTGATCTGAATTACTTTTGCCAGATACTAGACTGTTATGATAAACATCCATTAATGCTCTATGAATATAATCTCCCCAGGTATTCTGCTGCATGGAAGTCCGATCCAATGTCATTAGATACGAACAGCACTGCAGTGCCCATCCCAAAGGAATACCTGTGCTTATCAGCCAGATCTGCTCACTGCGCTGTTCTCGCTTTGCCAACGCTGTCCACCAGATCAGATCTACCCGGAGATCCAGTGATATATGAATGGACCACTCCCGGGCATGCTTGATAGTATACAAAGCCACCTGCATATTTAGCTCCTCTTCTCTATAGGTATAACTTCTTTCTGTTCAAACTGTGCTAAAACGAAAAAAAGCACACTTTCCCTTGTAGGAAAGTGTGCTTCACTTTATTACATCTATTATATTAGATGATTCAACAAATGGATTACAGAGTAACCCAGCCATGTTTGATGGAGTTGATAACGGCTTGTGTACGATCGTCTACTTCCATCTTCTGCAGAATGCTGCTGACATGGTTTTTAACTGTTTTCTCACTGATAAACAGATATTCACCAATCATTTTATTACTCTTGCCTTCTGCCATCAGACGCAGTACTTCCGCTTCACGTCTGGTCAATGGATTGTCATCACCAGCAACAAACTTCACGCCGGTCTCGCCATTGTTATTATTGTCTGCGAGTGTACCGGTTTCATTAACATATGTCATGCGGCGCAGCTGCTGGATCAGTTTACCCGTTACTTTGGGATGGATATAAGCGTGTCCTTCCACTACAGAACGAATAGCATTCACCAGAGACTCGGCTTCCATATCTTTCAGCAGATAACCGGATGCTCCTTTACGCAATGTCTCGAAGACATAGCTCTCGTCATCATGAATGGAGAGAATGATAACCTTGATATCCGGGAAAAGCTCACGTAATTTCTCTGTAGCCTCTACTCCGTTCTCAATTGGCATATTGATATCCATCAATACAACCTCTGGTGGAGTATGGTTACAGAATTCCAGCACTTGAATGCCATCTCCACATTCGCCAATAACTTCAAGATCATCCTCCATATTAAGGATTCTCTTCAGTCCTTCGCGAAACAGTTGATGATCATCGGCTAGCAGTATTTTAATTTTTTTAGAGCCGTAATCATGGTTTTCCATTCTGTTGCCCCTTTCACTTTTCCACGTTCGTCGGAATATGAATTACAATTTTGGTTCCTTGATTTTCGGCAGATTCAATTTCCATTCTGCCGTCCAGTAATTCAACCCGCTCACGCATACCAATTAATCCAAAGTTATTATGGTCCTTGGTGCGCTGCTCTACTTTCTCCAGATTGAAGCCTTTGCCGTTGTCTTCAACAGTCAGCTTCACGATCTGAGCCTGGAATGTAATAATAACAGTTACATAAGTAGGCTCGGCATGTTTGGAAGCGTTCGTCAGCGCCTCCTGAACCAGCCGGTAGATAGCAGCCTCCATGGCTGAAGTAAGCCGATATTCCTTACCTCTTGTTTCAAAGATGGAACGGATTCGAGTTTTTTCTTCAAAATCCTGCACATATTTTCGCAAGGTAGGAATGAGGCCCAGATCATCCAGTGCCATCGGTCTTAGATTAAATATTACTTTTCTCATCTCTTGTAAGCTTGAACGCACTTGTGCTTTCAAATCTACTATTTCGTCCTTAACCATCTGATATTCCTGCTTGGCGATCATTCTTTCCAAAATTTCCGTCCTAAGAACTAGATTGGCAAGCAGTTGTGCAGGCCCATCATGGATTTCCCGGGAAATTCTTTTGCGTTCATCTTCCTGAGCCAAAATGATCTTCAAACCGATGAGCTGACGGTTTTTGGCAGATTCCAGAATTCGGGTCACTTGATTAAGCTCTCCTGACAGATATTCCAGTACGACACCCATCTGTGAACCGATCGTCTCGGCTCGCTCAATGGAGCTTTCCACATTTTTAACCCTCTTTTGCAAATCATCCCGTCTGGCTTTGAGATACATTTCCTTTTCCCGGTATATCATCAGATCAAGCTGTAGCTGAGTCGCCTTCTCATAGGCCTGCTTGATATCCTCTTCATTATACCGCACAAAGTCACGACTTACCTCAGTGAGTCTGATTCGGGAACTGCGATAACCGACTTCGAGCTGATCTACCTTCTCAATCGTCTCTGCTGTCTCTCTCAATACAAGCTCCAGCTCGGTATTGAGAGAAAGCAGTTCTCTTCGAGAAGTATCCAGAATCTCGAAGATCTGATATTTGCTGTTTTCCATTACACTTGTTGCGTTCTTAATGACGTGATCTATCGCATCAGCGTGGAACTCCACTTGATCTTCTCCATTTCTGTAAGTCAATTATATGATACTTTTATATCATATTATAACTTATCATGATTGGACAGTAATCGTCTTGGTTTTTTGATCCCATTTTACAGAAAGACCAAGCTCTTCAGATACCAGACGAAGCGGGACTAAAGCCCTGCCAGATACTACTAAAGGCGCTACACTCGAGTTCTGAAGCTTGCCATTGGTTACATATTGCTTGTTACCAACGGTTAGATCCATCAATGCACCGGAGCGAAGAATGGTCACTCGTTGATTCTTCTGATCCCAACTCGCCTGTCCGCCAAAAGCATCAATGATATATTTTACCGGAATATAGGTAGCATTATTTCGAAGCATTGGAGCAGCATCGATAGACTGGGATTGACCATTCAGCGTTGCTGTTTTCTTGCCTACCGTCATTGCCAGTGTTCCGGTAGGATTGGTAAAGCTGGCTGCCTGGGCAGCACCGGTCAGCTTAATATTATCGATCTGGATGCTTCCGGTTGCAGCACGTTCATCCTGACCCTCTTCTACATTAACAAGATAAATGCGTTTAAGTTTGGCCGGATAACTGATTCCCAGTGAGGACAGATCCACATTGAGTGTTTTCCAGCCTTTCCAGTTTACGCTTTTCGCCAGATCAATATAGACAGTTTTACCGCTGGCATCTGTTGCTTCAGCACGTAACCAGTTAAAGCTTTGATCGCCATATACATCGACTGCCATTGCTTTTGTACCTGCATTCAGCGTTTTGCCACTCAGCTGGGCATAGGCGTACTTTTTGCCGGTTCCATTTGTCATATCATAAGTCAGCTGCAGCACTTTGGAGTTGGAATGATCCTCTGCACCCTGTGTAATCGCTGCTGTACCTGTGACAGAACTTGGGTTACCCAGGAAGCTTACCGTCGTATCGGCACCTTCAAAATCTTCCCATGTGGTGGTTGAACCGCCACCGGTTGTTAATACCATCATTGTACTGAAGCCATCATAACGGGCAATAGCGTAGCCCACTGTAGTACCACTATCCACAGAGTTAATTGTTAGCTGATCATCTTTGACTGTTCCCTTGAAGCCAACAAATTCCCATTTCAATGTCTCAGGGGAGATCGTCATACTGGAACCATTTTTCAGCTTGGCTGTTACAGGAACCACAATAGTTGTGCCTGCTTTCAGTGTAGCGGTAGTACTTGCCGGTGAGAGACTCTGAATAGCATCAGCTCCTACGATATCCACATTCATGCTGGTACTAATACCATTACTTGTTGCAATGACTTTAGCTGTTCCCGAAGAAGTCGCTTTGAACTCACTGCCTGTCCATTTAATATTGCTGCTGCCTGCTTTCCAGGTAGGCTTAATATTTTCATTATCGATCGGATTGTAATACGTATCATATCCATTGGCTGTGTATTTGGCAGTCTGACCAAGCAGCAGCTGTTTCGGACCACTGATATTGAAGCCTTTTACACTTCCCTGAGGAGCAGTAGTATATACGCCCAGACCGTTCACCACGCTGCGCTGGGTCGTACCACCATACTCAGTCTCAAAGGTAAGTTCAGCCTGCTTCTCCCCCAGTGGGCGCGTTACAAGCGTCGTAGAGCCGCCGCCATCGAGGTTAATGCCTTTCCATACTCCAATAGACACCATAAAGGACTGTAGCTCGTACAGCGACATCCCTGCACTGTTGTTATTATCCTGTACGGCAATGATGTAGGCATAACGTCCATTCTGGGAATATCCTACTGCAGTACGTGCACGATTACCACCCAATGCATTCACATTACGAGAAAAGGAAGTTGTATTCCCCTGGTCCACCAGGATCGTATGGCCGCCGATCATCATTTTCAAATCGGCAGGATCTACTGTTTTACCGGTAGAGCGAACTTTTAGCGCATAGTCGGTAGAGACTTTTTGTCCTACCTGCATGTGCTGCTGAATATATTTAGCTGCTGTTCCATGAGCTCTTAAAATATAAGCGCCTGCAGGGACCGTTTGTTTAATTCCTTTGTTCAGAGAAATCTGGGTAATAACACCGTCCTGCACCAGAACCTCCGTAGGGGTAGTCGAACTATTAGCCGGACGCTCTACGGCTTTCCAGGCATCCGTATAAATATACATTTTATTGGTGTGACTGAATGTTTTATCCGGTTCGGTCATATACGAAGCCTGATTAATACCAGCCAGATCAAAGGTAGAACCATCTTCTGCAGTTACTTTACCTTCAAATGTAAACTGTTCAATCATTGGTGTTCCGCTTTTGGTTACACCAAATGCATACATCCCGGAGAGCTCGGATGGACTGGACATCAATACACCATCAGACGCCTGGGCACCCATCGGTACTCCTTCAGCACTCGTATTAAAATAGTCTCCATTAACACCAGCAACCGCTTTAGTCTCTTTGGCCATGCCTTCTACAGACTGCCGGGTCGTAATTTTACCACCTTGTCCAGTCATTACATTTAGATTAACATATGGATTTTGCAAATCGACTTTGACAACGTCAGCCAGTACAGTAGCAGACTTGCCAGATCGAGTCGTGTTATAACGATACTCCAGCAATTGTGCTCCTGAAGTAATAGTACTTTCATTGGTTTTGGTTGTTGAAGCTGCTTCGGCACGATGTACCGAAAACCATGATGTTGCCGGCACACTGATCTCCAGCACAGGTTGAATCCATAAAGTGCCAGCAATCGTGATTACGATCCATTTACGCATCGTTTTTGTTTTGCCATTCATAATATTGAACGCTCCTATTCCTTGAAATTCCATTGTACTTTTCTTAATCTATCTGTATCTTCGACCGGGATATCTATTCATGCACTGCAGTAACACGCATCATGATTAACAAACCGCTAAGCGGCAAAGTTATCCTTATATGAGTTAGACTACAAAAAGGGTAAAAAGTTACGGAACAATCATTACTTTATTGAAATATTGTCATCTTTATTATGAAATAGTTTAAACCCTAATCTGAAGATTCATATAGTACAATAATGGAATTCACAATCTAGACCTATTTATTATAAATAAATAACAGAATCTTGCCCATACAATAAAAAGCCGCCCGGCAGTTTGACCGGACGGCTTACATACATTTCATTATTTATAATTGATACCTTTACCTGTACATACAGTTATCACAAGTATGAATTGTATTACAGACCCGCTTGGGATTTCAGCAGTTCTGCTTTGTCTACACGTTCCCAAGGAAGATCTACATCTGTACGGCCAAAGTGACCATACGCTGCAGTTTGACGATAGATTGGACGACGCAGATCCAGCATACGAATAATGCCAGTTGGACGCAGATCGAAGTTATCGCGTACCAATTCTACCAGTTTGTCTTCGTCAATTTTGCCTGTACCGTACGTATCCACGTTAATGGATACCGGATTAGCTACACCAATTGCATAGGCTAGTTGAATTTCACATTTGTCAGCCAGACCTGCAGCAACCAGGTTTTTAGCTACATAACGCGCAGCATAAGCAGCAGAACGGTCTACTTTTGTAGGATCCTTACCGGAGAATGCTCCGCCGCCATGACGTGCATAACCACCATAAGTATCTACAATGATTTTACGGCCTGTCAGACCAGCATCACCTTGAGGACCACCAATAACAAAACGGCCTGTAGGGTTGATAAAGTATTTGGTTTCATCATCCAGCAGTTCTGCAGGAACAACCGGCAGAATAACATGCTCACGAATATCTTTTTGAATTTGTTCCAATGTTACTTCTTCCGCATGCTGAGTGGATACAACGATTGTATCTACACGTACCGGTTTACCATTCTCGTACTCTACAGTTACCTGTGTTTTACCATCAGGACGCAAGTAGTCCAGTGTACCGTCTTTACGCACTTCAGACAAGCGACGTGCAATACGGTGGGACAAAGCAATTGGAAGAGGCATCAGTTCAGGAGTCTCGTTAGCGGCAAAGCCGAACATCAGACCTTGGTCACCTGCACCGATATTCTCGGTTTCTTTTTCCATTTGTTCCGGATCACGAGTCTCCAGAGCTGCATTTACGCCTTGGGCGATATCGGCAGATTGCTCGTTCAGGGAAGTCAGTACTGCACATGTATTGTAATCAAAGCCGTATTTGGCACGAGTGTAGCCAATTTCTTTGACGGTATTTCTCACGATAGATGGAATATCCACATATTCCGAGTTTGTGCTAATTTCACCAATGACAAGTACCAGGCCTGTAGCTACAGACACTTCACATGCAACACGTGCATTCGGGTCGTTTGTCAAAAAAGCGTCCAGTACAGCATCAGAAATTTGGTCACAAATCTTATCTGGATGTCCCTCAGTTACAGACTCTGATGTAAATAGATGTTTTTTAATATTGGACAACAGTTTCCAACCTCCCATATGGATAATAAGGTGTGAGCGTTGTGCAAAAGACCTCAGTGTGCATATAAAGAGTGTCTACACAAAAAATGAACCCTTTCCATAAGGAAAAGGTTGCTTTACAAGCCTCAGAAGTCATAATAACGTATTTGATACCTGGTGTCAAACTTATTATTTACAAGACTTTATCGAGAAATACTATTAATTTCACACCCTAATCAAGAGGAGAATAAAGATACGATTATTTGCTAAAGAGAACCTATTTTATTTATAAAGTTGGATCATTGTTGGCTAAATTAATTATCGAATTTGCTTGATAGCTATATATAATCCTAGCATATTGAGTTCTGTAAACAGAAAATACATAAAAGTATAACAGTGCTATTTATATCATTAGTAAAATCAATAAGCTACAGGAGAAACAATATAATATAAAATGAACGGAAGATCTCAAGCTTTATTCAATACATGGATAGCTTGCTACAAGACTATGAATAAATCATTCTATAATACTTTATAATTACCGATCACCATGATTGTCGCATTATAACGCAGACTGGAATCTACTTCTACCCCTCGTCCTTCTCTTGGGAATAATAGAAGATGATTGTTTGGTGCTGCCTGAGCACTACCAAGCTCATTGCCTACCGTGATATCAATAAGTCCATTTGCTCCATCACTATATACTTTGGCTTTACCTGTTCTTACAATCATTTGAGTTCCGGCTTCAGCAATTAATTTTTTACCTGGACGTAATTCTACAATACTTACATTAGAACTTGTAGAAGAACCTGTACCATTTAAAGAAGAACTTGCATTTCCCGTTGTTGGTACAGCTGGTGTATTATTGGTTGCGGTTTTATCAGCAGAACTGCTGGATGTATTGGAAGTTGACGAGTTGGATGGAAGTGTGTTTTTAGAAGTATTGGTATTTGTTTTGGAGTCCGTACTGCTAATTGTTCCACCTAATGCTTTTTGAATTTGCTGATCTACATAACTCTTCGTCACTACAGGATCATCTGCAGACCCTAATTGACTACTTGCACTTGTAACTGTTGTTAAGGAGCTACCTGCCCATATTCCAATAACTACAGTTCCTGCTGCCAATAACCAAGTTGAATGTTTTTTCATTTTTTCCTCCAATAAAGTAAAAAGTATAAATATTATTTACTAATATATTCTTCCATTATCCAACTAAGTTATTTCACTTATAATCTAATATCAATTTATTTACCTATCTATTTAGCGAAAACATATAAATAAATAAAAAACACCCCGGAGCAGTTGCCTACTCCGAGGTGTCTCAGTGAAGGTATGACTACCTTCTATTTTGTAGCAATAATATCAGTGATATTATTTGCTAGTTACTGTTACAGTTTTAGCAGCTGCATCGTATTGTACAGTTGCATCCAGTGCTTTACCAACCCATGCGATTGGCAGTACAGTACGGTTAGCTTTAGTTACAGCTTTAACGTCCATGTTGATTGTGGAACCGTTGATAGTCAGTTGATTAGTTTTCAGTTTCAGCTGAACTACGCGGTCGCCTTTGATCAAAGTAACCATAGAAGTTGCTTTGTCAAACAGGATGTTAGCTTGGGATACACCCAGAGCTTCAGCTACGTAACGAACTGGCAAGTAAGTGCGGCCGTTTTCTACATAAGGAGCAACTTCAGCAGTACGAGTAGTACCGTTTACGCTGTAAGCAGTGCTTCCGATTGTGTAGATTGCAGTTACAGCATTGTCAGTTTGGTCAGCAGGAGCTGTACCAATAGAAGCGATTGCTGCTTGAGCTGCATAACGGTAGCTGTCATGCCATACATCAGTTACGTCACCAGCACCGTGGTAAGCAGTGTTAGCTGCTGCATCACCTTGTACTTTAGCGATGATTTCACCTTGTGGTACAGTACGGTCGATACGCAGGTTTACACCATTGATCGAAATAGTACTTGCAGTAGTACTTTCGCTATCTACGTAGAAACGCAGAACGCCTTGAGTACCGCTGTTGTTGTAAGTGTCTACGGATACGTTACGGATACGCAGGTCACCAGAAGTTACAGATACAGTCGGAGTAGATCCGAATGTTACACCAGCTGGCAGAAGGATTTCAACCAGACCGTTATCATCGTCAGTCAGGGCACCAGCAGCGCCTTCTTTCAGTGTCAGATCGCCGATTGCAGCGTTATCTGTACCGATAGCGATGTTGTAAGTTGCGTTAGTAGCGGACAGAGATACGGAAGAAACTGCAGTTGCCAGTTTCACTGTACCAGTCAGACCTTGGCTACCAGCTACAGTCGCGTTCAGGTCACCAGTGAATCCTGGTTGAACAGCGATTTCAACGTCTTTCAACGTGATAGAACCAGCGTTGTTAGAAGTGTTTTTAGTAGGGAAAGTCATTTTCAGGGTACGACCATCAGTACCAGTGTAAGTGATGTTTGGAGCTACCAGACCGTTTGCAGTGTCAACGGAACCAGTAGTACCAGTAGTACCTTCACCATCTTCGTAAACGGACTGCCAACGAGCGCCCTCAGGCAGTTGCAGAGTTACTGTACGGCCTTCGATGAAAGATCCTGCTACAGCTTCTTTAACTACTACATCACCGATTTGTTGCTCATCTTGACCAGCTACTACTGTAGTTGGGGAAGCAACAGTTACGCCGCCACCATACTCGCCATAAGTACCAACAACCAGGGAAGATACGTTTGCAGAAGAGTTACCGCTAACTGTAGCAGTTACATCGCCTTCTTTAGCTTTATCTTCATCATCAACATGATATGCCAGAGCCAGGTCGAAGGAAGAAGCTGTGGAAGACATAGTATCAGTGTTTTTAGCAGAGATGTTCAGAGTGTCGCCATCTACAGAAGTAGTGATATCGGAAGAAGAAAGATCACCATACAGAGGAGTGAAAGCTCCTACTGCATCCCACTCGAAACCAGCTGGCAGTTTAATTTTAACAGCGTTACCAGTTTTCAGAGATCTGGAAACAGATTCTGTCAAACGCAGCGAGAAAGTAAAGTTGTCACTGCTGGATTGAGTATCGCGTGCTTCCAGAGCGATTTGACCGGAAGATACTACGTTAGCAACTTTTACGTTACCAGTTGGCAGACCGCTATTTGGAGCAGCTGTGAAGCTCACGTTAACGTCGCCGCTGTTAGGACCAGTAGAACGGATGCCTTCCAGTGCCAAACCGATTGTAACATCATCATTTGCATTTGCACCAGTGATAGCAATACGTGCGCTTGTTTTGCTCAGAGCTGTTGCAGCAACAGTAACGTTTTGATCGTTAGCATCAGCCATCCATACACGAGTTCCAGTACCGTTAGCAGTATTAGAAGTGAATGCATTGCTGTTGAACTCGAAACCAGTTGGCAGAGTTGCTGTCAGGTAAGTAGTACCAGTTGCAGAAGTCAGTGTGTATTGGTCGATGTTAATGTTAACACGGCCCAGATCCACGTTAGTTCCACCAGTAGAAGAGCTCAGTGTTGGAACGTTGATTACTGTGAAACTACCGGATGCATGTGCTGCTGTTGGAGCGATAACACCTGCAACTGGAGCAACGCCCGCCAGCAATGCTGCGCTTGCTGCTACGTTAATAACTTTTTTAGTAGACTTTTTCATAACCTTTTGTTCTCCTCCTTGAATATCATAAACGTTTTTTTTGTTTTTTTGTTTGTTATGGATTTTGTCACTCATCAGTCGTTACACCCCCTTTCCGAGTTTAAGCAAATCCTGTTTTTGTATGATGATATCTGTGACAAAATCACAGAAAATCGTAACCGGAACATTCGTCAATCGAAAACCGCAGTGTCCAAAAGTATTATACATTGCGTCAATGATGCCGTAAAGACATTTTTTCACATTGAGATTGTTGAATAGTTCCATTTGGGTTCGTGTTTATTCAACAACCTGCCAGCATGTGTTTGCTGTTGTTTCATCAGGTTCATATACATAGACGCATGTTTTTTCTAAAAGTTGCGGTTCTTCCAAAAAAAGTTTCGATTTTTTAATCAAATTCTATTTTTGGCTCAACCTTGTTAATTTTACTACACTTTTAGCAGAAACACCAATTCGTCTATCCTGACTGTACTACTTTTTGGTAACTATAGTAGTACTAAACAGCTAAGATACTGTTTAAACAGGCTGGAGCAGTTATTTCATTGAATCATTTGCTGCTTCCAAAACTATAGACGCAGAGGGTTGCGAAAAGGTTGCAGTTGTTGCAAAAGAATTTTTAGTTTTTTTGATTTTATTTTAGAACTCTGTTGAACCTGTTGCGAAAACAAGCAGCTAAAGATCAAAGAAATTCACCAGAAACCCTATAACTATAGCATATATTAGGCTTAACATTTTAATATCTTAATTTTCCATTTTTCATTCTAAATCATTAACTTTAATGAGATTATGATTCAATATTTATTTTCTATCGCTTTCTCTTCACTAAAATTAGACCTATATGTATTTAGCTCCTTTTCATCTTTTACATGACTTTGAGGATTTATAAAGAAAGAGAGCACCTGATAAATCAGGCGCTCTCTTTGCATTCATGACCTATTAAATTGATTCATTTACATCTTAGGCAGCAGCTTTTGTCCAATCATTACTCTTGCCAGAATAACATCTGTATCGGAGCGAAGCATTTTGGCTGTTGGATCGTAAGTGTAGCCTTTAGTCAGATCGGTTGGATCAATAGCCGAACCTGTAATATAACCTTTTTTCGCTACAGCCAGTACCGAAGCACGAGCATAGCGATCAATAGAGTTAAAGTCTTTGAAGTATTTAACCAGACCTTTATTGATTTTGTCCATATCTGTCTCTAATTTGAGGTTGGTTGCACTTGCAATGATGACAGCAGTATCTTGACGTGTGATATTGTCACCAGGGCTGAACACCTGTGGATCGGTACCACGAACAAAACCTGCGCGAGCGGCTGTCTCAATATAACGGAAATCATAAAGTGCATTTTGAGTAATGGAGCTCAGGTTTGTGTTCAAATCAATGAAATGCTTTGTACCTTGATAATTCAATGGAATCTGCAAAGATTTTACAATGGAACGTACAAACTCTCCACGTGTAATATACTGATTAGCTCCAAATGCAGTATCCGGATCTGTAGCATTCATAATCCCTTTGGCAAACAAAGTCTCCATATAGTTACGTGCATAGCTGTGTTGAACGATATCGGTATAAGAGTAACTAAGCTTGGCTACTACATAATATCCAAAACGGTCAAATGGTACAGTAACAGTACGTTTAGAAGCGTTAACCACCCCACCTACATTATCCCATTGCTTCAATTCAGGATCAAAGTAGAATACTGTAACCAGTTTACCTGCATCTTCAGCCATATCTGAAAGATAAGATAATGTCATTGTTCCACGTTTTGAAGGAACCAGTTCATTATCTGGATCACGATTGTAGAAACTAGGTGCAATAGGATCACTAGGGAAAGTTACTGGTTGGTATGGGTTTTGACCATCTTTGATTGGGTCAAACTTGTTAGATGTAGAAATATCATCTGCAATACCTGGATCAATCCAGTAAACATCACTTGCTTTAACAAAATGAGAATTGAAGTTATTTACAAAGTATTGCCGTCCAATTGTGTACTGCTGCTCTACACCAGGTCTAGCATCTTCAAAGTTATATCGATCAGTAACACCATCTGTACTGTTCGCAATGGCAAACAGCAGATTATGATCAGTAAATACTTCTGTTTTCAGCTTTTCCGCAGTGTTTGTATCACGGCGAACCAAGCTGGTACCTGACGGGAACTTCAATGCCAAGTTTCCTTCAAATACTTTAACTGAATTCTTCATGGTCTGCATAAATTGTGCACCTGGAATATTCGTAGGCACATATTTAACTACTACCGTATCCTTGAAAGTCTGATCGCCAATCGTTACAACAACTGGGATTTTTGTCTCTTTATTGGCTTTAAGATCTTTGACAGTTACACGATATGCATTGTCGAATTCATTCTTACCATCGCCATTCATATCGAAGGAACTTTTCTCCGCCTTAATTTTATTGATAGTTACTGCTGTAGCATTCTTAGAGTCAATAATTACATCAATAAAGTTGCTATTTGTTACTTTTTGAGCAGTCAACGGACGCACGATATTGTAAGTGCCTGTTAAAGGATCAACTTCAACCGTTGCGGTAGCTGTTGGTCCACCGTCACCAGCGTTATACACTGTAAAGCTGTATACAATAGGACTATCGAGCATAGCTTGATTTCTCAAGATGAATGCGAATGACTGTTTGTCATAATCATAATATACTGTCAATCGATCTACCGTAGTACCTGAAGAGTTAAACACTTCTCCTGTCGCTTCGCCATTTTTCATGCTTGTGAATGAATTTGACAAGTTCCAATTCCAAGTGTTTCCTTCTGAGTCAACAACCTGCAACTTGTAATTCGTTTTGGTTGCCACTTTGCTCAAGTTGGCTTCTACTGCCGTTTTGTCTTTACCTAGATCAAGGAAATCAAATGTTCCATACAAATTAAAAGCTTTTTCTTTTGTTGTATAGTTAGTTCCATTCATAGGGAAGTTTTCAGTATCTTTTACTTTTGGTGGTGTATCACTTCCGCCTACATACTTGAATGGGAAGATCCCCAAGTTACTATCTACAGGAATAACTGGAATATCAGTTGGAACCAGATTTACTTTGATTGTATTTTCATAAGATGTTTTTGAAGAACTCAGTACAAATTTAACTGTATTCTCTCCTGAGAACATTGCTTTATAAGCAGCAGCACTATCGACTACTGTAAAGTGAAACTTATCTGTATCTTGTTTCAAAGGTACCAGTGTATTGTTGATATAGAAGAAAACAGTCTGTCCTGCTCCGCTATATACAATATCAGACTCATTTGCCACGTTCACAATTTGACCTTTGAATGAATCCAATGCGCTTTCTACTACACTTTTCGCTACATCTGTATCATTTTGACCATACTGTACTACCTGACTATCATAAGCTTTGGTATAGCTAACATAAGGTCCATACAAGAAGTTAACTGTTGCTGTTACAGCTGTACTCGTTGCTGTTCCTTTTGTTGCTGTGAATGACAATGTAGTTGTTCCATTTACGGATACTCCACTCAATTTATATAGAATTTTTTGCACATTAGTGCCTGCACTCTGAGAACTTATTGGAGTAAGTGTAACTGCAACATCTTTACCACTGCCATCTTTGGCTGTTGTCGTAATTGTAGTACTACCATCACCATTTGCAACTAATAATTCTACTGCTGTTGGCAAAGAGAAAATACTGGCACCATCCAGAGCGGAACTGCTCAATCCTGCTGCTTGAGAAGCAGAAGTAGAAGCAGAATAACCTGGTAGGTAATTTACTTTGGTAATATAAGGAGCAGAGCTATCGCGTAACGTGAATCCGAGACTACTTGTAGAAGCTGTACCACCTTTTAGCTTGATCGTTACATCTACACGTTTGCCATATTCAATACCTGATACACCAGAAATGGTATACTTCATAGTCATATAAGCCGAAGTACTTTCTGCTGCAATTTTCTCAGGTGTAATGGTTCCGGTTTTGGTTACTCCATTAGCTAGAGTATATTCAATATAATCAGTAAGAACAGGTTCACCTGCAGTTGTTAAAGGAATAACTACTTTACCTGTAATATCTACAGTGCCTTTTTTATCTGCGTCAGGAGCTACACTTACATCTGGATATGTCGACAGATCTGCTGAAGTAGTTGTTCCTTTTACAGCATAAGTGTCATAAAAAGTAGTTTTACCATTAAAGAAAGTAACTTCACGATAAGTAACCAATTTTTGGGTTCCATTGATCACTTGAATTTCCAATGTGTTCTTGCCGCTAACCAGAGTAAGCGGTGCTACCGTAAACTGATAGCTATTTGTGCTTGATACATTGGCCGTTCTGCTTGCTCCACCATTTACAGATACAATAACCTGCTTGGCATTTGGCGCAGAACCAGATAAGGCAATACTCGCTTTATCTTGTCCAAAGCTAACTCCACTTTGGGATGCTTTGAGAACTGCAGGAACATTTTCATTCAATGCTACTGTATCTCCATCCAATGTAGCGGATAGATTATATACAGTTGGACCATCATGATAATCAAAATAGATTGCTTCGTTAACGGCATTACCACCACCAGCTGGACTGGCTGAGAACTCAACTTTATTCAAACCTGAGTATAGTGGAATATCTGTTACAGTCATCTTGGAATTATCAATTGTGTAATTGGTTAATCCTTTATTTTCATTAGAAGCATCTTCCACAAAACTTGTTCCACTTTTGTATACACGTACTACTCTATACTTAATGGTACTGGCATTCACACCGTTAAATGTACCGTTAATCGTAACACGATTATCTCCGACCACATGTGGTGAGTTTGCGTCATAACTCTCGTTCGGGAAAATAAAGAAGCTCGCTGCCTGGGCCGTATTTCCACCAATCCCCTGCGGCAAAATACCGACCAACAAGACTACCGCCATAAGCATCGATAGTATTTTCTTCAAAATAATGTTCCTCCTTTTATTCCGGTCACCGCTCCAACTCTTTATGGCGGGCTTAACCTGTCTACCTATTTTATCGGCAGATGTACCCTATATTTTAATAAAAACAGGAAATTCCATAAAAAAGCTCCCTTCCAAAGGAAGAGAGCTTTTTTATTCTACTATTTAATTGTCCTACATTATCTTCAATAACCGCATCTTGTTCATCATAAAAGGTAGCTGTTCGATGGGCTGAATTCCTTATATATATTATATAGAAGAAACTCGATAAACCGACCAAAATCTATAAGCGAAACAGCTAATTTTACAGAAAGATAAACCTATATTGCCCGATTATATCCATGACTGTTTACTTATGATTTGCTGCCTCTTGTCGGATCAGGTTTGACCCGCAATCGCGCCAGCAAGCTAAGCAATGGACGTCTTGTTTTGCCTACAAGTCCAATCAATTCGGCACCAATCTGCATCACAAACATCATAATACATATCACAGCAAAGGTAACCCAGTTGGCTTCGTTCAACGCAGCCGATGATTGAATAATAGCCAGAACTCCAAAGAATGCAGCAATACCATAAATCATTAACACCGTTTGACGATGGCTGAGCCCCAACTCGCGCAGACAATGGTGAAGATGTCCTTTATCCGGAGCGAAGATCGGCTTTTTATGTACCCAGCGGCGAATGATCGCAAAGAATGTATCGGACAATGGAACTCCGATAATAATCAACGGTGTAATGAATGATACAACCGCGATCTGTTTGAAACCAAGCAAGGACAGCATAGCCAGACTAAATCCGAGGAATAACGAACCGGTATCCCCCATAAAAATCTTGGCCGGATGGAAATTGAAGTACAGGAATCCGATAATAGCACCCAGCAACAGTACACAAAGCAGCGCAACCGGATAATTCCCCATGATCAGCGACATTGTGAAAATACTACCGATCGCAATTGCCGATACACCGGCTGCCAGACCATCGAGTCCGTCAATCAGATTAATCGCATTGGTTACCCCAACGATCCAGAAGATCGTAAGCGGAATAGAAATCCAGTTTTCGAGTGAGAAATAATTATCCTGGAAAGGAATATCCAGAAAATCGACTTTGATACCGTATCCGAATACTACTGCACATGCAGCAATGATTTGTCCTAGTAATTTAACTTTGGCAGATAATTCAAAACGGTCATCCAGTACCCCAATCAGTACAATGATAGAACCGGCTGTAAAGAATGCCTTCATAAAGTTTGCATCGCGTGCAGGAAGATCAAAAGGCAAAAATGGCAGGACTGCAACAAATGCAATCGTAAACGCCAGGAAAATCCCAAGTCCGCCAAGCCGCGGCATAATTCGTGTATGCACCTTACGGGCATTGGGAACATCTACTGCCCCGATTCGAATTGCAAACTTTTTGACGAGTGGTGTGAGTGCCAACGCTAAGGCAAGCGCCAGGACAAACCCGATAATACAAATAGTTAACATTTTGCTTTTCGACCCCCAATTTATCTCACGGAGCCAATTATACTCCGTCCGAATCTAAACACCAAGCTTTTTTTAAGAACTTTAGGACAAAAATGCATAGAAAATTCAAGGGATTACTGAGCTTTTACCACGCTTTCCTTGTCTTTAAGTACTTTTAGAGCAAATTTGGGAAGAACAAGCATCCGTTTATAACGATAAGGCTCTTTCATGAGGCGATAAAACCATTCCATCCGCAATTTCTGAAACGCCATTGGAGCACGTTTCGTTTTGCCTGAAATGATATCGAAGCTGCCGCCCACACCCATCATAATCGGTACACCCAGTTCCTGCTTATACCGGCCAATCCATGGTTCCTGTGTATCTGCACCCCTTGCTACAAAAAGCAGATCCGGTGCTGCTTCACGAATACCGGCGATGACTTCTGCATCCTGGTCCGGTCCGAAAAATCCGTCTCTGTATCCGGCAATCACAATACCGGGATATAAACTTTGTAACCTGGCGGCTGCAGCCTGAATCACTTCAGGTGTCGAGCCCAGCATATAGACTTTCCAGCTATGCTTCTGACCTACATCCAGTAATCGATGCAGCAGATCGAATCCGGTGACACGCTCGGCTACCGGATGACCGCAAGTAGAAGCGGCCCATACCAATCCGGCTCCATCAGGAACGAGCAGTTCAGCATTTTTCATAATATGCATATACTGCGGCTGTTCCAGTGCTGTCATGATCATAATCGGATTGGCTGTAATAATCTGGTGAGGCTTGCCTGTACCTACAATGGATTCGAGGTAGCTTACCGTATCATTCATATTCAGTTTGGATACATTCAGACCGTAGATTGGCACAGTCGGAATTGTTTGGAATTGATTCATTAGTTATCACCTTTTTGCCAGAAAATATTGAGCTATAAAATGAGCCGGTCTGGCAGCATCCTGTTGTAATGCCTGGATAAGAGGCAGTTTGTTATTCTTCCATTCCTGCCCATGGTCCAGCAGGTATACTGCATCCTCCACCAGACGTGCAGGCTCGGTTACCGAACTGGTACCGGTTGGCTTGATCTGCATCCGGTTCAGGAACTGATCAATTTTGGGATCATAGGAAATGCCCATCAGCGGAACCGACTGTGAAGCTGCATAGATCAGACTATGCAGTCTCATGCCGAGTAATATATTACAGCGGCTGACTTCGGCCAGCATCTGCTGTGGGTCGGTAACCTGATCAGCTGTACTGATTATACT
This sequence comes from Paenibacillus shenyangensis, assembly GCF_000346635.1. Taxonomy (NCBI): domain Bacteria; kingdom Bacillati; phylum Bacillota; class Bacilli; order Caryophanales; family Paenibacillaceae; genus Paenibacillus; species Paenibacillus shenyangensis. The sequence continues at coordinate 26,414 of NZ_AOIG01000002.1, forward strand.
ACCATTTCTGCTAATGTCTCCAATTTTATCAATAACATAACGGGAAGCCTGCTCATCATCAGGTAAATGAAAAGGCAGGAAACGCAGATGAACCGATCGCTGCGAGCTTAGAAGCTTCAGTCCCTCGGCAATCCCATCCAGTTCACGGCGTTGTTTGTCCCAGAATCGAACGGATATGCCAATCACCGGAATCGAATCTGCTGCCGAATATGATGCTGTCTCTGTCGCCTGATGAGCTGTTCCATGACTGGAAGTTGATGAAGTAGCAGAAGTACCATCCGGCAAAGGAAGCCCCATCACTGGATCAGCTACAACTTCGACGGAAGAAGAATCGATTCCCATCCGGCCCAGCAGTGCAGCTGACTCCTGATCGCGGACAGAGATATAGGCACTTTTGCGAAATACATTACGAATCCACTTGAAAAAGAATGGCCGTTGTACCGGACCTACACCTTGTGCATAAATGAATACCGGTTTGCGCACCCATTGGGCGATATGGACAATGCCCAGATAGTACGGGATGGTGAGCAATCCAGTGGAATCCTGCAGTAAGCTGCCTCCGCCACTGATCAGTCCATCACTTTCCTTGAGCAGCTGGCGAATCTCACCCAGCTTCATCCGTTGTACCGAGCGAACGCCGTACATGCGCGATGTCCACTCTGGATCATTGGACAGGACAACCGGTACGATCCGGATGCCCTGCTCTTTTTCCTGTGCTGCCAGTGAATTCAGTATGGATTTCAGGACCGCCTCGTCACCGCTGTTACGGAAGCCGTAATAGCCCGAGATTACGATTTGAACAGAGACGGAAGCCATTTTTTCCAACACCTTTCAATGATTTGCCAGATAACGATTGCCACGAGTCCCAGAACCAGTCCAAGACCCATTCCCAGCAGACCACGGGACAGGGAAATCAGTACCGGTGAATGAATATGGGCAAATGTGTCTACCATCGACAGCTGACCGATCGAAGCAATGATCAGAATGTAAATGGCATGACGATACTTGGCTGCGATAAACACACCAGCAATAAACAGTGGATGTGCCATCAGGAATTCCTTGTTACGTGGACGAACATTGAACAGTCCTTCCAGTGCATTACGGAACTGCATTTCCAGTGGGGATACGGTTCCGGCATTACCTGTACGCTCCAGATAATAACGACCTACTACAAACACCACTCCCAGTACGATGATCCATGTCAGCGTGACTGGTGATTTCAGCAGTTTACGAAGGCCGGCAAAGCCAAATCCTTCTTTACCACGATAAAAAGCAATATAGATGGCTGTCAGTGCAATCGGTGCAAAATGCAGCAGACTGACACCACGGAATTGATTAATAACCAGCTGATAGGTGATATCATCGAGCAGCCCAATAATGAACAAGGCTCCGGTCAATGACCACAGAGAAGTAATAATGAATAATACTACTGCCTGGATCACACGCTTGCCTGTAGATAAAGTCTGTCTTGATTCATACATGCGGTCTACTTTACGTACGGCATAGATCATCGCAATAGTAGGAATACTGATCGCTGCCAGCAAGGCAATTCCCTGCTCGAGCAGAAGTGCTTTGTGAATCAGGATCAAACCGGCACTACCAATCAATCCCAGTACAAAAGCAATCAGCGTCAAACGACGTACAAAGTAGTACACCAGCAGCGAAATAGCTGCGATAGCTCCAATCAGTACAAGCAGCTTGACGTAGCGCTCCATGGCAAACGTATGGACATCACGCGCAACTGCAGGACCAATCGTGAATCCATTTTTCTGAATATCATGTATGGCATTGCCTCCACCCTGGAGACTGTTAATTACATTATCAATCGAATCTGTCATCTTGGCTTTGGTTGTATCACGCGATACTGCCAGATTCAGATACATCATGCGGATATTACGGTCTTTACTGGCCAGAACAAAACGGTCAGCTACTGTAATCGGATCCAGCTGGGAATCTCCCTCGCTAAGCGAGTACAGACGCACTACATTGTAGTCATTTAAATATGCCAATTTGCTAAATCCATCCTGAGGAGCTTTGAGGTTCTCTATCGCTGCAATCGCGATATGATGTTCCTTAAGCAATTGCGCAAATGCAGTAATGCTCTTTTTCTCAATATCATCATTAAAACCTGTAACGGAACTACCATCGAACAGAATAGTCTTCACGCCATAAGCGGTAAACTGATCCAGCAGTCCGCTCAGCATTGCCTGGCTGTACGGCAAAGCATCATTCAGACGCGGTACAATCTGGAAGCCCATATCATGCAATGTTTTCATTGTGACCGGATCCGGATCAAGCGGCTTGAGACCTGCATCATCCGGCGATGCTTGAATGACTACACCCGGCAGTTTCTGATACGACCATGGAGAAACCGAAATACCCAATGAACCGAACACGCGCTCAAGAACAGGCTTCAACATCTGCGCGTTCTCTTCGCTGGTGAACTGGACATATGTAAAATTTTCGTTGAGTGGAATCACCTGATTTTGGAAATTAGCCACATCCGCAGAACTATACACATGAATTCGTTGTGAGGTTTGCAGTTCACTCAAACTGCTCTGGTATACAGCTGCAGACCCAACCCCTGCATCTTTGAGCCGCTGTAATTGTTGTTGGATATAATCCTGGGGATGAGGCTGATACGACGCAATAGTAATCAGATTACGATAATTAAATACAAATTCCACATTTTTGGACGTTGCTTCTGTCTGAATACGATTATAGGCAATCGGCAAGGAAGCCACCATACCGAGAATAACAAGTATCCATAACCATTTTGCAGAAGCGTTGTTCCAACGCTGCCATTTCTGAACCACTAAAGTACCTCCTTAATAAGATCGTTATATTCGTCTCTGTACTGCTGACAGTCAGGGGCCAAACATAACGAATGGTTCCGCTGCTCAGATAGGACCTGGCAGCGGAACCCCTTCATTCATCTGCTTTATTATATACTGTACGACAAGCAAGTCCTACTATAAATTCATAGAAAAATGCCATTTCAAACAAGAATACCACGCAAAATCAATTAATTCCGGCTATTATCCGTCAACGCGGCTCATTACTGCCTGCTTGAGTGTATTCATGCGTGCTTCGGAATCCGCCTGTGAGTCTCCACGTACTGCAAAGTACACTTTGATTTTAGGCTCTGTGCCGGATGGACGCAGGCAGAACCAGGAGCCGTCAGCCAGCATAAACTTCAACACATTTTCTTTTGGCAGTCCGTTCAGACCTTTGGAATAGTCGAGTGCTTCTGCAACCTGAACTCCATTGATCTCGGAAGGACTGTCTGTACGCCAGCTCTCCATGATGCCCTGGATCTGGGCAACGCCGTCTTTGCCTTTGAGTGTGCGGGATTCCAGACTCTCCTGGAAATATCCAAACTGCTCATACAACTCCTGCAGTACATCATACAGTGTTTTGCCTTGCTGTTTGTAGTAGGCAGCAGCTTCACTGATCAGCAGTGCTGCAACTACTGCATCTTTATCGCGCGCATAGTTGCCCGCCAGATAGCCGTAGCTTTCTTCATAGCCAAACAGGAAAGTATGCTCGCCTGTTTCTTCGAACTGGTTCATTTTCTCGCCGATATATTTGAAACCGGTCAGTGTGTTATAGACAGTTGCACCATAATGTTCGGCAATAGCTGCACCCATTTCACTGGTTACGATCGTTTTGACCACTGCACCGTTAGAAGGCAGTTTGCCCTGCTCCTGCAGTTGGCTCAGATAGTAATGGATCATGATCGCACCGGATTGGTTACCTGTTAGTACAAAGTATTTGCCGGATGGATCTTTGACTACTGCACCCATACGGTCACTATCCGGATCGGTACCAATCAGAATATCCGCGCCGACTTTTTCACCCAGTTCAATAGCGAGGGTAAAAGCTTCGCGCTCTTCCGGGTTCGGAGATTTCACTGTGCTGAAGTTGCCATCCGGCTCCTGCTGCTGCTCTACAATAGAGACATTGGTAAAGCCCAGACGCTGCAAACCTTCACGTACCGGACGATAACCTGTACCATGCAGAGGTGTATAGACGATATTCAGGTTTTTGCCGGCTTCACCCTGCAGCAGTTCACGATTCACGCTGATGGATGTTACCGTATCGAGGAAAGCTTCATCCTCTTCACTGCCCAGCCATACGAGCATGCCCTGACTTTCTGCTTCTTCACGGTTAAGACGCTTGATCTCGGCAAATGAAGCAATCTCGCGAATGTTGCTGATAACCTGCTCTGCTTCATGCGGAACAAGCTGGCCGCCGCTGGCATTGTATACTTTGTAGCCATTATATTCCGGTGGGTTGTGGCTCGCTGTAATGACGATACCTGCTGTAGCGTTCAGATGGCGCACAGCAAAAGACAATTCCGGAGTTGCACGCAGTGACGGGAACAGCTTGGTTACGATGCCGTTACCTGCCAGTACAAGTGCAGCTTCCAGAGAAAACTCGGGAGAGAAATGACGGGAATCATGGGCAATAACAACGGAAGGCTTTTCCGTTCCTTTATGTACAGACAGAATGTATTCCGCCAGTCCCTGCGTCGCTCTGCCTACAGTGTAGGAGTTCATACGGTTGCTGCCTGCTCCGATCACGCCGCGCAGACCACCTGTACCGAATTCCAGATCACGGTAAAAACGATCTTCCAGTTCCTGTACCTGTCCATCTAAGCTTTGCAGTTCCTCTTTGGTTTTCGCATCGATTGTCGTATCATTCAGCCATTGATCCAAATTGCGTTGTGCCTGTTCACTAAGGTTTGTCATTATATCCTTCCTTTCTCCACTCGAATGTATTTTCCCAAATCCAATATTCTTTTATTTATTCCACTGTTCAGGCATTATCCCGCGCAGTGAGGGCAAACATAATCTCGCCTTCAACGACTACATTACCGTCTACGGTAGCTACGGCACGTCCCTTGCCAATTGAAGCCTTCATACGGGTGATCTCCACTTCCAATCGAAGTGTATCTCCAGGAACTACCTGACCCCGGAAGCGTACATTGTCGATACCGGCAAACATCGCCAGTTTGCTGCGATTTGCCTCTACTTTGAGAATAGCAGCTGCACCTACCTGAGCCAGTGCTTCAACGATCAGTACTCCAGGCATTACCGGATATCCCGGAAAATGACCAACAAAGAAAGGCTCGTTGATTGTAACGTTCTTGATTCCTACAGCCCGCTTGCCTTCTTCCAGTTCCAAAAGGCGATCTACCAGCAGAAACGGAGGGCGGTGCGGAATGATTTCCTGAATTTCTTGTACATTGTACATAGACAGTCTCCTCTCATTTTCCATCATTATAGATTCTCAATCCATATAATGGAATATATCTTTGGGCATATTTCATTTGCCGTCAGTATGATATATCCATTTATACTCTCATATCATATGTAAGCAATTTTCAGCCATTTTAAGCATCCACATCATTATAACGGTTTCGGCATAAAAAATAAAACTCCTGCCGAAGCAGGAGTTGGTTGTGTAAAACATCGATTATTCTTTTAGGGTGCAAAGACAAGCTGGAAAATATGGGCCCAGGTCTCCGGATACAATATATCCGCAATACTTTTATGCCCCAGAACAGCATAGCCTACGATCATGCCCAGCAGGATCGCTACAACAAAGCCGACAATTGTCAGCATAACACGCATAGTCTGGGTTCCCGCTGAACGGGAAGAAGGGGCTGGCTTCTTCTCCCGTTCTTTTGGTTCAGGAGCAGCCGGTCTTCGGGTTAGCTTCTTGTTTGGAGCTGCTTTTTGAGTCTTAGCTGCTTCCTGAATAGCGGAGCGACGACTAGCCACGGAGCGTATTGGTCAGGTTCATCATTTGGTCACTGGACGAAAGGGCACGCGCTGCCAGCTGATAAGCGCGCTGTACTGTCATCATTTCAGTCATTTCTGTACTCAAATCCACATTGGATGCTTCCAGAAAGCCCTGACGAACTTCGGTAGCTGCAGACATCGGGCCGATTACACTGGCACGATTCTGGTTGGCAGGCAATACGAACAAGTTGCCATCCATCTGTTGCAGACCTTCAGGATGGGTAATCCGGTCAACCTGAATACGTTGTGGTTTAATTGTCTCTTTGCCGGTTGCAGGATCAACGGTACGACTACCTACAACAGTCACTTTGCCTGTACCGTCAGTAGAACGGATAACCCCTTTGGCATCGATATCAATCTGGGTTTTGGCAGGTACTTTTACCGGCTGTCCATTGTCTCCCAGCAGCAGATATCCCTGCTCTGTTGCCATATAAGCACTTTTGGGATCATTGGCTACAGGAACATAATGAAATGATCCTTCACGTGTCCAGCCCTGTTGTCCGTCTACGCTTACTGCAAACATACCGTCTCCCTGGATAGCCAGGTCTGTCGGATTCTGGGTATTCTTCAGCGCACCCTGGGTCATATCCATGGTTACGTCACCCATACGGGCACCGAATCCAACATTATAACCCGGAGCGGTCACACGACCCGGCAGCTGTGAGGCAGCACCCGGCTGCTGTTTGACTGTAGTAAATACATCCTCAAACGTCGCCTGCTTGCCTTTGTAGCCTACTGTATCGGCATTTGCGATATTATCCGATACTACACCCAACTTTTGCTGGATACCGCTCATTGCCACCATTGCGCTGATCATGGAGTTATTCATTATTTGCCTCCTTTGCTTGCCATCTGTTTTGCTCTATTATACACGTCCGATTTCGTTGACGGTTTTCTCAAGACTCTTGTCGTAGAATTGTACTACTTTTTGGTTGGCTTCATAAGCGCGCATTGCTGCAGTCAGATCTACCATGGAAGCTGCCGCATCTACTGTGGAACCTTCCAGATAACCTTGACGCAATTCCACATTGTCGCCTGCTTCGAGCGCTCTTGCTCCTGCTGTATTGGCATTAGCAATACGGAACAATCCATCTCCGCTGCGGGACATCTGACCCGGCTGTGTAACGACTGTAATACCGATACGTCCTACTTCACCGCCTGTGTCTCTCGCTGTAATAACACCGCGGGAATCCACATTGTAGTCTTCCATGGAACCCTGTAGTGTAACCGGGTTACCATTGGCTCCCAACACCTGATTGCCTGTAGAAGTGAGCAGATTGCCTGCGCCGTTCAGTTGGAAGTTACCGTCACGCGTGTAGCCTGTCTCGCCGTCCTTGCCGGTAACTGCAAAGAACGCCTGTGGACGATAGGTTACTGTACCATTGTCTGCTACATATTTACCGGAAGCATCGAAAGGAATATTTTGTCCGGTGGCCGGATCTGCCAGATTAATCTCCGATACCAGAGCAAAGTCGTCCAGTGAATTGGTCTGGCGAACATCACCCTGTACGTTCATGGAGATACTCTCTTCGGCCAGCACGCCTGTATTTAGACGGCCAATGTTACGATTCGTTGCGCCCTGGTCCCCGTCGGTCAAGGAAATCAGCATTTCCGGGAAAGATCGCTCTATGCTTTCTACCTGTTTGTAGCCGGGGGTATTGATATTTGCGATATTCTGAGTCACCGTATCATGGCGACGCTGTTGAGTAATCATACCAGAAGCAGCAGTATAAAGACCTCTTAACATTTCCGGATACTCCTCTCACGTTCTGAATCTAGCCAAAGTCTAACTCTATGGATAAAAACACCGTCATTTATGCATTATATGTTTTATATCGGCTTGGTCAGAACTTTTTTTTAGAGACTTTATCCAAATTATTTAACATAATTCCAGTTCCTTTGACTACACAGTGCATAGGATCTTCAGCTACGAGTACAGGAACATGAAGTTCCTGGGACAGCAGTTCTTCCAGACCATCCAGCAGTGCACCGCCGCCTGTCAAAATAACGCCGCGATCGATAATATCGGCAGACAATTCCGGTGGAGTCTGTTCCAGAACAACTTTGGCGGATGCTACGATCGAGAGAATCGTATCGGACAGAGCAGCCTGTACTTCATTTGCTGTAATCGTAACGGTCTTCGGCAGACCTGTCACCATATCCCGGCCGCGAATGTCCATCTCACGCTGTATACCACCCGGACGTACCGTTGCAATATTAATTTTGATATCTTCTGCCGTACGTTCACCGATCAGCAATTTATATTCATTTTTGATATGGCGCATAATCGCGTCATCGAATTTGTCTCCCGCTACTTTCAGAGAAGAGGAAGTTACAATATCACCAAGAGACAGTACAGCAATATCACTGGTACCGCCACCAATATCAATAACCATGTTACCACTTGGCTCATAGATATTCATGCCGGCGCCGATTGCGGCTGCCTTGGGCTCTGCTTCCAAAAATACCTCTTTGGCTCCACTGCGCTCAGCAGCTTCACGGATTGATTTTTGTTCGACGGACGTAATATTGGTTGGGGCACAAATCAGAATGCGCGGATGGCTGTACCAGTTACGCACGCCTACTTTGTTTATAAAATATTTGAGCATTAGCTCGGTCACTTCAAAATCGGCAATAACTCCATCACGCAGTGGACGAATGGCCACAATATTCTCAGGGGTACGTCCAATCATACGACGTGCTTCTTCACCAACCGCGAGAACGCGCTTGGTATCTGTCTCAAGTGTTACTACGGAAGGTTCGTTGAGCACGACACCTCTTCCTTTTACATGAATCAGTACGTTCGCCGTACCCAGATCAATTCCGATATCCTTGCTAAACATGTCAAGAGCCTCCAAAAGTTGTATTTCCGGTAAAAGAGTCTCTTATCACCACACCGTCTGGGCGAATTCACCAATACAGCTGTCTGCATCCCGGGAACGTTACTATCTATAGTAGAATTCGCATTTCGTCCAAATGCTCAGATCGTCAAACTCTTATCACGGTCAATCTTTATTAAAATTAGCATACTTACGGGGTGTATTCAACGCTATTGTTCGTTATTTGGCGAATATGACAGTCATGTAACCAAACAAAAAGCCAGACCTCGGAAGGCCTGGCTCTTTGTCTATTGTATTTAACCTGTACAACCAGCCTGAATAAGCGGCTGTGCAGGTTGATTTTCAGATCAATTAAACGCCTGTAGGCTGTACATTCAGCATAGCAGCATCCGCTTGTTTGGCTTTGTCACCAAAAGATACGGTCTGTTCCTGCTCGGCAGCAGCCGTTTGGGTATCCGTATCTTCCAGACGCCAGATATTAGCGCCCAGACCGGACAATTTCTCCGCCAGATTCACATAACCACGATCGATATGATGAGTACCGCCTACTTCGGTCGTACCGTCAGCAATAAGACCTGCACAGATTAACGCTGCACCGGCACGCAGGTCGGTAGCACACACTTTGGCGCCTACGAGACTTGCATCTCCGGTTACGATCGATGTTCTGCCTTCGATACGAATACCAGCGTTCATCAGATTGAACTCGTCTACATGCATGAAGCGGTTTTCAAATACCGTTTCAGTAATAATGCTTGTACCTTCAGAAGCAAGCATCAATGCCATCATCTGAGCTTGCATATCCGTTGGGAAGCCCGGATAAGGCAATGTTTTGACGTCTACTGCGCGCAGAGGACGGTCGGCAATGACCTGAACCCCATTCTCATCAGGAATAATCTCTACGCCCATTTCTTCCATTTTCGCAATAACAGGACCCAGGTGATCAGCAATCGCACCTTCAACGTATACATTACCGCCAGTAATAGCAGCTGCTACCATATACGTACCTGCTTCAATACGGTCCGGAATAACGGTGTGCTCGGTTCCCTGAAGCTTCTCTACACCTTCAATGCGAATAACACCAGTACCGGCACCGCGGACTTTGGCTCCCATTCCATTCAGGAAGTTCGCCAGATCCACAATCTCAGGCTCTTTTGCGGCATTTTCAATTGTAGTAATACCTTCTGCAAGTGTCGCAGCCATCATGATATTCTCGGTTGCGCCAACACTCGCTACGTCCAGATAAATCTTGGTACCACGAAGTCTACCTTCGCATTTGGCTTCAATGTAGCCTTGTCCAAGATTAATCTCTGCTCCCATCGCTTCAAAACCTTTGAGATGCTGATCAATTGGACGTGTGCCAATTGCGCAGCCGCCAGGCAGAGAAATGCGGGTATGACCCATACGAGTCAAAAGTGGACCCATCACCAGAAAAGAGGCACGCATTTTGCTTACCCATTCATAAGGCGCTTCGCATGAGGACAATTCCTGTGCGTTCACATGAATCGTCTCATCCTGGTATGTAACCACCGCTCCAAGCGATTCCAATACTTTGTTAATCGTCATTACATCGTCTAGGGAAGGTGCGTCATGAATAATACTTACACCGTTTTCTCCCAGTAGTGAGGCAGCAATAATTGGAAGAACAGAATTTTTTGCTCCGCTAACTTTGACATTTCCTGTCAATCGCTTGCCACCGCGGACGATAAATTTGCTCATTAGGGTTCCCTCCGCGCGTCATTTTGCTTATCCGGCATAATAAAGGAGGAATCAATAGTATAACTGGCTGGCGGAGACAAGTCTGTCTTGATGCAATGCCATTCGTATATTATCTATTCGCTCGGTATTATAATGCCCTATTGCATAAATTTTGATTTTTAATATTTGGTATAATAGTTGATTATCCTGCGGTCGTCTCAACATAGAGAGGTACAATGTTGCGCTGTTGAAGTCGCATCATCCAATGCGTAAACCATGAAATAAGTCTAAAACACTTATAACCATCCTCTTTACATTCAAAACATAAATCGCAGAGACTGTGTCCACTGGATATAATCGAGCAAAAAGGCAGATACGAAATGCCCAAGCACAATGGCCAGCAGTAATTGAAGCAACTTACCGGCAGCACTCTTGGGATAACGAATCAGCAGGTCTAGCTTTAGATTTTGCAGTGCCCAAAATGAAAGACCGATGCAAAGAAGCGAGATGAAGATGGATAGCAAACCGTTTGCGCCGACAGCGGCTCCCGCATCTACTGTATTCATTTCAGCTCTTGCCCTCCTTACAAAAATTACTTAGCAATCAGCCTTAATACGGACTATTCTATAATACTTGCCCTTACCCAAAGAATCTAGTCCCAAATTTACAAAAATCACCGTTTTATTGACATAATCGTGTATTTACAGAAAATAACCAGCATTGAGGCCGTTTTTTTCTCATAACATGCATAAATTTACAGCATTAGGCGATCTATTTATATAGGTCGAAATACCTGACATGCCTCTCGAAAAGCAATTATTTTTATTGTTTTTCGTATCTGTTATCCCTTTCTGGGTACAACATTCAGGTTTCGCTGGTAGTCATGGTTAGTCAATCGGAATAAGTGGTATAACGCAAAGAGCCGGACCGTTTTGCACGGACCGGCTGCATACGTTTATCTATTTTCACCTGATGATGATACCTTGATCCGGTTCATCGCCCGCTGCAGAGCAAGCTCTGCACGGCGGAAATCAGTGTGATCCTGTGAACGGTTGTTCAGGCGACGCTCGGCACGCTCTTTGGCAGCGCGTGCACGGTCCACGTCAATATCGCTTGCTTTCTCGGCACTGTCTGCCAGTACAACAACTTTATCCGCGCGAACTTCGAGGAATCCGCCCTGGATAGCATATGTTGTACGCTGCTTGCCAGCCTGGAAAGCCAATGGAGCGACTTTGAGAGGTGTAACCATCGGAATATGACCAGCCAGAATACCCAGCTCTCCATCAATTCCGGTCGCTTTCAGTCGGTCGACCTGTTCGGAAAACACCAGACGTTCAGGTGTAACGATCTCCAGTAAAAACGTGCTCACTTTCATCCCTCCTCACGTTTTGCAGGCATCTGCTTACAGTGTTTTCGCTTTTTCCACTGCCTCTTCAATTGTGCCTACAAAGAGGAATGCTGCTTCCGGAAGATCATCATGCTTACCATCCAGAATTTCTTTAAAGCTGCGCACTGTTTCTTTTACAGGTACATAACATCCTTTGATACCGGTAAATTGCTCTGCAACGTGGAAAGGCTGGGACAGGAAGCGCTGGATCTTACGTGCACGTGATACTGTCAGCTTGTCTTCCTCGCTCAGCTCGTCCATACCCAGGATGGCGATGATATCCTGCAGTTCCTGATAACGAGCCAGAATGCGCTGTACGCCCTGTGCTACGTTGTAATGCTCTTCGCCTACAACTTCAGGACTCAGGATACGGGAGCTTGAAGCCAGTGGATCTACCGCAGGGAAGATACCCATCTCGGAGATTTTACGCTCCAGGTTCGTCGTTGCATCCAAGTGGGCAAACGTCGTTGCTGGCGCTGGATCCGTATAGTCATCCGCAGGTACATAAATCGCCTGGATGGATGTAACCGATCCTTTTTTGGTGGAAGTAATACGTTCCTGCAGCTGACCCATCTCGGTAGCCAGGGTTGGCTGGTAACCTACCGCAGACGGCATACGTCCGAGCAGCGCGGATACTTCAGAACCCGCTTGAGTAAAGCGGAAGATATTATCGATGAACAGAAGTACGTCTTTACCTTCTACATCACGGAAATACTCGGCCATTGTCAAACCTGTCAGTGCAACACGCAGACGTGCGCCCGGTGGTTCATTCATTTGTCCGAATACCATAGCTGTTTTGTTGATAACGCCGGAATCTCTCATCTCGTGATACAGGTCATTACCTTCACGAGTACGCTCGCCAACACCGGAGAATACGGAGATACCGCCATGCTCCTGGGCGATGTTATTGATCAATTCCTGGATTGTTACGGTTTTACCTACACCGGCACCACCGAACAGACCGATTTTACCACCTTTGGCATAAGGAGCGAGAAGGTCGATAACCTTGATCCCGGTTTCCAGCATTTCTGCCTGTGTGGACAATTCGTCAAATTTAGGCGCTTCACGGTGAATCGGGTTTTTGACTTCAGCGACAACATCGCCCGCTTCGTCGATTGGGTTACCGAGTACGTTAAATACACGACCCAAAGTAACATTACCTACAGGTACAGAGATTGGACCGCCCAGATTGATTACATCCAGACCGCGAACCAGACCATCTGTGGAAGACATCGCAATACAACGGACCAGATTATCGCCCAGGTGATTGGATACTTCAAGCGTCAGGTCGATAACCGTACCATTATCCAGTGTACTCTCGACTTTGAGCGCATGCAGAATTTCCGGAAGTTGACCACGTTCAAACTCAACGTCTACAACCGGACCCGTGATACTTACTACACGTCCTTTGTTCATTATCGTTTTCCCTCCTACTGACTTGCTGTATAAAACAATTGGTTTATGTGATTGCCATCTTGCCGTTCATAACCGTTCTTTATGTGTAGACCGATCAGTTTTGTGCGCTGGCGCCGGCTACGATTTCCGTAATTTCCTGCGTAATGGCAGCCTGACGTGCACGGTTGTAGACCAGTTTGAGATCACCAATAAGCTGGGAAGCGTTTTTGGTCGCACTACCCATTGCTGTCATCCGTGCGCCCTGCTCACTTGCCTTGCCCTCAAGAAGAGCATTGTAGATGAGCGTCTGTGCATATCTTGGCAGCAGAACGGCGAGTACATCCTCAGCGGAAGGCTCGTATTCATAGCTGGCTTTGACACTATCCTGATCGGCAGTCTCCAAAGCGTCCATTGGCAGCAGACGTGTCAGCGTCGGAATCTGAGTTAACGGGTTCACGAACTGGTTATAACATAAGTGAAGCTCATCATAGCGTCCTTCTTCATATCCCTGTACAGCAGCCTGTGCGAGTGTCTTGATATCCGCATAGGTCGGGAAATCGGACAGTTCAGCTACCACTTCTGTGATTGGCATGCTGCGACGACGGAAGTAGTCGCGTCCTTTACGACCAATTACAAATAATTCATACTGGTCTGCCGACGTATGACGTTTGCGTATTTCAGCAGAAACGTGACGAAGTACGTTGGCATTGTAACCGCCAGCGAGTCCACGGTCGGAAGTAACGACCAGATACGCCACTCTTTTGACAGGACGAGTGTCCAACATCGGATGATGTATCCCTTTGGTGCCGGAAGCGATACTCGCTACCACTTCACGCAGCTTGTCGGAATACGGACGCGCCGCCTGGGCTTTCTCCTGGGCTTTGCGCAGCTTGGAGGCAGCAACCATCTCCATCGCTTTAGTAATCTGACGGGTGTTCTGTACACTCTTGATCTGTCGTTTAATCTCACGCATACCTTTAGCCATATGATTTCACCACCTTGACCTTGAATCCACTTCAAAGTATGAGATTTGGAGCAGGACAACCGGTGAATACGAATATCCACCGGACCTGCAGATTCCATCACTGTTCATGAATCGTGCCGTGTGGCGTCCTCCTGAACAGCAATCGATCTTATAGAGGAAAACAATTATTTATATGTCCGTATTAACGGTCAAAACTTAGCTCGTAGCGAAGCCTTTTTTGAATGCATTGATCGCATCAACCAGTGCTTTTTCGTTATCTGCCGTAATATCCTTGGTGTCACGGATCGACTGCAGAACAGCATTGTGGTTGCTGGCCATGAATGCGAGGAATTCCGATTCAAAACGACGTACATCGTTGACCGGAATATCATCCAGATGACCTTTGACAGCAGTATACAGACTCACTACCTGTTGTTCAACAAGCAGCGGCTGGTTAACACCCTGTTTCAGGATTTCCATCATGCGCGCACCACGGTTCAGACGGGAAAGAGTCGATTTATCCAGATCGGAACCGAACTGGGCAAATGCCTGGAGCTCACGATATTGAGCCAGATCCAGACGCAGTGTACCTGCTACTTTTTTCATCGCTTTGATCTGTGCGGAACCACCTACACGGGATACCGAGATACCAACGTTGATCGCTGGACGCTGACCTGCATAGAACAGTTCGGACTCCAGGAAGATCTGACCGTCAGTAATCGAAATTACGTTGGTTGGGATATAAGCGGATACGTCGGATGCCTGAGTCTCGATAAATGGCAGAGCTGTCAGGGAACCGCCGCCTCTTGCATCACTCAGTTTGGCTGCACGTTCCAGCAAACGGGAATGCAGGTAGAAGACGTCACCAGGGAATGCCTCACGACCCGGTGGACGGCGAAGCAGCAAGGAAAGTTCGCGATATGCTGCAGCCTGTTTGGACAGATCATCATAGATGATCAGAGCATGTTCGCCTTTGTACATAAAGTATTCGCCCATTGCGCAACCTGCGTATGGAGCGATATACAGCAGCGGAGAAGGCTCGGAAGCAGATGCTGTAACAACAATCGTGTAATCCAGTGCACCATGACGACGCAGTGTCTCAACAACCTGTGCTACTGTGGATTGCTTTTGTCCGATTGCTACATAAATACATTTTACGCCTTGACCTTTTTGGTTAATGATGGCATCGATTGCGATAGCTGTTTTACCAGTCTGGCGGTCACCGATGATCAATTCCCGTTGTCCACGACCGATTGGAACCATAGCGTCGATCGCTTTGATACCTGTCTGCATTGGCTCATGAACCGATTTACGGTCGATAACACCAGGTGCAGCACTTTCGATTGGACGGTATTCTGTAGCAGCGATTGGTCCTTTGCCATCCACCGGTTGACCCAGTGCATTAACAACGCGACCCAGCATCGCTTCACCTACAGGAACCTGCATGATGCGGCCAGTACGTTTTACCTGATCGCCTTCACGAATATTCGTGTATTCACCCAGGATAATTGCACCGACATTGTTGGCTTCCAGGTTCTGAGCCATACCCATTACCCCATTGGAGAACTCAAGCAATTCGCCGGCCATAACGTTTTGCAAACCATATATACGGGCAATACCGTCGCTTACCTGAATAACGGTACCGACTTCAACGACTTCAATATCGTTTTTGTATTGCTCGATTTGACTTTTAATCAATGTACTGATTTCTTCAGGTCTGATACTCAAGTCAGTCCCTCCTGTCTCTTATGCTTGTCTTTGAAAAGACTTTTCCAAACGTTCAAGCTTGCCCGAAATGCTTCCGTCATACAGAGTATCACCGATCACGACTTTGAGTCCGCCGATCAGCTTCTCGTCAATAACATTCACAACCTTCAGGCGCTTGCCTGATATCTGTCCAAAAGTGGCAGCCACTTCGGCCTGTTCCTGTTCATTCAGCGGATAAGGAGTATAGACTACAGCATCCGCTACATTCAATGTACGGCTGACAATTGCTGTGTAGCTGGTCAGCAATTCGCTGAATACGTCCTGTCTGCCCCGTTCAATCAGCAGCAGAATAGTGCTTAGCAAGATGTCGGATACTTTGCCGGAAAGTACATTTTTCAGTACATTTTCCTTATCCGTCAGCGATATATTCGGCGTAGCGATAAAGTTGCGCATCTCGCTGTCCATTTCAAAAGCCTCAACGACCGCTTTCAGTTCCTGTCCTGTCTCTTCTACTCGTCCCTGATCGGACGCTGCTTCAAAAAGTGCTCTGGCGTAGCGGGAAGATACTACCGAGTCCCGGCTCATTGTCTGATCCCTACGTCTTTCAGGTAGTTATCCACCAGTTGTTCCTGCGCATTGGCATCGACTTCTTTTTGCAGCACTTTAGAAGCAATTTGTACAGAGACAGCACCGATTTCACTGCGTAGTGCAGCCACGGCTTTGTTCTTCTCGTTCTCGATATCACGTGCAGCCTCATCTTTGAGACGCATGGATTCTTCTTTGGCTTGATTAAGCAGCTGTTCTGTCTGGCTGTTGCTCGTCTGGCGAGCCTGCTCGATAATATCCTGAGCATCTTTACGAGCCTGTTGCAAAGCTGCTTTTTGTTCTTCTACATATTGAGTCGCCTGCTGGCGTGTCTGAGCTGCTTCATCCATTTGCTGCTTGATCAGCTCACGACGTTTTTCCATGATCGAAAACAACGGACCGAACGCGTAGCGGTTCAACAACCAGTATAGGATCAAAAACGCAATAATAGTAAATACAAAACTGCTCCATACGAAATGCAATTCAGCTCACTCCTTCCCTAACTTCTGCTTCAATAATCATCCGTTACATCCTGTACGCTAAAAAGAAGGCGCGGATGGCTGTGGCCTTCCCCGCCAAGTGATTTGTATATTTCTTATGCTTGAGAGTAGAAAATGAATGCCAGTACGACACCGATGATAGGCAGTGCCTCTACCAGACCTACACCGATAAACATAAGCGTTTGCAGTGTGGATTTTGCTTCCGGTTGGCGAGCAACACCCTCAACTGTTTTACTTACGATCAGACCGTTACCAATACCTGCGCCCAATGCGCCCAAACCTACAGCGATTGCCGCTGCGATAAATGCTAATGCTCCCATGTGAAAAAATCCTCCTTAGAGATATATAAGTAATTGAATGTATATTGAGCCCGGTATGAAGGGTAACCTACTTCCGAACCTTGAAACCGATTGCCTCCGAACAGAACGCAGGCTATTCAAATCAGCCTGTTGTTGCCGATAAAGATTTAATGATCTTCATCCGTCTCAAGCGACTGTGATATGTACACCATAGCCAGAATTGTAAATACAAAGGCTTGGATCGTACCAACGAATATACTGAAACCCTGCCATACAACCAGACCAATAACCGACGCGATAGCGCCGTACCAGACAGCAGACATTTTGAGCAGGACAGCAATCAGTACCTCACCCGCAAAAATGTTACCGAATAGACGCATACCATGCGTCAGCAGTTTGGACAACTGCTCGATGACATTGATAGGGAAGAAGAAGAAGAACGGTTTGAAATAATGAGCAAAATAGTGCTTCGGATTTCTGACGATACCCAGATAGTGAACGAGTACGAACACGATCAGCGCCAGTCCCATTGCCGCAGCCGCATCAGCAGTTGGTGATTTCCACCAAGCGATTTCCACACCATGGCTTCCATTCGCCAGACCTTCTACAACCGGAGTCAAAGGATGTCCAAAGAATGTCGCACTTGCTGCATTGGTATAATCGAATACCAGACCGAATGGCAGTCCCAGCATATTGCCGACGAAGATAAACATAATCAGCGTAATACCGAGTGAAAGGAAAGGTCTTCCTTTTTTGTAATCCATCGTGCTGGTAATCAGTCCCTGAACGAATTCAACGACCCATTCCATAAAGTTCTGCAGCTTGCTTGGATTGTCGACGGAGAGATTACGGATTGACAGTTTGGCCAAAATGAAGACGATGGCACAAGTTACAATCAGCATAATCACAACCGATAAATCGATGTCAAACCCCACGTTTATAATCGGTGATTCATGCATTTTTCTCACCCCTTTCATTAGCGGAGTTACGCTCTTCATGGCGAGAAAGAATAAAACCGATAACGATTAGCGCGAACGGCGCAAATACGAGGCTTCCTGCCAGAGCGTACATTTCAAACCATTGTGGAAATTTCACAGCAAGGATCACAGCCGCCACCGACACGGCTGCACGTTGAGAGAACCCAAGTCCCCTCTTTTTCTTTTCTCCGTTTGCTGCTGCATCCGTAATCAGACGTACTTTGCGAGCCAGATACTTGGTGTTCACGTAACTGACTGCAGAACCTGCAATCAATCCAAAGGCAATAGGACGATAATCCGGTAAAAGCGCAACTACGAGCAGACAAATGGCCCAAAAAATAAAGGTGGTCCGGGTCAGCCAATATATGTAACCTGGTATTTCAATCATTTCTTTCCCCCGTTATTTTCCGGATAATGATGACGATACTGACCATACCTGCAACCAGCCCCGCCAGCACTCCCAGACCGATGCCAAGTCCCGAATGATTCCACATTCCATCCAACCAGGAACCAAACCAGAATCCGGCTAGCGTACACAGGGCAAGATCTACCCCGATTGCACTGACAAGACCGACAGCCTTCCACGGCGATGAATCAGGTTTATTGCTTTGCGGTTCCTGTGTCATAGTATGTTCACCCTCAGAATCCCAGTTCATTGTACTGAATTGGCAAAGTCTTTGTCAAACCATCCGCTTCATCGCATTAACGCGAAGTTCTAACAAAAGAACCTCATAGCTGTGCGGTTTATCACACCTACCTTACAGTACAACTGTATACTGTAATCCGTCATTTCACAAGACTGCTGTAGGCCCTTTTTTGAACGTTGTGTGAAATTCTTCAGGACGCTCTTCCAAAACGCCGTAATGATGCAAAATTGCGTTGACAATCCGCTTGGATGCCTGACCATCTCCGTACGGATTAGCTGCTTTGCTCATGGAATCATACAGTTCCTGATCCGTCAGCAGCGCCTGTGCACGTTCGTAGATCTTCTCTTCATCCGTACCTACCAGTTCCAGTGTGCCGGCTTCGATTCCTTCCGGACGCTCTGTTGTATCACGCAGTACGAGAACAGGTACTCCGAATGAAGGAGCTTCTTCCTGCAAACCGCCGGAATCTGTCAGAATCAGGTGGGTATGCGGATAGAAATTGTGCAGATCCACTACATCCAGCGGGTCGATCAGCTGAATACGGGGATGATTGCCCAGAATCTCGTGAGCCGGTTCCTTGACGGCCGGACTCGGGTGAACCGGATAAACGATCGCGATATCTTCGAACTCGTCAGCAATGCGCTTGACTGCCCGGAAAATATTGCGATGCGGCTCGCCCTGGGATTCACGGCGGTGTGCAGTCATCAATATAAGCCGCTTGCCTGCTGCCCATTCCAGAACGGGATGGTGATAATCAGGCTGTACTGTATATTGAAACACATCCGTAACGGTATTGCCTGTGATATACACGCTTGACGCAAGCTTATTTTCTTTGTACAGATTGCCTGCAGACCATTCCGTCGGCGAAAAATGAAGATCGGCCAGAACGCCGGTCAGCTGACGGTTCATCTCTTCTGGATATGGAGACATTTTGTTCCATGTACGAAGACCTGCTTCTACATGCCCTACACTGATCTGCTGCATGAATGCGGCATAGCTCGCGAGGAATGTAGTCAGTGTGTCACCGTGTACCAGCACGATATCGGGCTTGGCTTCACGCAGTACAGGCTCCAGTCCTCCCAGAACGCGAATCGAAATCTCATTCAGCGTCTGGCGGTCTTTCATTACGTCCAGATCATAATCCGGAGTAATATTGAATACTTCCAGAACCTGATCCAGCATTTGACGATGCTGGGCGGTAACGCAGACAACGGATTCGATATGTTCAGGATGCTGCTGAAGCTCCAGGATGAGTGGAGCCATTTTGATCGCTTCCGGACGCACGCCAAAAATAGTCATTACTTTGATCTTTTTCATAATTGTGGTCATACCTCGCTTTACTTAGTTCCGTACAGACGGTCACCGGCATCGCCGAGACCAGGGACAATATAGCCGTGATCATTCAGATGATCATCCAGTGCCGCGACATAAATATCAACGTCGGGATGCACATCGTGTACAGCTTTTACACCCTCAGGAGCAGCAATCAGATTCATCATTTTGATCTGGGTGCAGCCGCGTTTTTTGAGTACATCAATCGCTGCAATCGCCGAACCGCCTGTAGCCAGCATCGGATCGATTACGATCAGTTCGCGCTCCTGTACATCTGTCGGAAGCTTTACATAATATTCTACTGGCTGCATGGTATCCGGATCACGGAACAATCCGACATGACCTACCTTGGCTGCAGGAAGCAGCTTCAGGACGCCATCGAGCATACCCAGACCTGCACGCAGAATCGGAATCAATCCGAGCATACGTCCGGAGATTACTTTGCCTTCTGTCTTAACAACAGGCGTCTCCACAGGAATGGATTCCAGCGGAATATCACGTGTAATCTCGTAAGCCATCAAGGTAGCCACTTCATCAACGAGTTCGCGGAATTCTTTGGTATTGGTGTTAACGTCACGAATGAACGTGAGTTTGTGTTGAATTAAAGGGTGATCGCATATCACCAGTTTTGCCATGGTTTGTCCCTCCGGTATGTTCAATAATAACAATAAGTAAGTCCTGCGTATCCATATGTAGTCACATGACCTGTCATAAGGGTAAGGACGGGGAAAAATGCTTTTTCCCGTAAATCTTGTCTATTATATCATTACCTCCGGGCAATTTCATCCGCAACTCTACTGATTTCACGCAATTCTCGAATCCTGTAGTATAACGCTTACAATTTCCAAATATAAGCGGAATCATCCTGTTTTCACCCAGTCCTTATTATTATAAAGGTAAATGGCTTGAATGGGGTAAATTATTTTAATTTTTTCAAAAAAATTTACTGGAAAAGTATGCAAAAACCGGCAAAGGGAACCTCCCTCGCCGGTTTGCATCATTCTGCCGAATAACAGGCTTGGTTCATATCCTGCATTCGTTTATTTTTTTATAAGAATATAATTACATATCAACAATGATTAAACACTTTTATTATGATAAAGATATCTCTAAGAAAGGTACTAATTCTGTTGAATTTAAAAAGTATTCTTAGTATTTAACCTGCTCATACAGTGGGAAGCGATCTGTCAATTCGGCGACCAGCTTGCTTGCCTGCGCCAGTACTGCTTCGTCTTTTGGAGCCTTGAGAGTCATGGCGATGATTTTGCCTATCTGTTCCATGGCCGCTTCGTCCATACCACGTGATGTTGCTGCAGGTGTGCCCAGACGAATACCGCTTGTTACAAACGGGCTGGTTGGATCGAAAGGAATTGCATTTTTGTTGGTAGTGATACCTACTGCATCGAGTACATGCTCCGCTTCTTTACCGGTGATGTTGATATTGCGTGTATCCACTAGCATCAGATGGTTGTCCGTACCGCCGGATACGATCGTCAATCCTTCATCCACCAGCGTCTGCGCGAGTACTTTGGCATTTTTGACTACATTCTGTGCATAGGTTTTGAACGAAGGCTGGAGTGCTTCGCCAAAAGCTACCGCTTTGGAAGCAATGACATGCATCAGCGGACCGCCCTGGGAACCCGGGAATACCGCTTTGTCTATCGCTGCTGCCCATGGCTGACGACAGATGATCATACCGCCGCGTGGTCCGCGCAGTGTTTTGTGGGTGGTTGTTGTTACGAAATGGGCATGCGGCACCGGACTTGGGTGTTCACCTGCTGCCACGAGACCGGCAATATGAGCCATATCGACCATGAACAATGCACCTACATCATTGGCGATAGAAGCGAGTGCTTCAAAATCGATCGTACGCGGATAGGCACTTGCACCAGCCACAATCAGACGGGGACGATGCTTGAATGCTGTTTTGCGCACTTCATCATAATCGATCAGAAAGTTGTCTTCGCGTACGCCGTAAGCGACGAAATTATACAGCAATCCGGATGCATTGACAGGACTGCCGTGTGTCAGATGTCCGCCATGAGCGAGATTCATGCCCAGAACAGTATCACCGGGCTTCAGTGCTGCCAGATATACCGCCATATTGGCCTGTGCACCGGAGTGCGGCTGTACGTTGACATGCTCGGCACCAAACAGTTCCTTGGCACGGTCGCGGGCAATATTCTCGACGATATCCACATGCTCACAGCCACCATAGTAGCGTTTGCCCGGATAACCTTCGGCGTACTTGTTAGTCAGTACGGATCCCATCGCTTCCATAACCGCTTCACTTACGATATTCTCGGAGGCGATCAGTTCGATATTGGTGCGCTGACGCTTCAGTTCCAATCCCATTGCCTCAAGTACTGCCGGATCACTGTTTCTCAATTGCTCCATCATTCGTCATTTCCCCCTGTAGGTCATTATTTATTCAAGCTAATCGCAGACAGGCTGCGTGTAAACACTATTGTTGTTAATCTTCTGTTAATCAGTCGCATGTCCCGCCATCTGCCTGTGGGAGAGGAGCATATACAGCACGTTCTCCACCGATCAGTTTGGGACGACTGCGGGCTGCATTGACGCGGGCTTCACCGATATAACGGATTGCCGGGCGGTAAGGAACCGCTACACGCCGCATATGCATGCCAATCAGCGTCTCGCCAATATCTATTCCTGCATGGGCTTCTACTGTCTCGGCCAGGCACGGGTCTGTCATCGTCTGATACACATAAGCCGCCATCGAGCCGCCGGCTCTTGGAATAGGTACAGCCGCCACCTCTGTCCAGTTGTATCGTTCCAGCGTGGAACGCTCAACCACCAGTGCACGATTCAGATGCTCACAGCACTGAAAAGCCAATTGAAATCCTATTTCCGCCTGTACTTCCCTTATACCTTCCACCAGTGCTTCTGCGATATCCAGTGTTCCGGATGTACCGATATGCTGTCCGGCAATCTCGCTTGTGCTTGCGCCAATTACCAGCAGATGGTGGGGTCCCAGATTTGCTGCTTCCGCTAATTCACGGGTAATCGCTGCAGCATCCTGGCGAATAGATGCTATCTTTTCCTGATCAGCCATTAGTGTTCTCCTGCCTCCTTTGTGCCATTATCACAATGTTCGTCAGCACCGACATGATTCAGCTGCACTTTGCATCATTATTATAGCGCAGGCAGGAGAGCTGCGGCGACATTCCTTACAAAATAGGCACAACCGGACAATTGTATGCTCCTTGCTATAGGCTGTCCAGCCGTTCTTTTATGTATGAATATCACGGTCAGACTCCTTAAGACCAAAAAAAGAGCATGATACACATGCGTATGCATGCTGTATCTGCTCTTTGCCCAGGCGACCGGCCGTATATCCCAGTGCTCCATCGTGGTCAGGTTCCACTCTTGTCGCCAGTTACACCGGGTCTGTCTTGTGCTTACATCATAAGACATGTTTTTTATAAAATCAACACGTTCCTGCGATAAAATTAAATTATCAGGATTCCCGTGGTCGATAAGCTTCCAGCTTGTCCAGCAGCTTGTCGAGTGCAGCACGGATATCAGCTGCCGCTACTTCGTAATCATCTCTGCTGCCACCAAATGGATCTACAATATCAAATCCGGGAATACGCTGCTGAATCTCGATCAGACGCTCGTACTCGGCAGAATCCACTTCTTCTCCCAGCGCACGGCGTATTTCCAGTGAAGCATGAAGACTATCCAGTTCTTCCAGATCAGACAGTACACGAGTATCATTTTCCACATATTCTTTGAGTGTATATACTTTGCCTGCCGCCATTGGAAAACGACTCAGCACATGTTTTTTATGACTGCCGGTCAGCGTCAGTACAAGATCTGCCCATGCGATCGTATCACGGGTCAGAGAAGATGAAGTCAGACGATCATGAATTTGGTGATCTTTCAGTACAGCTTCGGCATGATGGGATACGGACATGCCATCCACCGCCGCTACGCCTGCCGAACGTACCTCAACCGGTATTCCGCGCTGCTGTGCCAGCTTTCGCATAAATGCCTCTGCCATGGGACTGCGGCAGGTATTGCCTGTACATACAAATAAAATACGATGCATACCATGCACCTCCGTTCAATGGATTCAGATCATTGTAATGCTTAACTTTTATTATAGCAAAAGACATTCCATCATTCATCCGAACCGGCAGGTTATGCTGTAAAAACCAATCAAATATATATAATCCGGCCGCCGGCTGCTTTGGACAGACGATTCATCACTGCCATGCCCACACCGTTCTCACTACAGCCTGTAGCCAGAATAAAGGTGATTCCGTGAGCATCCAGTGTACGCAAACAGGCATAGAGCCGATTGGCCGCCACCTCTGGTGTAGACCGGCTGCCCAGCGATAAGTGAAGCGCCGATCCATAATCAACATGGTCTTCATCGAACAGCAAAACACCTGTCCGTTCCCCTCGTTGCTCTGCCTGATACAGTTGCTCATTGATATAATGACGCACAGCTGCAGAATCTTCCCCATGTACGATAGTCATACTGCCGCGCGGGGCATAATGCGCATACTTCATACCCGGCGCGCGTGGCGTTGTATCGGCCGATACACCGGACAGACCCGGATCGATCATGACAGCTGGTGCTACCGTAAGCAGCTGATCTTCCGTAATGCCGCCCGGTCTCAGAATCATAACTGTTCCATCCTCCTGCACCTGAATAACAGTAGATTCGACCCCTACTCCGGCACTGCCTCCATCGACAATTCCCTGAATACGGGAAGACAGATCTTCTGCTACATGTTCTGCAGTCGTGGGGCTGGGACGGCCCGAACGGTTGGCACTTGGAGCAGCCAGCGGGCAGCCTGCCGCTGTAATCAGACGCAGTGCCACTGGATGATCCGGCATCCGTACTCCTACCGTATCCAGCCCGGCTGTTACATAGGGAGATACCGCTCCCGGCTTCACCGGCATCACAAGGGTTAACGGTCCCGGCCAGAAATGCTCCATCAACCTGCGCTCCACCGGTTGGATATCCGTAACCAGATGCTCCAGCTGTTCCAGCTGCGAAATATGCACGATGAGCGGATTGTCGGAAGGTCTTCCTTTGGCAGCGAATACAGCTTCTACTGCTGCTGAATTCCCTGCATCTGCACCCAATCCATATACTGTTTCTGTAGGAAAAGCGACAATTCCGCCTTGTCTCAGAATCTCGCCAGCCTCTGCAATATCATGTTCAGCCTTCTCTATCTGCTGCGCATCCCAGATTTGCACCGGCTGATCTGCAGAAGATGGAGAATACCCTTTTTCCGTCCAATCGTTCATCATGTACTGCCTCCCTGTCTTCTATACCATTCCATATCTATCCTGTATATTCTCCCGATTCATGCAGAAAAGGAGACCCGATGACAAACTCCCGGTTCTCCTCCTATGACCTGACGTCATCTGCGATGAAGTGCTGACATTCTGGTGAGCATTCCTAAATCCGGGGCATCTGCATGTCCCAAACCTATTCATATGCTGCACTGTCTGTGAGTACTCTATGTACTCCATTTAATTCAGTGTATAACGACTTCCTGCTTCCATTGAAACCTCTTCCGTATCCAGCTGATTATGAATACGAATACTCATGACCAGGCCCATACAGGCCATATTCATAACCAGTGAAGTACCGCCAAAGCTGATAAACGGCAGCGTAATCCCGGTCAGTGGCATCAGACCGATAAACATGCCGATATTTTCAAATATCTGATAGAGCAGCATCGCCACTATACCAATAATAAGATAAGGCCCGGCTCGTTCCCGGCATTCCAGAGACACCAGCACCAACCGATGAATCAGGGTAAAATACAGCAAAAGTAGTACAGCTGCCCCGACAAATCCGAACTCTTCGGCTACTACCACAAAGATGGAATCCGAATACGTCAAAGGTACACGTTCTGCCTGCACCGAGCTGCCTTTCATAAAGCCTTCGCCACTGAGTCCTCCCGATGCGATCGCGAGCTTGGCATTACGGGTATGATAAATCGCCTTGGCCGTAGCTTCATCCGGCATCAGCCATGGATCGATCCGCTCCATCCAGTGGTCACGCTTGATATCATTCAGATACGTCTTGATCTGATCATGGTAAGCTACATAGCTGCGAATACCCACTACTACCATCGCAACAGCAATCGTTGTAAAAATAATCGCCTGTGTATATTTGATATTACCGATCCATAATAGAGCTACCATAATAATCAAATAACTCAGCGCATTCCCCAGATCATTCTGCACCATAACAAGGGCAAAAGGAACAAAGGTCACGGCAAGCAGCGGTGTTATGTCCCGCCAGAATAACAGTTTGATCTTTTTCTTGGCTGCGAGCATCGTCGAAAGAGAAATAATCAGTACCAATTTGAATAACTCGGCCGGCTGCAAACTCAATCCACCTATACTTAGCCATCCCTGTGCATTATTCAGCGTCTGTCCAATAATCATAACGAGCAGCAGTAGGGCAATACCACCAATGTAAATATACTTGGCATACTTGATCCACAAGCGATAATCCACAAATGCCGCTACAAAAAAGACCATAAATCCAGCCAGATAGTAAAAAGCCATTTTGGAAGTGGAGCCTCCAAAACGTGAGCTGCTATGGGTTGCGCTGTAAATGACCACCAGACTTATCGCCATCATGATCAGTAAAATCGTAAACAATGTCCAATCGATCCGCTTCAGCTTTGTGATCATGCCTGTCTCCTTTTCGCATTCAACCTGTACTGCTTCAGATTAGGATTCCAATTACATGACGTTCAATACCGGCAAGGTCCTTGATAATATGAATTTGTCCGTAGCCTGCTGCGCGAACCATCTCCGCAACATCCGGAGCCTGTCCCTGTCCAAGCTCAAAAGCAATCAGCTCCGGCATACTCGCGAGCAGATTCAGCTGGTCGATCATGATCCGGTAAGGACCGAGACCATCCGGTCCGCCTGCCAGTGCAGTCAGCGGCTCATGCTCCCGTACCTCCGGCTGCAGCCCGACGATATCTTCATCCGGAATATAGGGAGGATTGGAGACCAGAATATCTACACGACTGCCGGTAAATGGCTCCAGCAGATTACCCTGCTGCCAGCCAATCTCTATCCCCTGCTGTCTGCTGTTATGCTGGGCCACCTGCAGGGCATCCGGCGAAATATCGCTGGCTACTACCTGCCACTGCGGACAAAGACGGGCAATCGTCAGCGCGATTGCTCCGCTGCCTGTACCGATATCCACGCAGATTCGCGGAAGTCCATCCTCGCGTGCAGGAAGGCTCTGACCATACTTCACTACGGCTTCCACCAGCAGCTCTGTTTCCGGCCTTGGTATCAATACCGAAGGATTCACGTGGAACAATTCTCCGTAAAATTCCTGTTCACCGATAATATACTGCGCCGGCTCTCCCTGGGCTTTGCGATTAACCACACTCTCCCAGGCTTCGCGCTTGTCTGACGGAAACGGATCGGGCAGTGCCATATAATAAGCAGCTCCCGACAGATCCAGCACCCATTCCAGCAGCAGCTTGGTATTGGATTCCGGCTCCATCACCTGCTGCTGTCTTAAAAAAGAAGAAGCCTCAACATAGGCTTCTCTTATACTTTGCTGCGACTGCATTACGAACAGCTGTTGATCCTGTGTCAATCGATTACGCCTCTTTGGCCATCAGATCAGCTTGTTCAGCCAGTGTCAGCGCAGATACGATTTCTTCAATCTCGCCGTTCATGACCTGATCCAGCTTGTGAAGTGTCAATCCGATCCGGTGGTCGGTTACACGACTTTGTGGAAAATTATACGTACGGATACGTTCACTGCGATCTCCCGTACCTACTTTGCTTTTACGTTCGCCGGCGTATTTGGCTTCTTCTTCCTGACGCATCATATCGGAGATACGGGCGCGCAGAACCTGAAGTGCCTTTTCCTTGTTGGAGTTCTGGGATTTACCATCCTGACAGGTCGCTACGATACCGGTCGGCATGTGGGTAACCCGTACAGCCGATTTGGTCGTATTAACGGACTGACCGCCCGCGCCGCTGGAACAGAATGTATCGACACGGATATCACGGTCATGGATCGCAATATCCAGTTCTTCCGCTTCAGGCATAACGGCTACCGTCGAGGTAGAGGTATGAATACGGCCGCCTGATTCCGTCGAAGGAATACGCTGTACACGGTGTGCACCGCTCTCAAATTTGAGTTTGCTGTAGGCACCGCGTCCATTGATTAAGAAAGTCACTTCCTTGAAACCGCCCAGATCGCTGACGTTGGTATCGAGTACTTCTACGCGCCAGCCCTGTGTATCTGCAAAGCGGGTATACATGCGGTACAGATCCGCTGCGAACAAAGCCGCCTCGTCTCCACCTGCCGCACCACGAATCTCCACAATAACATTTTTGTCGTCATTTGGATCTTTGGGCATTAATAGAATATGAATCTGCTCTTCCAGTTCGTCCTTGCGGGCAGACAATTCATCAATCTCCATCTTGACCATCTCACGCATCTCGTCGTCGAGCTTCTCGCTTTGCAGCTGCTTGGCTGCATCCAGCTCTTCCGTTACCCGGCGATATTCGGTATATGCTTCAAATGTCGGCTGCAGATCCGACTGTTCCTTGGAATAATCACGCAGACGCTTGGAATCACTTGCCACGTCCGGATCACACAACAACTCGCTCAATTTCTCATAGCGGTCCGCTAATGCCTGTAAACGATCTAACACGGAAAACCACCTCTTCATATATTCAATAGTTATTTATAACATTCAAAAAAACATGCTGTATGGCGTTCACTGGATCTATTGAAACAGTCATTACAGCAGTGCTTCAGATCAAAATGACATGACTATAAAAGGAATACCCTGCTTCCAACCGCATCACAGATGTACGGGATACAGCTGTTAGTATGCGTCAAATACAGGGTTACGACTCTTGATTATAGCATAGAAATATCCACTTTCCTATCTTTAATATCCCGTTTTATCCATTTTTTTAAATACAAATTCCAGTACATATATGTCTGAATTTGGCTATTGCGGCGCAGAGTATCTATAATGAACATATCGGCATAAACACCTCTGATGCAGCTTGTCATGAAATACAATGATTACGGCCGATTGAACAAAAAAAGATTAATCGTAATACCCAATCATCTGAATCTCAAGGAGGCAAATCATGACCATGACTCAACGACACATTGGCAAGCAGGGACTTGTTGTATCGGCACTCGGTCTGGGCTGTATGGGAATGTCCGAATTTTATTCAGGAAGGGATGAGCAGGAATCACTGCGCACCCTGGAAGTGGCTTTTGAGAATGGTATTACTTTTTATGATACGGCTGATATGTACGGGAATGGGCATAATGAAGAGTTTATTGGCCCTTTTATCCGTCAGCATCGCCAGGATGTGATTATCGCCACGAAGTTCGGTAATGTGCGCGGCGAAGACGGCTCTTATCTGGGAATTAGCGGACGCCCTGAATATGTACGCGAAGCATGCGAGAAAAGTCTGAAGCGGCTGGGTGTCGATACGATTGATTTGTATTATCAGCACCGGGTCGATCCCGATGCGCCGATCGAGGAAACGGTTGGTGCGATGGCTGAACTGGTACGCGAGGGCAAAGTGCGCTATCTGGGACTGTCCGAAGCATCGGCTGCCACGATGCGCCGGGCGCATGATGTATTCCCGATCTCGGCTCTGCAGACTGAATATTCTCTATGGAGCCGGGATGTAGAGGATGAGATATTACCGCTGTGCCGTGAGCTTGGTATCGGATTTGTACCTTACAGTCCACTCGGCCGCGGGTTCCTGACCGGTCAGATAAAGTCTTTTGACGATCTGGAAGAAGGTGACTATCGCCGTTATTCGCCACGCTTCCAGGGCGAGAATTTCCAGAAAAACCTCGATCTGGTCGCCCGGATTCGCGAGATTGCTGCAGAGAAAAACTGCCCGCCTTCCCAGCTGGCACTGGCCTGGCTGCTAGCCCAAGGAGAAGATATCGCTCCTATCCCAGGTACCAAAAAGACCAAATACCTGCTGGAAAATGTAGGCGCACTGGATATTTCCTTTACCCAGGAAGAACTGCAGCGGATTGATGCTATCGCACCCAAAGGGGCAGCTGTTGGTGAGCGTTATCCGGAAGCCGGCATGGTCAACGTTAATCGTTAAGTATAATCTTGTATACTGCTTGGTCTGATCGCTAAAGCAGTAATCAATAATCCGCGAACGGTCTGTCAAATGGCAGATCGTTCTTTTTTTGCTGACACATACACGGTTATGCCGATTGCCTGCTGTTAATCAGTTAAAAGTGGCTTTCTGATTACGAATCTGGTTACGAATGACGGTACGATTGGCTCTATATACTCTTTTCTTACCTGTTTTATTTTATCTATATTGTTATGAAAAAGAATGCAAAAAAGCCTTATTCCGATCCGCAGACCGTATACGATGTGTATACGATCGAGCTGATGGAATAAGGCTTGTGTACAGGCAAGATCCTGTGGATCTTCGTTATTTTATACGTTGAAACGGAAGTGCATTACGTCGCCATCCTGCACGACATACTCTTTACCTTCCAGGCGCAGCTGACCGCGCTCTTTGGCGCCGTTCATGGAACCGGCATTCACCAGATCCTCGTAGCTAACCACTTCGGCACGGATAAATCCACGCTCAAAGTCGGTATGAATCACACCGGCTGCTCCAGGAGCTTTGGTGCCTTTGCGGATTGTCCAGGCGCGTACTTCCTGTACGCCGGCTGTAAAGTACGTATACAGACCAAGCAGACGATACGCTGCTTTGATCAGACGGTTCAGGCCGGATTCGGACAGACCCAGTTCTTCGAGGAACATCGCTTTGTCTTCTTCTTCCATTTCGGAAATATCCGCTTCGATCTTGGCACTGATTGGCACGACAACCGCATTTTCGGCTTCGGCGAATTCTTTGACTTTCAGCACGTACGGGTTGGTATCGGCTTCGGTTACGCCGTCTTCACTCACATTCGCTGCATACAGTACAGGCTTCATGGTCAGCAGATGCAGATCGCGAACGATCAGACGCTCTTCATCACTCAGCTCTACACTGCGGACAGGCATATCGTTATACAGGGCTTCTTTGATGCGTTCCAGTACTTCGACTTCCTGGGCGTATTGTTTGTTGCCGCCCTTCATGTTCTTTTTGGAACGGTCAATACGCTTCTCGACACTGTCCAGATCGGCCAGTACCAGCTCCAGATTAATGGTCTGGATATCGCTGATCGGATCGATTTTGCCATCTACGTGGGTGATGTTCTCATCTTCAAAACAACGTACCACGTGTACGATTGCATCGACTTCACGGATATGGGCGAGGAATTTGTTACCCAGTCCTTCGCCTTTGCTCGCGCCGCGTACCAGACCGGCGATATCAACAAATTCGAATGCAGTAGGGACGGTTTTTTTCGGTTCAACCAGTTCGGTCAGTTTGTCCAGACGCTCATCCGGTACTTCGACGATACCGACGTTAGGATCAATGGTACAGAACGGATAGTTGGCGGATTCGGCACCCGCCTGGGTGATTGCATTAAAAAGTGTGGATTTCCCGACGTTAGGAAGCCCAACAATACCAGCTTTCAAAGCCATTTATATGACAACTCCTATTAGTTGAATTGGTAAGCGTTCGATCTGAATTTCCACACTATTATATATGAGAACCCAAGGCGTGGCAAACGAACTATACGATAAATTTATCCGATTGCCCTTTGAGTTCGTGAGCAAGGGTCTTCAGGCTGCCGGATATCTCGGACAGTTCCGAAACGGACTTTTGCTGTTCCAGGGCGCTGGCAGCCACTTCCTCGGTCATGGCAGAGGTCTCTTCGGTTGCGGAAGCAATATAGCCCAGATGCTCTTCCACTTCATGGCGGATGTGCTGCATACTGTCGGTTTTTTGCGACAGATCCAGCGCCAGCTGATGCACCTCACCGGATACCTGACTCACCTGTTCAAAGGATTCCATACATTCTTCAATCTGCACTTCCTGGCGGTTCGCCGATTCCATATTGGCTTCAAACTGTACGTTGATCCGGCCGATCTGCTCAACAAACTGACGCAGCATGTTATCGATCTCTCCGATCGACTGTTCGGACTGCTGTGCCAGATTACGCATCTCGCTGGCTACAACCGAGAATCCTTTGCCTGCTTCACCGGCGCGGGAAGCTTCTATTGAGGCGTTAAGAGCCAGAATCTGTGTCTGCTTGACGATACTCTGCACCTGTCCACTGATGCTGGAAGCTTCGCGCGACTGTTCTGCCAATATTTCAGACTGCTGCTGGATCTGACGTACACGCTCTACGTTTTCTTTTCCCTGTTCCAGCAATTGTTCATGTTCATGTCTGACTTTGCTGCTTACGCTGGACAGCTGTTCGGCTGTCGTACTGAACTGGCTGACATAGCTGCCAATCTCATCGATAATACGCCCCAGCTGGGTCGACTGCTGTACCGATTGTTCAGTCTGCTCCGACTGCTGTGTAGAACCAAGCGCAATCTCCTGAATAGCCCGTGACAATTCCTCCGTCTGGCGAAGCGTGCCTTGGGCGACTTCGGCAATATACTGCGAGGAATCCTGCAGCGTACCGGAACCCGACTGAATACTGGTAATCATCTCGGTAATATGTTGGATCATGGCATTGTTCAGATCACTGATCTCGCCCAGCTGGTCACCGGTAATACGTTGTGAGCCTACCGTCAAATCTCCTGCAGTCACTTTCTCCATACTATGCTTGATCTCGCCTACCTGATTCAACGTACGACGGATAAACAGCATGGCGCATAGAGCTGCAAGAAGTACCACTCCGGCAAAAATCGGAATAACCAGTTTGTAAGCCTGAGTTAGCGTTTGTTCATACACCGTATTGACTGTTTTGGCAGAGATATCGATACCCAGATAGCCTACGATCTGACCGCTCTTGTCCTTGATTGGAGTAAAAGTAGAGAATAAATCTCCCCATTCCGGATCGGATACTACATCAGTCGTTACACTCTGACCTGCAGTCAGTCTGGCACTCGCATCTGTGTTAAAACTCATGTCATCATTGTAGGCACTGTAGCCTTCGTCGTCCCAACTCGCTCCATCCACCGTATAAAACCATTTATTATCGGCATAATTGAACAGATAAACATAGAGCGCGCCGGACTGCAGACGCAGATTATTGATCTGGGTCCTCAAGTCTTTGTATTCCTGGCTTTGTTCGGGTTCACTGTACGTATATAATTTACGGATATCCTCCGTATTCAGCTGTGCTGCTGTATGAGTCGCCAGCGTCTCATTGCTGTGCTGAAGTGTAGATAGCGCGGACTCCTGTATCAGACGCTGCGTTGTCCACATGGTCAGCGATCCAATAATAAATAGTGGCAGCAGAATAATAAGATATAATTTGGGACGCAAACCCAGTCTGATTTGCTGAAGCTTCTTCAATTTCTCTTTCCTCCCTGCATTTATGAACATGATATAATAGTACGAATTACCTATTTAATATCGTCCGCAGAGTGCGACTTTTGTAGAGTGTTTCAGAAACTTTCTTAATTTCAAAACATTATTCATAACAGACTTCGTCTAACTACAGACTGCATACCAACCAATAGCGCATAGCAAAAAGCCCGGATAGGATTCCGGGCTTACACGATTATAGGAAGATGCTATTCGCGTCGATACAGACGATCTGTCTGCTGCAATTCATCTATACTGGCAGCCCCTACGCCAAACATGGCAGCCGACAATTCGAATTCTACACGCTGTAATACCAGCTCCAGTGCTTCGACCGATTCTACTGCTGCGCCCAGCAGAGAGCGGCCAAATCCTGCCAGATCCGCACCCAGCGCAATCGCTTTGGCAGCATCGACGCCGTGACTAAGTCCTCCGCTACCGATCAGCGGAATCTTCGGCAGCTCTGCACGTACATCGCGTATACATTCAGCCGTTGGTGTACCCCATCCGGCAAAAGCTTCCGCTGCATCGCGGCGTACCGCATCACTGCTGCGGAATTTCTCCACCTGGCTCCATGACGTTCCGCCTGCACCTGCCACATCGATAAAGGCTGCGCCAGCATCCGTCAGACGGCGTGCCGTACTGCCATCAATGCCCCAGCCAACTTCCTTGATACCAACCGGAACTTCCAGCTGCCGGGCTACCTGTTCGATCCGGGATAACAGCCCCGCAAAGTTCACATTACCCTCCGGTTGAAAAACCTCCTGCAGACTGTTCAGATGCAGTACCAGCGCACTCGCTTCTGCCAGTTCCACAGCACGTCTGCATTGCTCGATACCGAATCCGTAATTCAACTGCACAGCTCCCAGATTGGCAATTACCGGTATCGTCGGCGCTTCCTGACGTACGTTGAATGTACTGGCCAGCTCATCCTGTTCAATGGCTGCCCGTACCGAGCCGAGTCCCATCGCCCAGCCGCGACTCTCTGCAGCCTGGGCCAGACGCCGGTTAATCTGTCCGGTCGCCTCACTACCGCCTGTCATAGAGCTGATCAACAGCGGCGCAGACATCGGAATATTCAAAAATGATGTACCAAGATCGATACTGCCAAAATCGATCTCCGGCAGTGCCTGATGCCGAAACCGATACTGCTCCATTCCCGAAGTAATTCCTGCTCCTGCAACATCTTCCTCCAGACAGAGCCGCACATGCGCACTTTTTCGATCCGAAATATTTCCTGCTATAGGGTTCTCCTGATTCATGAGCCCCTCCTCCCTGAAACCGGCTTTGCTACAACCCTATACTTACAGGCTGTCTGCACATTGCCGGTCACTTCCTTGTATTCATTTGGCTTATCCTGCAAGCCCGTTACTTAAATATACCAGCAATCCAAAGTAATCCAAACAAGATTGTTTATACCCGATGAGTAGTATATCGGGTATGTCCGATGAGTAGTATATCGGGTATGTCCGATGAGTAGTATATCGGGTATGTCCGATGAGTAGTATATCGGGTACGACCGATGAGTAGTATATCGGGTACAACCGATGAGCAGTATATCGGCTATACCCGATAAGCAGCATATCGAACGCGACCGATGTACAATATAAAAGATACCTCGCACAAGCAACATAGAAACTAGGTAGAAAATCAATATCTCTACTCCCGCCTGTCAGCCACAGCCTGTCGCCTCTCCCCGATTAATAACTCATCGGCTATAACATATCCGCAATATGCCGTCCTACCAGCTGCCCGGATAATGTTACTATCGGTGTGCCTCCGCCAGGATGCGTGGTACCGCCTACGTACCATAATCCCTGCACATCCGGGCTTCGGTTACCCGGTCGGAAAAAGGTCTGTCGCGGACCATTGGAGGATATACCGTATATCGCACCACGATGGGCGTAAGTATCCCGCTGGATATCCTCGGGCGTATAATGTTCCCAGACGGGTCCCTGGCGAATTCCCTTTAACCCGTAGCCTTCGAGCATACTGCCGATCTGCTGACCATACTGCTGACTCTGCTCCTGCCAGTTCCACTCCTTCGATACATAGGGCGCGTTTGCCAGAATGAACAAATTACTGCCTCCCTTGGGCGCAAGCTCCGGCTCGGAGTAGCCCGAATGGCAAATATAGAGCGTAGGCTGCCGGGGCGGCTGCTTTTGTCCAAAAATCGATTGAAATTCCGGTTCATACTGCTCGGGGAAAAATACGGTATGATGCAGCAACTGATCATACTGCTGCTGTACGCCTGCCAGTGTCACAAATCCCGATAGGGAAGGCTCATACGCATCAATCCGCCGATTCCCAAGAGAAGGACGCTGCTGTTCAGACAGCAGCATCTGGCTGGCACTGAGCACATCTCCATTTACAATCACCAGCGGTGCCTGCCAGGTACCGTGGTTCGTGTCTACTCCGGTTACCCGGCCGGAAGCCGTAATGATGCGATTGACCTCTGTACCGGTAACGATCTGTACGCCAAGCTCCAACGCCAGCTTCTCCATCCCGCGGATAATCTGGTGGGTTCCACCGCGTACCCCGTATACTCCCTGATTCGCTTCTACATGAGCGAGCATCGCAAAAATAGAAGGTGCCTGATACGGTGAAGCCCCTACATATGTCGCATATCGTCCCAGCAGCAACAGCGTATTGGGATGACGAAAATACTTGCGCAGCAGGGTTTGCAAGGTGGTAAGCGGACGAACACGCAGCAGACTTTTGCCCATGGAAGGCTTGATCTTGTCTTTCCATGACAGCAGCAGCGTATTCAAAAACTGTGCATCCGCTTCTCTAT
The DNA here is from genome assembly GCF_000346635.1 of Paenibacillus shenyangensis. NCBI lineage: Bacteria > Bacillati > Bacillota > Bacilli > Caryophanales > Paenibacillaceae > Paenibacillus > Paenibacillus shenyangensis. The sequence goes on from NZ_AOIG01000002.1 coordinate 62,777, forward strand.
ACAGCGCTTCGGATTCCTGCAGAAAACGTGGATAGTTCATCGCATCTTCTGGACTGTAGGCAGCAATCTGCTGGGTGGTATACGATGCATCCCGGCTCAGATCCACTATAGAACCATCTTCAAAAATATTACGTGTACGCGGCTCCAGCTCATACAGTTCTACATAATCTTCCATCGATCGTCCCGCATATTCGAACACACTGCGAAATACATGCGGCATCGTAATCGTGCTCGGCCCGCGGTCAAAATGATATCCTGACCGCTCTACCGGCTGCAGCTTGCCGCCTACGACAGACTGCTTCTCCAGTATCGTTACTTCATATCCTCTGGCTGCCAGTGTAATCGCACATGACAATCCGCCAAAGCCGGCGCCGATAATAATTATTTTGCGGCTGCCAGAATGTGAATTACTATTCATCCGTACGTCCTGCCTTTCCAGCTGTAACCTTTGCCTCTGATCCCGGCAAGCCACGAATCCAGCAAAATAAGGATCATACAGAGCGCACTGGCTGGCAGCAGCACTCCCATCCAGAATGGCTTGCCGCTGTGATGATCAATAATTCCTTTGCTCAGCATACCGATAACGATAGCTGCAGCTGACCAACCGATCACATCCGGCTGTATCGTAACCAGACCATAGACCAGCATGATGACCGGCCAGAGAAACAGCAATGTATACAGCACCGTAATGCACAGTACAAGCAGCGGATTGCGGCCGGTACCGGCAAACATGTTCTTTTTGTAGCCTTCCCATACCTGGGCGGCATTACGATACATCCGCGCCGATGTATGCCGCTGCACATCAGCCAGTGTCACCGGATCACCGGCTTTTTTGACAGCTTTGGCCAATTCCATGTCTTCGACAATATGATTGAAAATATGTTTGTGACCCCCGCAGCGTATATAGCTGTTCCGGTGAATCATCATCCAGGCTCCGGTCACCGCCAGATAAAAAGGACGGGGGCTGCGCCGCACCATCATGATCGGCAGATGATACCCTATAACAAAAGCCATCATGGGCACAACCAGACGCTCCAGCCAGGTACCTGTCTCCATTCGCGGAAAGCCGCTAATCATACCGGTCTGCTGGGAGCGTGCAGTAATCATTGCCACCTCCAGCGCTTCCAGTCCCAGCCTTACGTCCGCATCGACAAACAGCCACCATTCTCCCTGCGCCTTCTGAGACAGCTGGTGACAGGCATAAGACTTGCCCATCCACCCTTTCGGCAACGGCTGTCCTTCGTACAGCTGCACACGAGAATCCTGCTCTATCACATGGCGCACTTCTTCAGCGGTTCCATCCTCGGAATGATCGTTGATCACGAGCACTTCTAGTTCGATGCTATCCGTCCGGCACGCCAGCACCGATTCCAGGCATTCGCGTATATTAACCTCTTCGTTGCGCACAGGTATGAGTACAGACAGCAGTGGCTTTTCTTCGGATGAAGAGTTAATGCTCTTCGCGGAAGAAGATGCCGCACGAGAAGAATCTGTACCGGTATCGCTGTATGTATGAGTGTGAGCGATATTACTGTTCTGCTGGCTGTAATCATACTGCTTTTCCCATCCGTATGAATGCAATCCGCTGCCCAGTTTCGGCATCTGCCGAAGATTCCAGATGGTGAACAGCAGCTGTATTATCAGCCAGAGCGTTATTGCCTGCAGCATAAGCTCCATAGGTTCACCTTTTCCTGATTCTGCGATAGTGGTCGTACTTGTCATCCGTAGAGCTTCTGCGCCGGATCAGATCTCTGGCTCCGGGCAGTTCTCCATCGTTCGTCAGCGATATGGCACGCTGCTGATCCAGCTGGCTGGTGATTAGTGCCTCCAGCTGGCTGGCACAGGCGCGGGCAGATAATCTGCTCCAGTCCTCGTAGACAGGAGCACCGATATGTAGCGAAGCCTGCAGCCGGGCATGCTGGTACAACCCGTAATATAATGTCACCGGAATCACCGGCACGGAACCAGCAGTCTGCCGTAGTAGAAGTCCAATTCCCGGCCGAAAAGTCAGCGGCCGCTCTTCCAGATGACGCATCTCTCCCTGCGGAAACATCCATACCCGTTTGCCCTGATTCAACAGCTCTGCGGCATAACGCAGGGACAACCGGATATCCCCTGGACTGCTTTTATCAATAGAAAAAGCACCCAGCTTACCAAAAAAAGTATATCGTCTCAGCTGACGCTCCTCCATCATGACATAATGATCACCTGCCGACGCATGGCGAAATGCATGATAGATCAGCAGTCCATCCCACCAGGAGCTATGATTCATAATGTATACGGCCGGCTGATTCGCAGGTATACTGTCCAGCTCTCCGGATAAGGTAAAGGAATGAAAATTCCGGCGCAGCAGATACCATTCGTTATACCGGATAAAAATCCGGTCAAACCAGAGCGATTTATGAGCGGTTATCATATCGGTAGCTCCCTTCTGCGAGCAGAATCCCAAGGACAGCCGCCAACATGGAGCCCTCGATGCCTGCTTTCCAGGCCAGCAAGCCAAACAGCAGCAGCATGCCCTGGTACAGGAATGTCGCATGCCGGTGTACCTTGCGAGTGATAAATAAGGTCGGCAGCGTAAATGAAAGCACCCCTCCTACTACAAACCACGCGACAAAATTGCTCCATGGCACTCCGTAAAATCCACCTGTTCCGCCCCAGTGCCAGAATCCTCGCGCATGGGCAACCGGGTCCAGCACCAGATCCAGAATAATAATCCAGACGCCGATTTTCACTGCACGCAGCAGACGTACAGACCAGGTACGTACTGCAGCAGGTGCCTGTCCCTCTCTCTCGATCCTTGCGCTGCTAAGCAATGCACCGCCTGCTACTACACCAATCCAGGCAAAACCCAGAGTCCATGGCACTCCGAAAATCAGACTGCCGAGTAGCGGCGTATATTCGTACTCTCCAAACGGCCAGCCAGTATGTACACCGATCCATTCCAGAGACATACCCCCCAGCCAAATCAGAAGAGCCAGCAGCAGCAGACGCAGCCATTTTTTATGTACGCCTCCACTGACTGACTGGTCGGACAGTTGCCAATAGACCTCTTGGCGCTTCATCAGATACAGAGCATACAGCGCATAAAACACCAAAAAGAGTCCATTGGAAAAGTCCAGCGCCTTGGGTACATCAATCGTTAACAGCAGGGTAGCGCCGATCGCATACCAGATCCAGAATAGCCAGCCCATCAGGAGACGGCAGGCCGTTCCAGCATTTCCAGATCGACGCCATGCCGTATAGCCACCTGGATCAGCAGCTCACGCTTGCGTGTGTCATCCACATAGGCACGCCGGGAAAACACATCATATTCATTCTCGACAATCACATCCATAATACCTGCATAGAATATCGCTGCCAGTTCTACAGTAAAGGCACTTCGTTCCGGATAGGCTTGCAAATCGCCAAGACCTGTCGCAAACCACTGTTCCGCCAGCAGACGCAGCTCATCCATCAGGGCACGAAAACGATCATCGATCACACCGTTCTCCAGCTCCTCTTCGGTATATCCATGCTTGCTTAGTAGCTCCAGCGGTATATAACGGCGACCTCTGCGGCCGTCTTCGCCAATATCACGCATAATATTTACAATCTGCATCGCTTTGCCCAGCGCAATGCCGGAATGACGAATCTCTTCGCTGTGCTCTCCTTTTAGTACAGGCAGCAGCATCTCGCCCACCGTACCCGCTACCAGATAACAATAATGTTCCAGCTCGCGCATCGTGGAATATCGTGTAAACGTCAGATCATACGTCTGCCCATCCATCTGCCGCTGAAACGGTGCCCGTGACAAAGACGGAAATGCCTCAAACAGCCAGCGTAAAGAAGGCCAAATAAAGTGTCCTTCCGCCTGTTCCAGATTGGCAAACAGGGATTGCAGCTCCTGAATCGTATAAAGGGATTGTTCCGGTTCATCCACACTGTCATCAATCATCCGGCAAAAGGCATAGATGACATGAACCGCTTCCTTCTGGGGACTGGTCAGCCAGCTAAAAGCGTAATAAAACGACGACGAGCCATGACGGATCATTTCCTCGCAGCTCTGCAGATCTGCTTCACTTGCATATTTCAAATTCCCAACTCCTTTACAATTTGCTGTACAGCCATTCTTGCGCCCTGCATCACAATCGGTACACCGCCGCCAGGATGCACAGAAGCTCCGGCTGCATATAATCGGCGTATTCCGGGAAACGGCCGTGGCTGAGGACGATATACTCCGGACTGTCGAAGAATCGGTGCAATACCAAAACTGCCGCCTCCATATAATCCGCTGCGCAGTGCATCGGCAGGTGTGCGTACCCGCATCCATCTGAGGGAATCGCGCAGTCCGGTAAATCCTCTCTCTTCAGCAGAATCAAGCACTTGCTGAACAAGCCGGTCGGTATCCTTTTCCCAATCAATCCCCGCTTCATCCGTCACCGGTATCAAAAAGTACAATACACTCTCACCTGCAGGAGCCGCTTCGCTATCCAGTGCTACCGGATTGAATACATAAAAGGACGGATCACGCGGCAGCTGGCGCTTCCGGAATGTCTCACGTAGACTATTGTTCAGACTATCCGGCAGGAAAAATTGATGTGTCAGCATCTCCGGCCATTGACGCTTTGCACCTGCATAGATCAGCACACATCCGGTCGACGGCTGATAGGGTGTACGTCGCGGCTTGATGGGCGGCTCGCTATTAGATAGCAGCGAAGTAATATAAGGGAAGTCTCCATTATACAACACGGCATCAAATGCCTGCTTCTCTCCATTAGCCTGTACACCCAGACAGACACCATGGCGCACTTCGATTTCGTCTACCGGGCAATTCAGGTGGACCGTTACACCACGCTCTGCCAACTCTTCACCGAGAATCTGCGGCAGTCTGCCATATCCACCCTTCAGCATCCAGACGCCAAAAGCATGTTCCGCATAAGGCAGCATCGTATACAAACCCGGCGTCTTCTCGGGAATCCCGCCAATATACAGACTCTGTAGGGAATACGCTTCACGCAGCTGTTGGTGCCGAAAATACATACCGGCTGCACTGCTCAGATTGCGATAAGCGCGCAGACTGCGCATCAGCGACAGATTGCTTCCGCTAAAAAATTGCTGCCAGGCTGGAAAGTCCCTTTCCAAAAAAGAAGCCTGTCCACGCGGGAAAAGGGGACTCATTTCACGGATAAACCGCTCAAAATTCTTGCCTTCTCCGGGAAATACCCGCTCTACTTCCTCTGCCTGACGTTCCGGCTGACGATGCTTGGTCAACACTTTGCCATCCGGATAATGAATCCGATACAGCGGATCACATTCGATTAGCGGTAACCGTTCGCGGCTGATGCCTGCTTCTTCTAGAATGCTGTATAGCATCTCCGGTAGCAGTACAATTGTAGGTCCCTGATCGATACGCTGATCACCCTCTTCTTCAAAGGCAATTCGTCCGCCGAGTCGATCGCTTCGCTCAAATATCGTTACATCCACATCGCGGTGGCTGAGTAACAGTGCTGCTGTCAATCCGCCGATACCACCACCGACGATGGCGATTTTCTTGCGGCGGCTCATGAATGTTCCGCCCCGGCCAGCACCGATCCGGCATCCATTTTGGTAGAACGTGTAACCCCATCCTGCTTGAAGATCAGCGATGTGCTGATTCGCGCCGATTCAAAAATCGTCGGTAGTCCACTGCCCGGATGTGTGCCTCCGCCAACCAGCCATACACCATCCACTTCTTCAAACTGGTTATGCGGACGGAAAGCCATCATTTGTCCCAGATTATGAGTCAGGTTAAAAGTAGCCCCCTGATACACATCCAGCTGCTGCTCCCAATCCAGCGGAGTGAAGAAACTCATCTCCTCGATCCGGTCGCGTAGTCCCTGCAGCTGCGGAATCTGTTCGGCACGGTTCAGCATCTGTTCCTTGACCTGCTCACGCTTCGCTTCCCAGTCGGTCTCGCCGGTCAGATTCGGAGTAGGCATCAGAATGTATAATGCCGACTTGCCTGCCGGAGCCAGTGTATCATCCAGTACCGAAGGATTGTGTACATAGATCGATGGATCTTCGGATAACGTTTTGAACTTGGTGATCTCGTCGACATTTTTATGATAATCGGCAGAGAAATGTACAGAATGGTGTTCCAGATCCACTGCACCATCGATACCCAGATAGAGCATGGCAGCCGAACAGGAATATTTTTTCTGTGCGAGCTGCTCAGGTGCATATTTACGCAGTACACCGGGTTCGAACAGCTGATTCATCGCTGTAGCAAAATCGGCATTGATCACTACATGATCGGCATTCACCTGCTCTTCATTATCCAGCACTACTCCGGTAGCCTTGCGTCCCTGTGTAATTACACGTTGTACCCCTCTGGAAGTATGTACGCGTCCACCATGTTCAGAGATTACCTTTGCCATCGCTTCAAATACGGAGTTCAAACCGCCTTTGGGATGAAAAAGACCATAACGATGCTCCAGATAAGACAGAATGGTAAATGTACCCGGACATTCCCATGCGGACATTCCCAGATATTTGGATTGGAAGGTAAATGCCTGCTTGAGCCGCTCATCCTTGAAATAGCGGGATAGACGTCCATAGACCGTGTCATTCAAATGCAGCTTGGGCAGCGCACGAATCACATCTGCACGCATATAATCAGCCAAACCGGCAAAAGGACGGCGCAGCAAAGGCATCACTTTGTCCAGTTTTACATCTTCTTCTTCCAGATAGCGGTAATATCCCTGCTCATCACCGGGGAACAGACGGGCAATCTGTGCTGCCGTGTCCTCACGATCCCGGGAAGGCTTGAATACCATATCGCCAAAATGCAGGCTATATAGCGGTGTCAGTTCCTGCATATCTACATAGTTATCCAGCGAACGGCCGGACATCTCAAATAATTCTTCGATCAGATGAGGCATCATCAAAAATGTAGCCCCGCGGTCAAACTGGTATTCCCCCAGGTGCAAACGTGAAGAGCGCCCGCCTACAACAGCCTGCTTCTCATACACATCTACCTCATACCCGTGACTGGCCAGCAGCATACCTGCTGCGAGTCCTCCGGGACCTGCTCCGACAATAACTGCTTTGCGGGTAGATTGAACTGCTTTCATTACATCCCCTTTTTCCTCTGTGATAGCGTTATTCAGGTATTACGTGTAACAACAATAGATACCTATTACCTATATATAAACGTGCGATACCCCGTTTGCAACCGTACGTCACAGATTTTACAAAATTAAATTTTATTCTTTTTAATTACCTGTTGATTTGCATATATTTACCATGCGTCAAAAAGCATGTTTTGTTGTTATATGGATACATACGTGACACGACTCATTTTTCGACCGTTTTCTATCCTGAAAGGAGCTTCTAATAGCGCATGAAAGCATTTTCCAAACATACTCCGCCGATCCACTCTTCCGGACGAGGCAAACTTCGATCCAGCTGGCGTGTCATTTCCCTGCGCTCCTTGCTCGGATTGCTAATTCTCTGGCTGATCGTAGTCATGATCTACCAGACCCAAAAACCGCTTCCCCCAGGTGTATCTTATGAAAGCCCGCTTTATAATGTGGATCATGTGAATCTCTACTATGATCTGACCTATGCTGCCCCTGGTACCAAAAACAGCTTTACCCAGAAAAGGCAAATCTACGACCGTATCGTCAAAATGATCGGTGAAGCCAAAAGCTACATCGTAATCGATATGTTTCTGTTCAACAATTACGTACATAAAGGGCAACAGTATCCCCAGATCAGCGAACAGCTCACCAACAAGCTGATTCAGCGCAAGCAGCAGGTACCCGATCTGCAAATTGTATTTATTACGGACGAAGTGAATACGGATTATAACTCCAGCCCCAATCCATTATTGGAAAAAATGAAGAAAAACGGCATCGATGTCATTATGACCGATGTGGACCCGCTGCGTGATTCCACGCCAGTCTACTCGGCGGTATGGCGCACCTTTTTCCAGTGGTTTGGTCAGGAAGGCAATGGTCATATTCCCAATGCGATGGCAACGTCCGGTCCTGATGTGACGTTCCGTTCGTATCTCAAATTGATGAACGTCAAAGCCAATCACCGCAAAGCGGTTATTACCGAGAATAGTGCACTTGTCTCCACCGGTAATATTCATGATGCGAGTGCATATCATTCCAATGTTGCCTTTGAAGTACAGGGTCCGATTACAACCGATCTGCTGCGGGCAGAGCAGGCAGTCATCGATCTGTCGGGCAGCGATGTAAAATTGCCGGAATATGAAGATAAGGCGCAGCCAACTGCTGCCAGTAGCAATGCCGCCAGCAATACCGGACCGGATGCCTCCACACCCGCCACAACCGGCAAAGGAGATATTCAGCTCCGCTATATTACCGAGGGCAAAGTATATGATCGCCTGCTCGAAGCGATTCAGACTACCCGTGAAGGAGATACCCTGTGGATGGGCATGTTCTATCTGGCAGACAAGCAGGTAACGAGCGAACTAGTGAACGCCTCCAAACGAGGCGTGAAGATCCAGCTGGTACTCGATCCGAACCAGAATGCTTTTGGCCAGGATAAAATCGGCATTCCCAATCGCCCGGTCGCTGCCGAACTTAACAGCGAGACCGGTGGCAAAATCGGCGTCCGCTGGTACAATACGACCGAAGAGCAATATCATACCAAGCTGATGTATATCGACAGCGGTTCAGGCAATGATCTGATTATCGGCGGGTCATCCAATTTCACCCCACGTAATCTCAAGGATTATAATCTGGAAAATGATCTGTGGATCTCTGCTCCGGGTGATAACGCACTGATGAAAGAAGTAAATGACTACTTTACCATGCTTTGGACCAATAAAGGAGAACAGTATACTCTGCCAATGAGCGCTTATCAGGAAGACAGCACCTGGATCAAGGATATCGCCTACCGACTGCAGCTGATTCTGGGCTTCACTACGTTCTAATAGTTACGTTCTGATAATATAAAACCTTTTCATTCTTCACTCTACTATTTCATTTGTAAAAGTGTAGACGCTGTATATCGCGCAAGACAGTATAAGGACTATTTCTTTCCTTTCTTTCTACTTAAATTATTGCCAAATACGCCTGTTCCTATCCGGAGCAGGCGTATTTGACATGCCGCTGATAATGTGACAAAATACTTTTGACTAACGACCGTTAGGAAGGTGATTTTGTGAGTGTAAAGGCACAGCTGCTGCATACCGGATTGTCCCATTTTGCAAGAGATGGGTATGAAGGTGCCTCCCTGTCCAAGTTGGCATCCGAGGTTGGTATCAAAAAGCCATCGATCTACGCGCATTTCAAAAGTAAGGAAGATCTGTTCCTTCAGGTGCTGAGCCGGGCCGCCCGAGCGCTGAAGCACCAGCTGATGCGTTATATGATCGCCCATCGTGATCAGCCGCCGGAGCAAAAGCTTCGTGGTACGCTTACGTTTTTGCAGGAATTGTACAGCAGCGATGATACGGTAAAATTCGTTATTCGCATGGCTTATTTTTCTCCCGAGAATCTGCGGGAAGCTGTGATTCCGCTGATCTATAATCTGCTCGATGTACTGGAATCCCGGCTGACCCGGATGATTCGTCATAGTATCGAACAGGGCGAAATGTCGCTGTGTATTTCGGCAGAGACGGCAGCACAGGCTTATATGACCTGTACAGACGGTATCATTATTGAAATGCTGTATGGACAGTCCTATCGCTCGGTGCAGCGGCTGAATTCTACATGGCCAGTGTACTGGCGCGGTATTCAGGCAGTAGTGCAATAACAGGATGGGAAATAACAAAGACACATGGAATGTGCAATACAAAGGGGATGAGAAACACCATGAATCGCAACTGGTTATATGTATTTATTGGCGGATTGATTGAAGTGGTATGGGTATCCGGGCTCAAGCATGCCGAGACAACGGGTGAATGGGTGCTGACAGCAGCAGGCATTGCACTCAGCTTTTATCTGATTATCAAAGCTTCCAACCGGCTGCCGGTCGGTACGGTCTATGCGGTGTTTACCGGAATAGGCACTGGAGGAACGGTAGCCGCCGAGATGCTGATCTTCGGGGAACCGTTCCAGTGGACCAAGCTGCTGCTGATTCTGCTGCTGATGGCAGGCGTGATCGGGCTGAAGCTGGTTACCGATAACGAAGGCAAGACTCCGGCAAAGGCAGGTGAAGCGTAATGTACTGGCTCGCACTTGTGATTGCAGGAGGATTCGAAGTCGTCGGTGTTATTACGATGAACCGGCTGGTACGCCAGAAATCGGTATTGAATGTACTGATGATGATACTGGCATTTGCAGGCAGCTTTTCTTGCCTGACCTATGCAATGAACGGGATCGCCATGGGTACTGCTTATGCTGTATGGACAGGCATTGGTACGGTCGGGGGAGCAATTGTCGGCATGCTTATGTATAATGAAGCCAAAAGCGGCTGGCGCATTCTGTTTATCGCGATGATCATCACCTCGGCTGTAGGGCTGAAGCTGATCTCCTGAGCAGACACGGCGACCGGTCTGCGAATTTCCGGTAAAAGGCGGTGGCTTCATGATTACGACTGTAACTCTTAATGCAGCACTGGATATCATTTACCAGATCCCTTCTTTGCAAATGAACCACGTACACCGCGTACCGGGACTGACACTGCCGGGAGGCAAAGGCGTCAATGCCGCCCGGGTCATTCGCCAGCTCGGAGAGCCGGTAACTGCGGCCGGTTTCACTGCCGGTTATAATGGGCAGAAAATGCAGCATCTGCTGGCAAGAGCACAGGTGGACTGCCAGTTCACCGAAGCCGATGGCGAGACAAGGCTGGCCATTACGATTCTGGAACAGCAGCAGCAGACTCAGACCGAGCTGATCGAGCCCGGCCCACTGGTAACTTCCGTACAGATCGAGCAGCTGTCACGTACGCTCGAGACACTGGCCTCCCAATCGGACTGGGTACTGTTCTCCGGCAGTCTCCCGCAGGGATGTCCGGAGGATCTGTATGCCCGGCTGATCGGTATTGCCCGTGACTCCGGAGCACGTACCGCTCTCGACAGCAGCGGTGCAGCTCTGCACCATGGTATTGCAGCAGCACCCGATCTGATTAAGCCTAATGCTCAGGAAGCCTGCGACTGGGCGGGTATTGTCACAGGCGGACTGCCTCCTTCGCCGGAACAGCTACGGCAGGCGTTAACCGCGATGCTGGATCAAGGCAGCTCGATGGCGACGATCTCTCTGGGAGCAGATGGCGCTGTGGCTGCCGAACGGGAAAGCGGTCGTTTTTACCGCATTCGGGTTCCAGAATTGCAGATTATCAGTGCACTGGGCAGCGGAGATGCCATGGCTGCCGGAATGGTGACTGCTGCCAGCCGCGGCGGTTCCTTTGTCGATATGCTGCGTCTTGGTTCTTCCTGCGGCAGTGCTTGCGCTCTGCAGCCTGCTGCCGGCATGATTGATCTGGATGATGTGCAGCACATCGGCACACGGATACAAATAACCCCTGAAGCCTGAGGCTCAGGGGACATTTGTATGTGAACCAAATCGGACATCCATAAAAATCTCACCGGTATCATTATCCCGGATAACAAAGTTGATCTCATCAGGGACCAGTTCCCGAAGTGCATACTGCCGGGCCCAGTCCAGCGATGGAAATTCCCTGACCTGCTCGAGTGACTTGACGACAATTTTTGACTTCAAGCATCGGTACGTATGCAAGGCGGTATCCCCCTTTAGTTATCATTGGACAGTACCTGTCGGTTTGACGCCTTTTTAAGATGATTTTGGCAAATATAAATATTCAGATAACAGAGAATAGATCATATTGTAAGCGTCTATCCGTCTTGTACTGCATAACTCGGCTGCTTTATGAATAAAATGAAAAGAATTGACTGTCCGATCGGTATAACAGCGATTAGCGGAACAGCTGCTGCTCGGCAGCATATACACGCAGATTATGCAGATCTTCATTCAGATAAGCAGATACGGTCTCTGCCCAGGTCTGGTACAGTGTATGATCTGCGGCGGCATCCAGTTCGTGGCAAAATGCCGGTACCCAGGGCAGCATATAATTTTCGAGGAAATCAGCCTGTGCCTTAATCGCTGTATGCTGTTCCAGTATATTGCCCTCGTTCTCGGCCATGCGTTCTGCGAGCAGTGACATAAATTCCAATTCAATGCCGATATGATCATCGGTCTCCTGATCCATCTTTTTAAAAGCAATGCCTGCCCGTGCATAAATGGAATTCAGCGTAGCTTCATAGCTCCAGCGCTCCTGCGCACTGAGCAGATATTCCGATGCGCGCGGATGATGCGGTAGCCGCTGTTCGGTGAACAGTTGATCATACTGCACACACTCATCATAGGCATATTGAATAATATTGGTCAGAGGTATATTCTCAAGCATACTAATCAGCGGATTGCTCTGTCCGGACAGAATCCGGATACGTCCGGCTTCCTTGCGCCATTCAATCAGCTTGGATAGCGTAGGGCGCCGCTGCAGCATTTCGCTCAGCAAACGGTAGGTCATGACCCGGCTGTACAACCAATCTGTCTTCATGCATGTTTCCATCTTTACTGTCATGAGAATACACTCCTTGTGATATTATTCACTTATGATATGTCAGCGCTTGCAACAGAGCAACCAATTACGGTAATAAGCGACTTGTCAGCGTCATCTGTCTACATTTATATATAAGATTCTGTCAAAATTGAATATTGTATTTCTTATTTTTATTGTACCCGAATTTGGTATAAATAGGGGGCGAATCGCCATACGTTCATAAAATAGTCATGTTTATCGGCGGATCCGCTCCATCTGTTCATACCATGCCTTTTCATCTGTCTATGCTTTACCAATTAATGAACATTATGATTGCTATCTATATGCTGCAGTGCCAGTTGATAGGCTGCAGGGTCATTCATATTATGCAGACACCAGGGAGACAGATCATCATGAGATTCACTGCGTTCTGTCAGCAGCTCTGCAAGCGGCAGTTCGGCGACGGTATGTTGATGCAGCCAGTCCATTACTCTGAGCTGTCCGCTGCGCAGTGCAATCTCTAGCGAGGCATAGACACTGCGATGATAGACTGCATACAGGGGATGATGGCGGCCTTCATGCGTCGGTAGGATTGCCTGTATCGGCTCGTCCTCCTGAGCCCTTATGTGTACACGCTCCAGCATGATCTCCAGCAACCGTGTACTGGCAAAAGGCAGATCGCAGGCGCTGAGCACATACCACTGTGCATCCAGACTGCTCATACCTGCATACAATCCGGATAATGGCCCCTGACCGGGAAATGAATCCTCGGCGATCGGCAGCTGCAAAAAATCATAGCTGCGATCAGTCGCTGCTGCCAGACAGAGCTGTGATACACAGGGCTGAAGTGCCGATACAACCCGCTCGATTACACTGCTATTGCCGATCTTCAGCAGGGCTTTGTCTGTACCCATACGCCGTGACTGTCCACCAGCCAGAATAATGCCAGCGGTATCGCTGTACTTTTTTTCTTTTCGGTTCATGTTCGCACTTCCTCTTGTTCAGCTTGATAGATGGTTCTGGATTGAACTTGATTTGCCTTGTTGTCTTCCTGCTAACAGTATACTTCATTCTTACTTTGATACTGTTAACACACTATTCAACCCTTTCACATCCGATAGTACCAAGTTGATTATTGCAAAAAGGTGACAGCAGAGTAATCACGAATCCATCGTTAGCCGAAATTCACCCAAAATGGTTTGTATCCCCTTTCAACAAATGATACAGTGAACTAAAAGTTCTCGGAAAGGATTGGCCTTCCATGCGTTCACATTCGTCTTCGCCTGCATTCTTCTCCCTTCGTTGGTATACTTTTTTCATATATGGAACGATGGTTATTTTCACAAGCTTCTTCCAGCTGTATTTGCAGGATATAGGTATGAGCCAGAGCCAGATTGGCGCGCTGATGGCGATTGGTCCTTTTATTTCGCTGTTTGCCAATCCATTCTGGGGATACTACAGCGATCGGCTGCAAAATACAAGATTGATTCTGCTGATTATGATGACCGGTACGCTGCTGCTTGTACAGATGGTATTTCATGTACATAATTACACGCTGATATATATCGTTATGGCCTGTTTTTTCTTTTTCCAGACACCGATGTTTGCACAGACCAGCACGCTGATCCTCAATTATATCGATGGTACGCCGCATAAGTTCGGCGGTTTTCGGTTGTACGGCTCACTGGGTTGGGCGCTCACTGCTGTAGTTGCCGGCCCGGTGATCGATCATCTTGGTGTGTCCAAAATCGGCATTGTGTTTACCGTACTGCTCCTTGTGGCTATTGGATTGATGCTAATTATGCCTCCGCAGACCCGTTCGCCTGGTGGAGCTGCTTCCCTGAGCTGGAGTGCACTGCGGCAGTTCAGCGGTAACGGCTACTTTGTCGGCTTTATCGTACTCGGAGTACTCGTCTCTATTCCCAATATGATGAATAGTACGTTTCTCTCGCTCTATGTGATTGAACTGGGAGGCAGCAAAGGCATGGTCGGCTGGGCCGTGTTCGCATCATCGATTTTTGAAGCGGTATTGTTTTTGCTGTTTGACCGGTTTCTGAAGCGCCGCATTTCCTTTATGCTGGGCTGGCTGGCGATTGTGAGTATTCTGTTCACGCTGCGCTGGCTGCTGATGGCCGAAGCCGTCAGTCCAATGCAGGTCGTATTTATCCAGCTACTGCATGCTGTTACGTTTGGCGGTTACTTCTATGTCGGTACCCAGCTGACGATGATGTTTGTACCCAATCGTTTTCGCAGCTCCGGACAGGCCATTTATACGATGACCTGGAGCGGACTTGCCGGAGTGATCGCCGGATTCCTCGGCGGATGGCTGTTCCAGAACTTTGGCTCCGAGCAAATGTATCTGGTAGGCATGCTGCTGTCATTTAGCGGAGCGGTAGGATTTATTATAATGTGGATAAATGTACGCCGTACCGGATACGAATTGCCGAATGAAGATTAATACGAGCCAATTCGATAATTCGTGTGCAGACATTCGTTTTCATTGACTATTTCTATAATTCCTCACTAATCGCAAACTTGTATCTTCCACCAGATGAATCGAATTGATGAGTATAAATAGAATTGATCGTCTTCATATTTCTTATGGATACTCGAACCCAAGCAAAAAAAGCCGGAACTGTTTGTACAGTCCGGCTTTTTGCGTTGATGTTACTTTATTCATTTATAAAAGGCTCTGCCTGGATCAGGCTTTTGGCATTTTGAACGAGCTCTTCATGGATACGACCAGGTTAAATACCGGGTCTCCAGGCATGGTGTATTTCGGATCGGCACTGAAATAGCCATGGCGGAAAAATTGATAACGGTCATACGCTTCGGAGTTTTTGAGTCCAGGCTCCACGAATCCGTGTACCACTTCCAGCGAGTTCGGATTGATCGAATCCAGGAATGTTTTCTCCGGGATATCGTCATTGCCGCCGCTTGTTTCTTCTACCAGTTCTTCCTCTTCTGCTTTGATCAGCGGCTCATACAGACGGAATTCGGCAGGTACAGCCTGAGTCGCCTCCACCCAGTGAATCGTTCCTTTGACTTTTCGGCCGGTAAAACCGGTACCGCTCTTGGTCTCTGGATCGTAGGTACAGTGAATCTCTACCACATTGCCATCTTCGTCTTTGATAAAGTCGTTACATTTGATAAAGTACGCATGCTTCAGGCGCACTTCATTACCAGGGAACAGACGATGGTATTTGCTTGGCGGCTCTTCCATAAAGTCGTCCTGCTCGATATAAATCTCACGGGAAAATGGAATCTGACGGATACCCATCTCTTCGTTCTCGGGGTTATTCTCTGCATCCAGCATCTCCACTTGTCCTTCCGGATAGTTGGTGATTACTACTTTGAGCGGACGCAGTACACCCATCGTACGCGGCACACGCAGCTTGAGATCTTCACGGACAAAATGATCCAGCATTTGCAGATCTACAATCCCCTGGCTTTTGGAAATGCCGGTCTCGTATACAAAGGAGCGCAGAGCTTCCGGTGTAAAGCCGCGGCGACGCATACCAGAGATCGTCGGCATACGCGGATCATCCCAGCCATCGACGATCTTCTCATCCACGAGCAGCTTGAGCTTGCGCTTGCTGGTCAGCGTCTGAGCGAGATTCAGGCGGCCGTATTCATATTGATGCGGCTCGGCATTCACTTCACATTCACGAATAATCCAGTCATAGAATGGACGCTGATCCTCGAACTCCACTGTACAGAGGGAGTGCGTAATATTCTCGTACGCATCTTCCAGTGGATGGGCAAAAGTATACATCGGATAGATGCACCATTTGCCGCCTGTGTTGTGATGCTCCAGATGAGCGATACGGTAGATAACCGGATCCCGCATATTGATGTTGGGCGATGTCATATCGATCTTGGCACGCAGCACTTTTTCGCCGTTGGCGAACTTGCCGTCACGCATCTGGCGGAACAGCTCCAGGTTCTCTTCCACACTGCGGTTACGGTACGGACTGTCTTTACCTGGTTCAGTCAATGTTCCACGTGACACACGAATCTCGTCGGCAGACTGATCATCTACATAAGCGAGCTCTTTATTGATCAGCAGCTCTGCTTTTTCATACATAAAGTCAAAATAGTCGGAAGCAAAGTACTTGCCTTCCCATTCATAACCCAGCCATTTGACGTCTTCTTCAATAGAATGTACATATTCTTCGTCTTCTTTGGCAGGGTTCGTATCGTCAAAGCGCAGATGCGTCTTGCCGCCGAATTCATCCGCCAATGCAAAGTTGACCCAGATCGCTTTGGCATGTCCGATATGAAGATAACCGTTCGGTTCCGGCGGGAAGCGGGTGACCACTTTGTTCACCTTGCCGGACTTCAGGTCTTCGTTAATGATGGTCTTAATAAAATTAGAAGGAGTCAAATTATGGTTCTCCACGCCTATCAACCTTTCGTCGTTCAGTTTCTGTTGCGAATAAATCTATTATAACGGTTCTGAAAACTTAGGCAAGGATAGCGCCTTCATGGAGCGACTCCAGTCCTGCCTGCAAACGCTATAATTGCGGCTAAATGACTTTGACGGAACGCAGTGAATACGGTAGCATATAAGTTAAATCGCCTGTAGGAGGATGTTTATGCAACCTTTAAAACTACCACGGGACACCCGCGAACTGCTGATCGCAGATATCCAACAGTTTTTTGAAATGGAACGGGGAGAACGTATCGGTGAACTCGCTGCTGATGCGGTCCTGGATTTCTTTTTGAAATCTGCCGGTCCCCATGTGTATAATCAGGCCTTATCGGACTGCCGCACACTCGTCAATGAGCGTATGGCAGGACTGGAAGAAGACATCTACGCGCTGGAACAGCGTTCTCCACTCCGGCCACGCTAGATGCGAATGCTGCCGATATTTTATTCAGGAAAGAGAGGAATTTCCCGCATGTTTACATATATATTGGATGATGACACGGAGCTGAGGCCGCTGGAGCCTGCCCATGCCCGACATATTTACCAGCTGATCGACCAATCGCGTTCCTATCTACGCCAGTGGCTCTCATGGGTCGATGCGACGACATCGGTTCAGGCGAGCGAAGACTACGTTCGCGCTGCACTGACCCAATCGATGGAAAATGGCGGCTTCACTGCTGGCATCTGGTACAAGGATCAGCTGGCTGGCATTATCGGCTTCCACGAGATTAACTGGAATCACCGCACAGTCGGCATCGGCTACTGGCTGGGCGAGAATTATCAGGGACATGGTCTGGTGACCTCCGCGCTGCGTGTAATGGTTGACTATGCACTGCTGGAGCTGAACCTGCACCGGGTCGAAGTACGCTGCGCCACCGCCAACAAGCGGAGCCGCGCTGTCCCGGAACGTCTGGGCTTTATTCTCGAAGGCATTATACGCGAGACCGAACTGCTGCCATCGGGTTATGTGGATCATGCCGTCTATGGCATGCTGCAGCAGGAATGGAAGCTGAAGCGCTAGACAGCTGTCCTTTGATATAATATCTCTCAAATATCTGTTATCTTTCGGTATCAACTCCAATAGACCGGGCTTTCGCTCCGGTCTATTTTTGCTGCCTGTTTTGGTATTTGGGTAACCGCTCCTATTTCTGGCGCACATCCATAGGGCATGCCAACACAGATTTCACTTGTTCATGTATACCTTGTTCAATAGACGGCGAACCCGTGCTTCGAGCTCCACTATACTGAATGGCTTGGTCATATAATCATCTGCTCCTACCCGAATGGCTTCGGCTATTCCATGTTCGTTATCGATACTCGTCAGCATCAGCACCGTATAGACCGAAGAGGAATGCGCCATGGAGCGAATCCGTGCCAGCACTTCCATTCCATTCATCCGCGGCATCATCCGATCCAGAATCAGCAGGTAACGCCCCGGCTCTTCGTTCCATGGATCATCCATAAAAGCAAGACCATCCGGATATGTCCGCAGCTCAAGCGGCTGATCTCCGCCAATATCGCGCAGCTGACGTTCCAGAATGCTGCGAATTAATGGATCATCATCCACAATTACAAGCCGTATAGGCAGCTGGCTACTGCTTGGCTGGGCTGCTATTAATGATTCAGTCATACTACTCTCACCAGCACTGTACTCTTCGGTCATAGTCAGCATCCGGGTGATCCGGGTCAGTGCTTCGCTGACAAGTCCCGGATCATTGGGATCACCCTGTACTGGTAAAATAGCATATCTTATCTCCAGCTTCGATTCCTCCAGCATACTTTTCATATCACTGATATGCAGCAGGTTATCCATAAAGGCAAAGCTCTGTTCCCGCGTAAACTCCGGCTGCAGCAGATAGAAATGCCCGGAGCGCTCGTGTACCCATATATCCTCTACCCGGAGCTGCATCCGGATATAATCGGAGAACCGGCGCAGCTGCCGATCTCCGGCTTCATACCCCATCTGCTCATTATAACCGCGGAGTCCCTGCAAATGAACGGCAATCAGATTGGCTCCGGTCCGCTGCCCGGCAAACCTGGGTAGCTGCTGATTGAGAATGTTCATTGTATAAGCGCCTGTATTCTCATCCAGCATCAGCAGTCGGTTTAACCTCCTTTTGCGGGCGACCAGCTTACGGACGCGCAGTGAGAATTCATCCAGTTCCAGCGGCTTGGCCATAAATTCATCTGCACCCGCTTCATAAGCGCGCATCCGCGTTGCCTTGTCACTGCGAGCACTAATAATGATCACCGGAATCAGATGCAGTTCACACAATTCATGAATCTGATTCAAAAAGCGAAATCCATGCGAATCCGGAAGAACCAGATCCAGCACCAGACAATCAGGCTGCATATCATAGAACCATCGCAGTGCCTTATCCGGATAGGGAGTTGCCAGTACCATCAATCCCTGTGTTTCCAGCTCATCCTTGAGCAGGGTCAGCAGTCCAATATCATCATCCAGCACCAGCACCGTGCCTGAAGCAGCTACATTACGCTGTAATACACTATCCTCTTCCATCGCTTCTGGCAGACTGGCTGCAGCCAGCTCCTGCTCGGTCATCCGGGAAAGCTCCATCAATGGTTCCAGCATACCTGCCAGCTGCCTGCTCGTAAAAAGGCGTTCTCCTTCCTCTTCAAATCCCATCAACAAACGAATAGCCTCTGCATACCATCCAGGCAGACCGATTGTTCCTGCCGTACCTTTAATCGAATGAATCATGCGGTACACTTCACTCTCCGGTGTCCGGGCATCCGGAGCCAGCATTTTCTGAAGCTGTTCCTGTACCTGCCGTTTGAATAACAGCTGATATTTGCGCATACGCTCCATATCATGGCCTCCATTTCATTTCATCAGAATCGGTGACATCAAGGTTGGATACTTCTGTACGGATATTTCGCTTGGGGATGGGAACGAATAGAGACGCCTGACTTCCTTTTATTATAGTTATAATTAGAATTTTTTGGTAGATTGCTTGTATGTATTACTTAATAGTTACCTTGCCCTTTGAAACAGGATCATCTGTCATCAATCAGCTATTTCGGAATAGTATTCTTAATTTGCGGCATCATCCATCTTGCTGCTGCTCGGAATAAACAGGTTTTAGGTATTCTTTACATGCTTTTAAGTTTCCTTTAAGCCGGGGAGGTTAAGATGAGGAGGTAACATTAGCAAGACAGCATGAAAAAAAGTGAGGTATCCATATGAAAAGCACGAACACCTATCGCCGTATCCGCAAAGGGAAAGCGATGATCAGCACACTGCTGCTCGGCATCGCGATCAGCAGTCTGTTACTCGGGGAACAAGCCAATGCGCAGGCGATTGCCACAACATCCTCTTCTTCCGTAACCCGTGAACAGCAGGACCCTTTCCTCGGTGCGCTTGGCGCTGCTTCAGATGAGGATGTCTATGATGAACTGTATGAAGGCCGTACACTGGCCGAGACTGCCCGCCGGAATAACAAAAACCCACAGGCCATTATTGACCTGCAGGTTGCACAGATGAACGAGTTGCTTACACAGCGGCTGATTGACGGAACTCTTTCACCGGATACATACCGGGCACAAAAAGAGGAACTGACCGATATCATCACCCAGAGTGTCTATGGCCAGCATCCCTATAACCAGTAAGTCATAAAGATGTCATCCACATATTGTCCATTCATATAAAACTGTTCCTGAAGCCGTCCATTCTCGACGAATCCGTATTTGTCGTAGAAATGGACGGCTTCTGTATTGGTGGACAGTACACGCAGCGTAAGCTTGCGAACCTGCTGGGTATGAGCATGCATGCACAGGGCATCCATCAGCTGTGTGCCGATATTTCGCCGCTGATAATGCGGGTGTACTGCAATATGAATATCGTAGACATGACGGCTGATTTCCAGCGGATGAGGATGCCCGAAGCCTACATAACCGCATATCTGATTCTGCTGAATAGCCAGCAGTTGACTGCCTGGCGGCGAGGATTGAAGATATTGTCTGCGGGAAGAACAGCAGAGAATCGAAGGCGTATTCCGCTCATTCCAGACGAGCTGGTCGAGCATCATCAGCTCTCTGGCATCTTTCATGGTGGACAGACGAATCGTTAATGGAACAGCAGATTGCATGTTCATCCGGCATACTCCTTTTTTCGAAAAAAGTTATAATGCTGACAGCGTCTATTCTGCTTCATTATAGCATCCGCCCCACGCGAAATATGCAACTACCTACCCGGGAGTATTTTTTATTTTATCCGATCAGGCCTGATCACGCGGACGCAGCATAACACCGCGCTGCGCAACACTGTGCACCATATAGAACACAAGCGATAATACACCAGCTATAACAGCGACCCAGCCCACCGGAATCAGTCCGCCCTGGTCATAGAAGATTCCCATGACATAAGGGCCAATGACCCTGCCAACCGCTCCGATACCTCCAGCAACCCCCAGATAAAACGGGGCATAGGCTCCGGTTCGTTCCGAGACAAAGGAAGGAATCGCCGGTGACATCAGCATCTCGCCAAATGTAATCAGTATCATCGCTGCGATAAAGGCCGGATAATTATGGAATCCGAGAATAACCATATACCCGAGCAGATAAAAGACCGCACTCGCCGTTAGCTGCGCCTGGGAAGTCTGTGCCACCAATCGTCGTACCAGATTGACTACCGGCTGCCCGACGAAGATCAGCACTCCGTTTAGCGTCCACAGCAGACTGTAATAGCTGATCAGCATCCCCGAGCTAACGATAAAGGGGGATACGCCGGTGTTCCAGATGGAATTGGCGAGCCAGAGGAACAACGTACCGATCCCCATGAACAGATACACCCGCACCTGCCCGAGCAGCCAGATTGTACTCTCGCCTTTTTCCGCTTTGGGACGGCCCGGATTGTTCTCATCGATAGGTGCTCCAGCCTCTGTCCCTTCACCAATACGGTTCAGATATACATAAAAGAATCCGGCAAACAGCACACAGCTGACACCATTTAAGATAAACGATAAATAAAATGAAATATCCGCCAATATACCGCAAAGGGCGGTGCCGAGAGCGACCCCGATATTGTTGGCTACATAGACGATATTAAACAGTTCTCCGCGGCGGTCGGCAAAGCGGAAGCCGATAAAAGCCTGAATCGCCGGCATCGACATGGAATTGAACAAACCAATCAGTACCATAGTGCCCATAAATAAATGCCAGTTATCGCTGACCAAAGGCAGCATAAACAGCAGCAGTCCGTTCAGGAGCACCGAGCCGACGATCAGTTTTTTGACACCCAGACGGTGATACAGCGTTCCGCCGAGCAGCTGCCCGACAATCCCTCCAAGCGATTGCAGCAGCACAACGAAGCCGGCATCCCGCATCGGGCGGTCCAGCTCCTGATACACAAACAAAGTTACCAGCGGCCACATCAGTGACCCGCCTGCGGACTGGATCAGACTCGCAAACAGGAACACCTGTATTTCACGCGGGTAGGTTTTAAGCCAGCGCATAATTAGATTTCCTTTCTTTCCCCACTCTTCTTGTCTTCCAGTTCCCAGAACCACTCCATAAACGTATTAAAATCCGGCCACTGCGGTTGCAGGATACCGTCCATAAAACGCTGCCATTCTTCACCCAATCCAAGACCCAGTACCTGCCCGGTATTGCGATTGTAGAAATAACCGTATTCCCCTTCAAAGCTGTCCAGTGGAATATAGTCCTCAGGGAGTTTTAACCTGTCGTGTATTCCCTGTATACTCATCGTATAGCTGTTACTGTTCAAGACAAACCAGCAGATCTGATACAGCTGCAGATGATCTCTGCCCATAAATGTCGGCCCATCTTCCGCATGCAAATAAAACTTTGCAAAATCGGATTCCGGATCGACTCCGATCTGCTGCAGCGCGTCTGTATATTCCTGTGTAACCTCATCAAACCACCATCCCTGCTGCTTGCAGTGATGGATTACTTTTTCTGACAGCATAGTTCTAGTTCACCCCTGATGTATGACTGGTATATGTATGAAATGCCGGTGATAGATTCATGCTTCCAAGCATAGCCATAACCCGTCTATCCACTTTGGACATTCCATCCTAGTATGCTGTACTCTGTGCTGGTAGGCAAGCCATCCCTTTGATGCTTTACTCTGCTAACAGTTGCAGTATTCTCACTTAACAAAGGAGTCCTGACTTATGTATGATCCCTTACGCACTAACCGTACTGCATCATCTCTATCGCAATTCGCTGCCGCTTCACAGGGCGAAGATTCACCTAATTCCCTTTTGAAAACATCCGAGTCTCCTTCGCAGGATTCATCCCAACCGAATAACGTGTATTCGTTGGATCAGATCTATAACACGTATTACTCCAAGCTGTTGGCTGTTGCTTACCGGATGACTGGAACTATCACTGATGCCGAAGATATCGTCCATGATCTGTTTGCCTATTGGAGTCAACGGCAGGAGGAAATGATACATATCGATCATATGCAATCCTATCTGATTCGGTCCGTAACCAATCGCAGCATCAACCTAATGCAATCCGCACGCAAAAAACGTGAAGTCTATACCGGCCCCTGGCTGCCGGAGCCTGTGGTACAAAGCGCTTCTCCCCGGCGCTCCGGTGCTGCTGAAGCGGCATTCGAGCCTGTATCTTCTGGCACCTCGTCTGTATTCCCTACTGCTGATCCATCACAGTCTACTGCTGCTAATTCCGGTGCGGAACAGCTTCTGCTGCGCCAGGAAGAACTCAGCTATGCGGTGATGGTACTGCTGGAGCAGCTGTCTCCGGTCGAGCGGGCTATCTTTGTTCTTCGTGAATCGCTTGGTTATGATTATCGCGAAATATCCGAATATGTAGACAAATCCGAAGCGGCCTGCCGCAAAATCCTGAGCCGGATTCATGCCCGCCTGAAGCCAGCTTCCGTCTCTTCTACCATTGCCAGTGAGCAGGGCGAGACCTTTGTGCGTGCTTTTCTGGCTGCAGCCAGGGAAGGCCGTCTGGAGCCTCTGCTGGATAGACTTCAGGAGGATGTACGACTGTATACTGATGGAGGCGGCAAAGTACGTGCAGCACTGCGTCCAATCTTCACTCGCAGCCGTGTCACAGCCTTTTTCAATGGGATCGCCAGCAAGGGATCTCTGGATGGAGAGTGGTCACTGGTACGAATCAATGGAGAACCCGGGCTAAGACTGCAGCGTGATGGACGTACCATTTATCTGTGCGCCCTGCTGTGGGACAGCAGCGGACAGATTCAGAATATTTATATGATATCGAACCCTGACAAAATCCGGGGAATAATCTGAAGAATATTATAAGCCCGGATTTTTTTAATTATTAAATTCATTTTCCCTGGTTATTGCATTCTTTTGTCACAGATCGATTGTCTGTCTTGTCTTATATGATGAAGGCTGCTTTTCACGGAGAAAACAGTCTATGGCATTCCAAATCATATTCCCCAAGGAGGCAATACTATGCAAACCCGTATAAATCATTATCAAGTTCACCCTGCCGTCTACAAACAAATGATGCAATTGGAGACTTTTATCAAAGAACAGGAGCTTGACCCTGTCCTTTATGAGCTGATCAAAATTCGCGCTTCCCAAATTAACGGCTGCGCCTTTTGTCTGGATATGCATACCCGCGATCTGCGCAAAATGGGCGAGTCCGAGGAACGAATCGCGCTGCTCAGTGTATGGAGAGAAACTCCCTATTACACCGAAGCCGAGAAAGCAGTACTGCATCTGACCGAAGTTGTGACAGAGGTAGCCCGTAAGGGAGTTCCGCAGGATGTCCATGACCGTATGCTGAAGCATTTTAGCGAGAAAGAGTACATGGATATCATTATGGCAATCAACATTATTAATAGCTGGAACCGGATTGCTATTTCGACCGGAATGTTCCCGGGCTGCAAGGGCTAAAGAGGCTTTTATTATTTTTTCGAAAAATTTATTCGCCGGGTGTTTCAAGTTCTGTGGACCCGTTTAACAATAAGTAACGGCATTTGGCGAGAGTGATGTCCCCTTCATTCTCACCCTCTGTCATATCATGGACCACTCCCGGAATCCGCCATATCACGGTTTCGTTCCCCCGAACCGCGCTATGGCGGATTTCATTTGTCATCCGATATACATAAAGCAAATTATCTTCCTTGTTATTTCGAAAAGCAGCCTTCTGTCTTGATGCCGGAGGGCTGCTTTTTGGTGCGTAATCATACAGATTGACTATAGCGCCCGCTCTTCTTCAGGTATGGGTTCCTACGCCTCGCTAAATAGTATATCCCCCATTACATCTCCGGTAATTAAATCATCTAAACGAATTCATATCGTGATCCGATACATAGTATTATCAAGTATTCATTTTATTCTTTCTCCTTATATATAAACGAATCACCATACCATTTGATTTGCTTAATACGTCGTTTGGCCGCCCTGCCATTGCTTATCGTTTTGCCCCATTCTCCCTCGCTCAAAGGAGTGTACCCAATGAATATTCTTCGTAACCTCAAATTTCGTTCCAAACTGCTAGTCCTCAATATAGCTGCACTTGCTTTCCTCGTTGTTATTGGTTCTGTCGGTTATATACAGGTACAGAATATGGCTGCCAACTCGGCCAGTATGTATACCAACAGTCTCCATAAAGTAAGTTCCATCAATCAGATTCTGACCAACTTTAACCGATATATGGGTGATGTACTGCAGCTCATGCTGAATGAAGATCCTGCACGCAACACCTCTTTGCAGAAGCATTACGAAGAGACGTTCGCCACGATCAGTGCTTCTCTTACCCGTTATACCGAGCTTCCTCTCAGTGCTGAAGAAAAACAAATCTTCGTAGGTATTACCGAGACTCGCAAGCAGATCCGCAGCACACTCGGCGAAATTACAAATCTCACTTCACAAAATCAAAATGCCCAGGCTTACAATATGTATGTAGAGCGAATCGAACCGCTCAAGAAAACACTGGAAGATTATTATACGCAGCTCGCCGATATCGCTACAGCAGAAGCCAAAGTGAAAAATGAAGAAAATGAGCAGGCTCGCCAGCTCGCCCAGACTGTAACTATCGTATGCGCTGTCGCCGCTGCTATTATCCTGCTGCTGCTCTCCTATATCATCACACGCATGATCACCGTACCGATTCGTTCCCTGCAGCAGATGATGGAAAAAGCGGCTGAAGGCGATTTTACGGTCAAAGGCAATTATCCGTACCGCGATGAGACTGGTCAGCTGACCCAATCCTTTGACAGTATGGTCAGTTCATTAAATGATCTGGTGAAGCAAATCAGTGGGAATGCGGTCACCCTGGCTGCCAGTTCGGAGCAGCTGCTGGCCAGTTCAGAACAGAGTGCCACTGCCACCGAGCATATCTCCAACCAGGTACAGGATATTAGTGACGGCACCGAAAAGCAGGCTCAGGGTGCTATTGAGATGAACCGTACCATGGAAGAAATGAATACAGGTATCCAGCGGATCGCCGAATCCGCAACAGAGCTGGCTGCCGAGTCACAGGATTCCGAAGAAAAAGTAACCCGTGGATACAAGCAGCTGGAAAAATCCAATCAGCAAATGGAACAAATCTATCAGTCGATTGGCGCTCTCGCTGTAGTAGTACAATCTCTCAACAAAAAGTCAGCCAGTATCGGTGAAATTACCAACACTATCAAAAACATCGCCGATCAGACCAGCCTGCTCTCCCTGAATGCAGCGATCGAAGCCGCTCGTGCCGGCGAAGAAGGCAAAGGGTTCGCTGTAGTCGCAGCTGAAGTGAAAAAGCTTGCTGTGCAAACCCAGGTGTCCTCGCAAAATGTCTCTTCACTGATCAGCGAGATTCAGGCCGAGACCCAGAATGTTCTGCAAAATGTCGAAGTCAGCCAATCCCAGGCACAGGAAGGCAAAGAAGCGATCGCCGAAGTTTCCTCCGTGTTTGACAGTGTAATGCAAAGCATCCGTAACCTGTCGGTTCAGCTGCATGAAGTGTCCGCAGTCACCGAAGAAATGTCTGCCAGCTCGGAAGAAGTGCTTGCTTCGGTTGGTACATCTGCCGAAATCGCTCTCCACTCCAAAGACATGTCCCAAAGCGTCGCTGCAGCTACCGAGGAGCAGCTGGCATCCGTTCAGGAAGTAACCAGCTCTGCCGCCTATCTGAGCAGTCTGGCGGTTGAACTGCAATCGTCTATTGAGCGCTTCAAAGTCTAATCCGTCTTCACGTATGACTGGAGACAGACTGTTCACAAGCAGACCGATCGCCAGATTCAGAGCAGAATAAATGCGTACGCAAAAAGGACCTTTCCATAAGGAAAAGTCCTTTTTGTGCATCGCCGAATATAATCGGATCCGGCTTTGGCTGCAGGATATCGACAAGACATCCTGGTATATACGCTAACGCTGGCTTTGCTGCAACGCCAGTATGCTATTGAGAATATGAATTTTGCGGACAGGCTTGGTAATAATCGTATCAAAAGTATCCCGGAAGTCACCCTCGACTTTCTCACCAAGCGGGGCAAGCAGAAATACGCATTGATTCTGAATCTTCGCCCGATCCTGAAGCCAGCGCTCCCGATCGATCATGGTAAGATCCACAAGTGTCAGATCATAGGCATGATGGTACATTTCGTCAAAAAAGCGTTCATCCATACTGGAAGAAGTAGTGACTTTGGCGCCCCATTCGGTCAACATATCAGAGATGATCCCAACACTTTCCGCATTGCTGTCCAACAGCAAAATACGAATTCCCTGCAGAATATCCTCTTGAAAAGGAATCGATGGCAGATCCGTATACTCCTCAAAATCCAGAATAACACTGACTTCTGTCCCAACGCCGTGCATGCTTTCTAGCCGGATCTCGCCGCCCATCAGCTCTACCAGATGCTTGCTGATCGACAAGCCCAGACCGGTTCCTCCATAGACATGTTCCTGATCGGAGTGAAGCTGGCTGTATACTTCGAAAATATGCTTCAGCTGCTCTGTCGACATCCCGATACCGGTATCTTCAATCGCAATTTTCACAGTAAGCTTGCCTTTTACCATAGGTGGCAGCATAAAAAGAGAGACTTTAATATCCCCCGTATTCGTAAATTTAATAGCATTTTGCAGTAAATTCATAATGATCTGCCTTACCTTGAGCACATCGCCAATCACGAACAACGGGATATCCGAATGCACATTCAGATGCACACCGACTCCTTTTTCAAAAGCACGGGGAGCGAGTGCATAGGTCAGATCCTCTATTGTATTAATCACGTCAAACGGATCTTTATTCAGTTTCATTTTGCCGGCTTCCATCTTGCCGATATCGAGCAGGTTATTTACCAAAGCCATCAGAGAATTACTGCTGGTCTGCAGAATCTGTACATAGCTGTTCTGCTCTTCATCCAGTTCGGTTTTGTACAACAGTTCAGCCATTGACAGAATACCATTCATCGGTGTCCGGATCTCATGACTGAGCATGGCAATAAAATTGGATTTATCTTCAGCTACCTTTTGCGCATCGGCTCTGGCTTGCTGACATTCACCCAGTTCAAGGCGAAGCTGCTGTAATTCCATCTCCAACTCTTGCTGTCGCTCTACTAATTTTTCTACATTTTTCATGATTACACCTCTTGAGCCTCAATGGCGTATGTAGTGTATCTATTACCCAATGGTCGGCTTTTCAATCAATCTAGTCAGTTGATCAGTCTGATTGGAGCTTATAATACTAGAAAGTATACCTCTATCTAACAATATAAAATCGCGGTAAGCATTCATCTCTTCAGATGATGCTTACCGCGATTTATATTTATTATAATCACCGATTTGACGAGGTAACATGAAGCAAGTGTTGTCTTACACCCGATCGCTATGCTGCAAAGCCATCGCTGCAGGCGTCCCTGCACTGGCTGTAGCACTGGATGACTGATATCCACCGACTGCTGGACCTGTTCCTGCTGCAGGCACTGAAGACGGAGACTGCGGCTTGTGTACATAGGCTACAAAATAGGCACAAGCGACGAATAGAGCCCCTCCTGTCAAATTACCGAGCCAGACCGGCACAAAGTTCATCAGATATTGTCCCCAGGAATAATAACCTGCGAAAATCGCAGCCGGAATCAAGAACATATTGGCAACAACGTGCTGGAAGCCGATCGCAACAAAAGCCATCGTTGGGAACCAGATACCCAGAATTTTGCCACTGATACTATCTGCACTGTAAGACAGCCAGACGGCCAGAGCGACGAGCCAGTTACAACCAATACCGGACAGGAACATTTGCAGGAAATCCCCTTCCAGCTTGTGACCGGCCATCTCTACCGTCTTGGTTAAATAAGGTCCGGTCTCCGTCATGCCCACAATATGCCCGAAGAAATAAGCGACAAACAGCGCTCCCATCAGATTGGCGATCGTGATCGCAAACAGGTTCCGTACCATCTCCATGCTGGAGATTCGTTTGGCCATACGAGCCAGCGGTACCGCCATCATATTACCGGTCAGCAGTTCCCCTCCGGCAACCAGTACCAGTATCAGGCCAACCGGGAACAGCGAGGCCCCGATAAAGTTGGCAAAACTGCCCCAGGATTCCGGCGTATTGGCAATAACTCTAATATCCAGCAGAAATCCGATCGCAATAAATGCTCCTGCCAGAAATCCGAGTACCAGCATCTGGGTCCAGCTGGAACGTGCTTTGGTCACACCGGTCTCTATCGTATTCATAGCAATTTGCTGCGGTTTGTAATAAGCCATGATATGATCTCTCCTCTATGTGTATTTCTCATATTTCAATTTTAATGGATATACTTTGTGAAAAAAGTAACAAATGTCACGATACCCATAAAAAAAGCCCGTATGCATAAAAACCATACGGGCAAATAGAAGGAAGACATTTGTGATAAACCGTTACGCTTGACCATGAATATATGTTAACGGCAGAGAGCAGAACCTACTGCATCCCGATAAAATACCGATTGGCAGCCGGATGTTCAAAGTTCGAAACCCTGTTTGACAGGCTCTGCTATACTGCCGGAATAACCCGGGAAAGATTGTGTTGCATTTCACATAATCAGTTAAAGAAGATTCCGAATACTGTTCCTTCAGACTTAGATCGTAACCGGCTGTCTGGCTTCTACCGGAGCCAGCGCCTGCAGACCTACACTGTTCAGGTAGTTCCACGGTTTGTTGTAATGCGGCTGGAAGAAGAAGTCCACGAATGCCAACTGATCTACGGTCATACCGGTCTGGATACATACCGAGATGGTATTGATCGACTGGGTCAGATCGGCTTCGGACATAATCTGTGCGCCCAGAATACGACGGCTGTCTTTTTCATATACTACTTTTAGAGTAACTGTCTCATGGGTTGGCATGAACTCTGGACGATAGTGATCCTGGAAGGTGGAAGTCTCCACATCCAGACCCGCCAGACGGGCAGAAGTCTCGGTCATACCGGTACCGGCAATATTCTGCTCATAAATCTTGATACCCGATGTACCCTGTGTACCCATATATTCATTGGTTGGGGTCACCAGGTTACGTGCTACAAGCGTACCCATACGTACGGCATTGGTTGCCAGCGGGATATAGGCATGTTGACGGGTCGGGTTGTAGAAGACGGCACAGCTGTCACCAGCGGCAAATACGTCTTTTTTGCTGGTCTGCATGTATTTGTCGACGATAATGGCACCATTGGGCAGCATATCGACCTGACCGGTCAGCAGTTCAGTTTGCGGACGGAAGCCGATGCAGAGAATAACCATATCGGCAGCGTGTTCGCCTTTATCAGTAACAACGGTGCTTACTTTGCCATTTTCACCATTGAACTTCACGACTTTCTCACCCAGTGCCAGCTGGATTCCTTTGCTGGTCAGCAGATCTTCGGTACGGGCAGTAAACTCAGGATCCAGGTATTTGCTGAGAATGCGATCTTCGGCATCGATCAGGGTCACCTGTTTGCCGTTCATCTCGAATGCTTCGACCAGCTCGACACCGATATAACCGGCACCAACGACTACAATATTACGGGCGGATTTGGCTTTTTCGATAATCGTGTTGGAATGGTTAAAATTTTTGGACAATACGATATTATCCAGTTCGATACCTTCGAACTTCGGAATGATCGGCCAAGAGCCTGTAGTCACGATCAGTTTGTCATAGGTGTCAGTCAATTCAATACCTGTAGTCAGGTCACGTGCAGTCAGCGTCTTGGCATCGGTATTTACGGAGGTCACTTCATGCAGCATCTTGGTAGTGACACCCAGCTCGGCCAGCTGCTGTGGCGAAGAGTAGAACAATCCCTGTGCATCCTCTACTACGCCACCAACATAGAGTGCAATACCGCAAGACAGGAACGAGATATTGTCGTTACGTTCGTATACGGTAATCTGTGCATCCGGGTATAATTTAGCAGTGTTTACAATAGCGGAAGTTCCGGCGTGAGTACATCCAATAACAGCTACTTTCATGATTGTTTCCTCCTGAGTAAATCTGTATTTGATGAAGCTTGTGTCTGTCATGTCATGGTAGTAAGTGAACTGAAAATCAAACGATAAGGTCAACATCAGATGATGTATTCACAGGCCATCTGTCCAAGTGGACAACGAATTTTTTCCGCTTGTGAATCATTTCACCTTGTAGTCTTATTATATTGTGATTTTTATCACATTACAATAGGTTTTGGTAATGTTCATACTTTGTTCAATTTTTCACATTTTATTCGTGAGGGGATATATTGACCCTATTCGTAGAATGTGCTGTAAGTAAATGTAATTAATGGTTGTTGGTAACTAACTTTTGGCAAGAGGCATTTCAATGCAAGACGCTAGGAATGTATGACTATAGCGATATCCCGATAGTCTCATATATAACAAAAAGCCGCTTCTCCGGCTGATTCCGGTAGAGGCGGCTTTCGAGTGTTCTTGTTATGAAGAAAGGAAGAACTTCATGCTGCAGATAGATAGGATATAGGAATTAGTTCTGAGCAGCGGTACGCAGCTGACTGTGTTGACGTACTTCCTGTACCTGCTGCTCGGCAGCAACCGCGGCATGTACATTACCTGCCAGCGCATATGGCAGACAGAGTGGTACGCCGCTGCGCGGATCAACCACAATATCGGCTTCAATCCCGAATACATCACGCAGCACATCGCAGTTCATGACTTCAACCGGCGTACCTTCAGCGATCGCTTTGCCCTTTTTGATAGCAATCATATGATGGGCATAACGGGATGCATGATTCAGATCGTGCACAACCATAATAATGCTGCGGCCGGATGTCGCATTGAGCTTCTCCAGTAGCTGCAGTACTTCCAGCTGATGCGCCATATCTAGATAGGTCGTTGGCTCATCGAGGAACAGAATCTCCGTATCCTGTGCCAGGGACATGGCAATCCATGCACGCTGGCGCTGACCACCGGAGAGCTGGTCAATCGGACGATCATGGAAATCCATCATACCCGTTGCTTCTATCGCCCAGGCGATTTTTTCCTTGTCTTCGGCTTTCATCGAGCCAAATCCTTTTTGGTATGGGAAGCGGCCGTAGGAGACCAGTTCCGTTACTGTCAATCCTTCGGGAGCGGTTGGCGTCTGAGGTAGAATAGCGAGTTGCTTGGCGACTTCACGGGTAGACTGCTTATGGATTGATTTGCCGTCGAGCAGCACGGCACCGGATTTGGGCTGCATAATACGTGCCATCGTCTTCAGGATCGTGGATTTCCCCGATCCATTCGCACCGACCAGCGCAGTAATCTGGCCTTGTGGAATCTGGATATTCAAATCCTCAACAATCAGACGGTCCTCATAGGCAATGTCCAGCTTCGACGTCATCAAACGCACCATAGTTCATCCATCCCTTTCAGTCAGCTGCAGATTCGTATTCTGCGCTGCTTTATATAATAGTGGCAAATCCCGGCAATCGTATTGCTGCTGCCAATGACTCTGTCTGGCAGACATCATTTACGAATTGCATAATCATTCATTTATTGACGGCTATCAACGACAGAGGTATATATCCAATGGATTTTTACTCTCCAAAAAAAGACGTAATTCGCTTGAACCGTATTTCAGGCTCTCGAACGGGCCAGCAGATAAAGGAAATAAGGGCCACCGATAATTGCAACCATAACGCCTGCCGGGATCTCGGCATTCTCCATCAGTGTCCGGCCGACCATATCCGCGATCAGCAGCAATACTGCGCCGATCAATGCCGATACCGGAATCACATGTTCATATCGCGGACCAACCAGACGACGGGCAATATGCGGACCCAGCAAGCCAATGAATCCGATCCCGCCACTCACTGCCACACACGAAGCGCTCAGTGCTACCGCGATAATCAACAGCAGCAGACGCTGCTTGTTCAGATAAGAGCCCAGCCCTGTCGCTGTATCGTCGCCCAGTGAAAATACATTTAGTTGTCTTGCTTTCCACAAAGCTGCCGGCAGCAGGACGATAATCCATGGAAGCAGTGCAATCACGAACTTCCAGCTGCTGCCCCAGATACTGCCCGCCTGCCAGGTCGCGATAAAGTTAAACTCATTCGGGTCCATCTGCAGGGTAAGCACAATCATCAGTGCATTGATCCCCGCCGCCAGCGCGATACCGGACAAGACGAGTCGTGAAGACGAGATGCCTTTATCCTTTTTGTAAGCCATCAGATAAATAATCGCTGCAGCCGCAAAGCCGCCTACCAGTGCCAGCAAAGGCATAAACATTGGCGATGCGGATTCACGCATCGGATTCGTAACTACGAACAGTACGACAGCCAGTCCCGCACCGGAGTTAATGCCGAGTATACCGGGATCGGCCAGTGCATTGCGGGACACCCCCTGCAGAATCGCACCGGCAATCGCCAACCCTGTGCCAACAAGCAGTGCAATCACAATACGTGGCAGTCGGAATTCAAACAGAATCAGATTCTCCCGCGGCGTACCACCACCAAACAACGTACGCAGTACTTCCGTGGGTGACATTTTGGTAAAACCTGTATTCATGCTGAGTAGCAATACAATAAAAGCAATAATGAGCAGTGCAACGATTGTAATCGTCGTTCGCACCGTACGTTTACGATTAAAAATAACTGGACTCAAAAGTTATCCCCCACTTTCTTCCGAATGACATAGAAGAAGTAAGGAACCCCGATCAGGGCAATCAGCGCACTCACCGGTTGTTCGGTCGGCGGATTCAGCAACCGTCCGAAAGTATCGGCGAAAACAAGCAGCAGCGCTCCCAGAATAGCAGAGGTTGGAATAACCCATTTGTAATCAACACCGACCAGTGCACGGGCTGCATGAGGAATCATCAGACCGATGAATCCAATCGCGCCCACGGTGGAGACCGAAGCGCCTGCAAGCACCATGACAACCAGTACCGCACCGAGACGTACCAGACCGGTTCGCTGTCCCAGTCCAGAGGCAACATCGTCTCCCAGACTGAGAATCGTTATCGATCGGGACAACAACAATGCCCCAATGAGTGCACCAGCGATCCATGGCCACAAAATATCAACCTGAGACCAGGTTACTCCTGCCACACCGCCTGCATACCAGAATGCCAGATCTTGCGATATCCGAAAATACAGTGCAATTCCTTCGGATAATGCAACCAGCATCGCCGCTACGGCAGAGCCGGCCAGTGCGAGCCGTACCGGTGTCAGACCGCCTTTGGCGATTGAACCGATTCCGTAGACGATTACTACGCTGACAGCAGCACCGATAAAGGAAAACATGATGAGCTGATTAAAGCTCATCCCCGGGAAAAAGGCAAAGCACAGCGCCAGCATAAAGCCTGCACCGGCATTGACTCCGAGCAGTCCCGGATCTGCCAGCGGATTGCGAGTCATCCCCTGCATCAACGCACCGGCCACTGCAAAAGCAGCACCAACCAGTGCGCCAGCGATCGCCCGCGGAAGCCGAAGCTCCCAGATCACCTGGTGATCCTGATTGGCCGGGTTAAAAGCTACAATAGCCTGCCAGACCACATCCAGCGGAATCTGTCTGCTGCCTTTTGCCACTGAAAATGCCAGTCCGGCCAATAAAAGCACAAGCCCGCCAATGATAATCAGCAGCGCTGCATAAGGACGCGACCAGATTTCTTCTTTCGGCGAGGTCTGCCGGCCTTTCACAAACGTACTGCGAGTCATAAGCAAGCCTCTTTCTGCATCAGTAATGGATTTTATATTATAAAAAATGGTGGATTGTCTGCTAGATTGTGAAAAAGTATAGATTCTTCATGATAATTTCATCTATTTAAAGATACTGATAATCATTATCACTTGTCAACCGATATCAAAAAAAAGCCGCCTAAATTCTCATGAAATTCAGGGAATTTGGCGGTGGAAGTGAAATATTCCATATGGGATGATGCGATATAGAACGTAGTAAGGTTCGTTTGCTGCTTTAATTAGCTTAGATGGATAAAGATATCATGTGCTGCAGATTCTCATCATTTGCGGAATATAAAGTAGGAGATCGAAGCGTGGTTATACTTATTTGGTTTCCTGTTCGATAGGGAAAAGCTCATCCAGACTTTTCATGTCTTTTTCTCCATATATTGTGGTCTTGCCGCTTGTACTGATTTCTCCATATTGTGCGAGACCTGCATGCGTAGACAAATAGTAATACATAAGGTTTGTCTGAATAACCGGGCGTTTACCGTTCTCCTTGATGATGCCTTTGATATAAAAAGGGGCATTGGCAGTTGCTTTCTTACTGACGGCTGCTTGCCATTGAAGCTGTGCTGAATTATCCGTGATCCGGTAATAGCTGATTACGCCGTCACCTTCAATGAAAAATGCATTTGACATATTCTTGGGGAAATACAGACTGATAGAACCGACACTGTTCTCTGTACCCTGGATATCCGGCAAGGTAGAGATGATGGGTAGATGAAGTGCAGCAATTCGTGCCTCGGTGAGATTGGAACTTTGAAGCTGACTGTGCTGGGTAGAGCTTGCTCTGGCGACATATACGGTACGTGTACTCGCGTTCCATGCTACATCACAGCTGAAAGCCTCGGCAACAAAGCGCATCGGAACCAGCAGACTATTATTCACCAGGATCACCGGCTGTTCAAGTGTCAGCGTCGTCTGGTTCCGGGTAGCCGTTTTCTGGTTCACCTGCAGCGTTAGTGTGCTATGACTCACCCGATCTTGAATCGTCAGGATTTTGGTATTATTGTACCAGGTCTGGATATGCAGTCCATCGATTTGTTCCAGTGCACGCATAGGGATATATGTAGTATTGTTCTGAATAATAGGCTGAATATGACTTGATACAGATTGGTTGTTGATATCAAGTGTGACCGGACTTGCTGCTTGTGAAGAATGTGGAAGTAGCGCCATGCAGCATACCATTGCAATCAGAACTCCAGTTATTTTTCTCATATGTGCCTCCAGCGTTATATTTATTTTGGTCTATATTGGACGAATTGTATCTTTTCATAAAGATATAGGTGATTTTCATATCCATAGCGCTGATTTTGCTGTATGTCGATGCTTTTGGGATTGATATATTGATTGGTTTTTACAATCGGCTTTATCTATAGGATGAAGATGCAGGTTCTGCATGGACCTGACAGAACCAACTACAGGGGTAGCGAGTTGGTTCTGTGCAGATACCGTTCGCAGACGGAATAGGACTGCTTGCTTAGAACAGGCTCCAGCTGAATTCTTTCGATAATCGCTCCAGCAGATGAACACCTGCGGTGCTATTGCCTTTACTGTTCAGCGAAGGGCCTACGACGCCAATGCCATATTGTCCGGGTACCAGAGCCAGAATACCACCGGACACGCCACTTTTTGCCGGAATACCTACATCGATGGCGAATTCGCCGGAAGCATTATACATACCGCAAGTCACCATAAATGTCTTGGCGATCTGCACATAACGGCGCGGAATCAGCTTCTCTCCATTGCACGGGTCTACCCCGTCAAAAGCAAGTACCAGCGCCATACGTGACAGGTCTGCACAGTTGACTTCGATTGAGCAGTGCTTGAAATAGACAGACAGCACATCCTCTACCGGATCTTTGAGCACGCCATTCTGCTTAAGGAAATAAGCCAGCGAACGATTGAGGTCACCCGTCTCCAGCTCTGAATGGTAGACATCCATATTGTAATCCAGTCCGTCATTACCGGCGAGCTTACGGAAAAATTCCAGAATACGCTGGGATTTATCTTCCGGACTGTCACCGGCAATCAGCGAAGATACCGTGATGGCTCCAGCATTGATCAGTGGATTGAACGGGATACCCGGCTCCACCAGCTCCAGCTTGATCATGGAGTTAAAATCATCTCCGGTCGGCTCTTTGCCTACATTATAAAAGACTGCTTCCTCCCCATGATCCATCAGGGCCAGAATCAAAGTAAATACTTTGGAAATACTCTGCATGGTAAACGGGATTCCATAATCTCCCGCGGCAATCGTCTTGCCCTGGGAATCAGCCACGAATACCCCCAGCGTATCGCGAGCAGCCTTGGCCAGCTCAGGAATATACGAAGCCACCTCTCCCTGTCCCGTACGCAGTCGGCTCGTCTCCAGCCATTCCGGCAGCAGGGTTTCCATTTTCTCCATATGCTCTATACTCATTCGCAGTTCTCCTGTCTATTTCAGATGATATCTATGGTTAAGCTTAGCATTGTCTTGTGCAACTTCATAATCTCTTTTCACTTCATTTGCCTCCAAATGAATCAGCCCATCGTGATAGGCCTGCTCTTCTGCAAGCAATCAATAGATCATTCTTAGGGAAATCCTCTCCCTGTACGAATACAAAAGCCTCCCGACACCGAAGTGGATCGAGAGACTTTTACCAGAGGATAAAAACATGATGAATCATGCTTTCCTATCGGGATACTTTAATTATAGTAGGTGCTACAAATAGAGTTTGTTCTATAAGTAATGAATGGACTGCCTTGATTGGTTAAACGGATGGATTGGCCGATTCTTCCACGACTGTTTTGCGTCTGCCGCCAAATTTAAAGACGAGAATACCGGCTACCACAACCAGTACTCCGATAATTTTGCCGGGAGTCAGTGGAATCTGTTCCAGTCCAAGCCATCCTGCCGAATCGAACAGCAGCGCTGTTGCCAGCTGGGCAATCAATACGATCGATGTGGAAAAGGTCGGACCCAGCAGGCGAATCCCTTGTACCAGACAGAAGACAACACCTACGCCAATCGCACCGCTAACCCAATACCACAGCTGCATATGCTGAAGTGAAAACGTTCCTTTGCCTTCGAAAATCAGACTGGCTGTCAGCGAAGCGATAAATCCCATTCCCAGCACCAGTGTTGTAGTTGCCCAGGACCCTGCACGGGCATTCACCTGATTATTGAAGACCGTCTGCAGACTGACCAGAGAGCCGGCTACCACAGCCAGCAAAATACCTAAAAGCATGTGTGTACACTCCTTGTTTATTCAATATACTTTCTTGTGTTTTGTATGAGCGGGACAGCTCATTATGTTATCTATTCCTTTACCTTATACCTTATACCTTATAGCTTGAGAATAATTACGCCGCCGATCATCATTAAGATGCCGATAAATTGGGGCATGGTCATCTTCTTCCGCACGACACCGAACCAGCCTCTTAGATCAATCAGAAATGTTACACACAGCTGGGCGATCAGCAGCGCGGATACAGTCAGTGTCACTCCTACATACTGGATCGCCATGACTTCACTATAAATAATAATGGAAGCCAGCGCACCGCCGAACAAGTACAGCGGTTTGACCTGCTTGAATCCCTGCCAGCTGCCGTCGCGAACAATCAGCAGAACCAGCGCTGCCAGGATAAATCCGGTCAACTGCGTAATCGTCGCTGCCTGCCAAGTTCCAATATCCTGGCTAATCCGGTTGTTGGCTACTCCCTGTAATGTAATACATGCACCGCCCAGCAGGGCGAATAGTATTCCTTTCATGCTGTTATAATTCCTCCTGTATGTCTGTATAATAACCGCATTATGATTAATTCTTTGGTTTACGTTAGTGCAAATTTCAACAACATCAATCTACTCCAACAATATCAATCTATTACGCCTTGTCTATTATAAGAACAGCAGGCTATCTCATGAAAAGGACATATGTCCCAATCGACTTGTCGATTGTCTACTGAACCGATCTATCCGGCGTATACGATATGCAAATCACTAGATTTGCATAGGTCTATTTTCTTTTCCGGCAATCCAAACAGCCCCTTATATCGACAAGGGGCTGCCTGGTATTTATTCAAATCCGAATCTGTCTACTATCCTGCAGAAATATGCAGGCAGAATCCAAGATTATTAACGTTTGCCACCGCGACCTCTGTTGTCGGAATTGCGGCTGGACTGACTGGAACGGCTGCTTCCCTGACGGGAGGACGATCCGCTTCCTTGGCGGGAAGATGCGCTGCTGCCACCTTTGCCTCCGGCTTTGCCATACTCACGCGTACGACCGCCTGCGCTGGCACTGCTACCGGAACCTTTGGTTGTTTTCGAAGAATCACGACGGAAAGAACCGGATTCATCGGTACGGCGTGCCATCGCTCCGCTCATGCCGACAGCTTTGGCCGGACGAGCTGAACTCTCACTGCGCTTGTTCTTGCCACCGGAACGTGTACCTGTACCTGCGCTACTGCCGGCACTGGAAGCTGGGCGATCGGATGAACGTCCACCACCGCTGCCGCGTCTGCCGCCGGAGCGACCGGATGGCTCATCACGATAGCTGCCGCGTGCTTCACGGCGTCCATTTTCACTGCGTTTGTTTTTGCCGGTACGACCGCCTGTACGCTCGGCTTTGGGACGAACATTGGACAGCAGTTCGCCGGAATCTTCGGATTGTGCAGACGTCTGGGAAATCTCGCGCGGCAGTTTTTGAGCGGTCTGGCGCTCGATCTGCTCCAGTTCCTGACGATCATGTGGCGTTACGAATGTAATCGCACGGCCTTTTTCCCCGGCACGGCCTGTACGTCCGATACGGTGGATATAATATTCCACATCCTGCGGGATATCATAGTTGAATACATGGGTAATACCCTCAACGTCGATACCACGCGCAGCGACATCGGTAGCAACGAGCAGCTGCAGCTTGGCATCACGGAATGCTTTCATAACCTGCTCCCGCTTGTTCTGGGACAGATCGCCATGCAGTTCATCCGAGGCGTAGCCCATTTCCTGCAGTTCTGCATTCAGTGCAGCGGCACGGCGCTTGGTCCGGCAGAAAATAACGGCCAGATACGGACGCTCCCGTTCAATATATTCACGCAGTGCAGCCAGCTTGCCGCGCGGTGTACATTCCACAACCAGCTGACGAATCAGCTTGAGGGGTACCGTTTCTTCGGTACCTACACGGAAATCACGCGGTTTGCGCATATACTGGGCGGACAGACGACGGATACCCTCTGGCATGGTTGCAGAGAACAGCATGGTCTGACGGGATGGAGATGTCGCCATAATGATCTGCTCCACTTCCTTGAGGAAACCCATATGCAGCATCTGATCGGCTTCATCCAGTACCAGTGTACGGATCTTGGTCATATCCAGCGTGCCGCGACCCATATGGTCGAGCAGTCGTCCCGGTGTACCAACGACCAGATGACAGCCGCCTTCCAGCTTGCGCAGCTGACGCTCTACATCCTGACCGCCATAGGCAGCAAGAATACGTACGCCTTCGTAAGCATCTGCCAGCTTGCGCGCTTCTGTCGCAATCTGCAGAGCCAGTTCGCGTGTAGGTGCAACAACGAGCGCCTGTGGTGCGCCGGTTACATTCAGGTTTAACTTTTCAAAAATAGGCAGCAAAAAGGCCAGTGTCTTACCAGTACCTGTCTTCGCCTGTACAATTGCGTCTTCTCCGTTCATCAGTGCAGGAATAGAAGCTTCCTGAACTTCGGTCGGCTGAGTGATTCCGTTAACGGCCAGCAGTTCAATCGCTGCTGACGAAATGCCAAATGAGTTAAAGTTTGTCAATGATTTCACCTGTCTTATTCATAATATTATTCTTGCAGCACTCGTAAAAAGAAGCACCGGCGTGATACCGATGCTTCTGTATCTGTTCGTGACAGACACCTTTATGATCATCCGCAGCCTGACACAGGCTGCAGTCTGAGATTCCCGACCATTCTAACGACAGCTATAGCGTCAATATAACGTTTATTTCCCGCCGCGTCAATGCCCGGAAGCGGCGGAACTGCCGAGTTTTTCGTACAATTGGCGGCTTTCTTCATTCAGACCACGAATATGCACCTGCTTGCCCAGCTGCTCGTACTTTTCCTTGAGCTTGCCGATGCCGATGACAGCAGAATGGTCCCAGATATGAGACCCGGCAAAATCAATCGTAATCTGCTCTGGATCTTCTGTCGGTACGAAGTGATCCACGAACTGGCTCATCGTACCGAAGAACATTTGGCCGCGTACTTGATAGACCCGGTGAGCAGACGTAGAATCCCCGGCTTCGGTAATATGGAGCTGTGACATTCTCCAGCCAAACCGCAGCGCACTCATCACCACACCGACACCTACCCCGATCGACAGATTGTCGGTCAATACCACAATAACTACAACCGTGACCATAATAACGGCCTCGGCAAGTGGAATCTTGTGGATCGTCAGCAGGGAATTCCAGCTGAACGTACCGATCGAGACCATGATCATCACGCCGACCAGCGCCGCCATCGGCACTTCACGTACGATTGTGCCTAGTACCACGAGCAGAACGAGCAGAAAAGCTCCAGCGATAAACGTCGACAATCTGCCGCGTCCACCGGATTTGACGTTAATAACCGATTGACCGATCATGGCACAACCTGCCATTCCTCCGAAAAATCCACTTACAATATTCGCGAGTCCCTGACCTTGGGCTTCGCGATTTTTGTTGCTGCGTGTCTCGGTCATCTCATCAACAATCGTTGCTGTCAGCAGCGATTCCAGCAGACCCACAAAGGCAATCGAGATCGAATACGGCAGTACCGTAATAAACAGATCCCAGCCCAGCGGTACAACCGGCAGATGGAAAAATGGCAGCTGATTGCTCAGTTCACCCATATCGCCCACTGTACGTACATCCAGATGCAGGAAGTAGGTCAGCAGAGAAACGATAATAATTGCTACCAGCGGTGCCGGTACTGCCTTGGTGAACAGCGGCAGGATATAGATAATGGCCAGTGTTAAGGCGACCAGTGCATACATCAGCCAGTTCGCTCCGACAAACTGCGGCAACTGTGCCGAGAAGATCACAATCGCCAGCGCATTAACGAACCCCGTCATGACCGACTGCGGAATAAAGGTAATAAACCGCCCAATTTTGAGCCAGCCGAGTATGATCTGGAAAATCCCGGCCAGAATCGTTGCGGCAAATAAGTATTCCACACCATGCTTGGCAACTAGCGTACCGACCAGCACAGCAATCGCTCCGGTAGCCGCCGAGATCATACCCGGACGCCCCCCTGCAAACGAAATAACAATAGCGATACAAATAGAAGCGTAAAGACCGACCATCGGGTCGACACCTGCAATAATCGAGAAGCCAATCGCTTCCGGTATAAGGGCCAGGGCTACAGTAATCCCCGCCAGTACATCAGGACGGATATTACCAAACCATTGCTGCTTGTAATTCATGATTATCCTCTTTCAGACATGTGACAACCATCCGGTTGAATAGGTACAATTCCGGACAATACTGACCAGATGAAGCACAGTGCTTGTTTGATTTGTAATAGCTCCCCTCTCGCAGGGTAGCCGGGTCCGTGGCAGAGATAGATTTTCATTATAACCAATTTTAAGCAATCTCTCTACTATTAATTGCTATATTACCGGATAAATAAATATGTAAACGTAATCATTTCTGCAAAATAAAAACGCCTTGTCCGAAAAGGCAGCAAACTGCTCACTGCTCGTTCGGACAAAGCGTAATCATGTAAAGGCTGGATTACATACGGAATGGCAATAGACTGCTAGCGATCTG
Source organism: Paenibacillus shenyangensis (assembly GCF_000346635.1). Classification (NCBI taxonomy): domain Bacteria; kingdom Bacillati; phylum Bacillota; class Bacilli; order Caryophanales; family Paenibacillaceae; genus Paenibacillus; species Paenibacillus shenyangensis. Next base: position 105,572 of record NZ_AOIG01000002.1, read on the forward strand.
CCGCCTTCTCACTTTGCCCAGCCTTCATTTGACAGTCAGAATGCTCTTGCTGCTTCTACAGATCGTTCGGCTAGAACCGCCCTGACCTGAAAATAACGACCAGCAGCCAGACCACCATCAGTGTCGCTATGGCAAAACCAATCTCTACTACCGGCAGTCCCCACAGAATCGGTGTGTTGTCCCGCAGGGAGGAACCAATGATCAGGCCGACCATAATAATACTGAATGCCAGCAATACGATACTGAATGCCAGCCGGTTACTGATCTGATCCATTTTGTGGAGCAGTTCTCCCAGTTCCGGTACACTGACTTCCACCTTGAGCTTGCCGGAGCGAATCACCCGTGATAGCTCGGATGCCTGACGCGGTAGATCGGTCAGAATCTCGACTGCCTGAAAGGCTCCGTCCGTAATCCGCTGACGAATCTTGCTCGGACTGTAGCGCTCACTGAGTAGACGACGACCGAACGGCTCGGCCATGTTCAGGATACTGAGTGAAGGGTCCAGTCGTTCAATCACACCTTCCAGCGTAATTAGCGCTTTGCCAAGCAGTGCCAGATCGGTCGGGATATCAATCTTGTACTGACGGATAATTGCGAACATCTCATTCAGTGCTTCACCCAGATCAATCTGGGAAAAAGGCAGATCATAATATTTCTCCCGCAGCCGCTCCAGCTCATTGCGCAGCGCAGACATATTAATATCCTCAGGAACAAATCCCAGTCGCATAACTGCCCGTACCATACTGTCCGTATTTTTGCGCAGCAGAGCAATTACGAATCCGGCCATGCCATTTTTGGTATCACTGCTCAATCGGCCCATCATGCCAAAGTCCAGATAGGCGATTCGTCCGTCACGCAGGGCGAGCAGATTACCCGGATGAGGATCGGCATGGAAGAATCCGTCGATAAAGATCTGCTGCAGCATGGAATCGACCAGACGCTGAGCCACGTCGGGCAGTTGGAGCCCTTGCTCCACAATCTCATTCGGCCGGCCCATATGAATACCATCGACAAACTCCATCGTCAGCACACGGGCAGATGTATAATTCCAGTAGGTTTTCGGAATATGAATCCAGCGGTCCTTTTCAAAATTCTGACCGATCCGTTCCATATTCCGGCCTTCAATATTGTAATCAAGTTCTTCGCGCATGGATTTGGAGAACTCTTCGATAATTTCTTCTACATTATATTGAGCCACCCATTCCAGGTGACGCTTGGCGAGCGAGATCAGATCCTGCAGAATCTCCAGGTCACGCTGTACAACGCGTGATACACCGGGACGCTGCACTTTGATCGCGACCAATTCACCGGTATGCAGCTTGCCCAGATGCACCTGTCCGATCGAGGCGGCGGCTACCGGCTGTTCCTGGAAGCTCTCCAGCATCTCGTCCAGACTGGTGCCCAGCTCCAATTCGATAATCTGACGGGCTTCTTCGCCTGGAAAAGGAGGCACCTGATCCTGCAATTTCACCAGTTCGTTAATTACATTTTCCGGCAGCAGATCGGAGCGGGTACTGGCGAGCTGTCCCAGTTTGACAAAAGTAGGTCCCAGTTCTTCCAATACCAGACGAATCCGTTCTGCCAGTGTACGAATGCCGTGGACATCACGGCGTGCCAGCTTCAGCGGAATCGCCAGCATACGGTGAAGTCCCATCTCTTCAACCATATAACCAAAGCCATGACGCATCAGCGCCATGGCGATTTCCCTGTACCTTCCGGCGTGCCGGATATGCAGAGACATCTTATAACAATGGCGGCTGCTGCTGTTCCTGCTCAGCCAGACGCTTTTCCAGAACAGTAATCCGCTGCTGTAATTGTTCTACGGTTTCCTTGGTCGGAATATCCAGTTCAGTCAGTGCTTTTTGGATCTGGCCGCGTACCCAATCTTTCATCTGATTCTGTTCTTCCGCACCACGGTCCATCAGGCGATCTACCAGTGCACGGGATTCGGATGGGGCCAATTCTCCGCGTTTGACCAGATCATTTACTGCTTTTTCTACCTTTTCCTTGCTGACTACAGTAGCACCCAGTCCCAGGGATAACGCTCTTTTGAACAAATCGCTCATCTCTATTCCTCCTGAACATATAGTAAAGTACGGTCAAGGCTCAACTACTCATCTGCATATTGGCATATTCCGGTGTTACAATCCTCACCGGCGCATGGCAACATGTCCATGCAGGGTCCATCTCTCTCTAGTATAACGGTTCGGTAGCCATATGCCTAATCCGGTATACAGCGAATGGGCAGGAATCTTCTATCCCTCTTCGTCACATCCGGCTACCCAGCAGATGCTCTGTGCAATCATCGTCCGGTATTCCGGATAATCAAAAGAAGCTGCATGGTGTCCGGGCATCAAATACACGGTGCGTCCCATACCATAATGGGAACACCAGGCAGCCGGCCAGGTATCGCCATTCATCGTATATTCCATCAGAATGGTCCGTTCTGCTCCTGGCAGCAGCGTGAATTCATACGGTTCTTCTTCCATGACAAAGGAATGTATACCTTTCATAATCGGGTGTCCCGGCGAGGCGATATGCATCTCCAGCGCTCCATATTCTTCATGACCACCGTACTGCGCACCCATCAACTGCTTGAGCTCGTAGCGTGTTTCCTGCAGCGATACACCGCAGTGGAGTATGAGCAGTCCGCCCCCATTCACTACGTATGTAATAATGCCGGCCGCATGTCTGGGATTGATCTTTTTATTAAAAGCGTCTGTATAGACGATACACAGATCATAAGCTTCGAGGCGTTCCATCTCCAGCATGTCATAATCATCCGAAGTATGCAGTTCCCATCCGGCCGGCATCAGATCGCGGATATGATTTTCCACCTGATCCAGCGGATGATAAGGTGCGTCTTCTCCATAATCTCCGATCAGGATCGCCTGCCTGGCCTTTAATTTGTCATCACTTAATATACTCATGATACGGGCAAGTCTCCTTTGGCATTTAATTTTGAAAAAAGGATATACCGTCAATCCGGCATTTCTCCCTGATATGTCCTTACCCGTATTTTCTTGGAATAGTACAGAATATTTAAATTTTTATCTTTTGTACATACAGCAAATCAGGATCATAAAATAAAACACGGCCTCATCAGATCACTGATGGGCCGTTGATAAATGAACGATATAATCCGGACGATTATTTGCGTACCGTCGGTTTTTTGCGGGCAGGTTTGCGGTTTTTCTCCTGTTCGGCAGCTACACGGATAGCTTCTTCCGCACGATCCTGATCCAGCTGGAGCTTGTCTGCCGCCTGCTGCTTGCGCTTGGCTTCATAAGCTTTGTAGAGTGTATCCTGTATATCCGATTTGCTCATCTTCAGATGGTTGCCAAAAGCGTCCGGGAACATAAACGATTTGCGTCCCACTTCCTCCGAGAACATTACCGTAATCCGTTCGTTATCATTCTCCACTACCTGTCCAACACCAAACTGCTCATGCATTACCTGTTCATCCTTTAAATTCATACGCTTGCCTCCTGTGACCGCTGCTCGGGTCTATTGATGAAGCTGATTGCCTGGATTAATCATTCTGTCTCCGATGCGCAAAGGGCCGTATAACGGCTTTCCTTCCCGGCTCGGACCTATACTAAAATGGCTATCCGCACATCGGCAGCATCTACATGCAGGAATAAGGGATAGCCGCTGAAAACAGCATTCTAAAGTAGTAACAATAACCGCCAGATATGATCTCGAAAAGGAACGTGGTGTCTGCTTCCAGATACAGGATATAGGCAGCACCTATACAAAATGCAGGTGATTTGGTCATATTTTGATAAAATAAACAAACTTCCCTGCAGTACTCTAAAGTGTATCTATTTAATTAGAGCACATATGTTCGAAGAAAGTCAAAGCATTTGTTTGGCTCAGGCCCAGTAATCCGTAGGCAGATAGCGGATTACTGTATCTGCTTCAATAATCAGATCCTGTTGATCGGTATCATAATGGACACCATCGGTACTCACATAATACCAGTGCTTCACCTGCGGTCCATCTTCCGGAATCTCGAATCGGAACAGATTCAGTTCTTTCTGGAAACGCAGGATCTCGGTAACCACCTCTTCCGGTGGCTGATGAAATACGAACCGATATCGTCCTCCTGGCAGATCAGTAAATGCATATTCCAGCGGTTGCTTGTTATTGTTGAGCCATTCGCGGCCGGTAACGGCATGTTTGACCATCACAGTCTCTCTCATGGTTATCCTCCTCAGGGCAAGTCGATCAGCATAAAAAATACAGCCTCTTCGGCTTCCAGCTGCAGACGGTTTTCCTGCTCCAGCCGGGCTGCATCCCTGCGGCTGAGCACATCTGCCTGGTTGAGACGCAGTGCCCCATGAATGACGAATACATAGGTGCGCCGCTCGGATTTCTGCAAGAACTCGATCTGCTGTCCTTTTTCAAGACGGCTCAGATAAATAGTCAGATCCTGATGGATGGTCGCCTGATGCTCTCCCCCCTGCCGGCTGACTACCGGAAGCAGACGTCCGCTGAGTGAAGCCGGATTATAAGAGGAGGTCATATAGGATGGTTCCAGTCCACGCGCTTCCGGTTCAAACCACAGCTGCAGCAAATTGCAATCCGTCTCGTTGGAGGCATTATGCTCGGTATGAATAACACCGGTACCTGCAGACATGCGCTGGATACCACCAAAGGAACTCACCGCCACATTGCCGATATTATCCTCGTGGCGAAGCTGTCCCTGCAGTACGATCGATACAATCTCCATATCACTGTGCGGATGTGCGCCAAAGCCGTATCCTGGTGCGATCGTATCATCATTGAATACACGCAGTACACCAAATCCCGTATTATCAGGGTCCTGATATTCACCAAAGGAAAAGCTGTGACTTCCCCGAAGCCACTCCCGGTCAAAATGAAATCGTTCGCTTGCCGGATAGAATGTGATCATCTCTGTTCCTCCTTGAGACCCTAAGCGTCAATACGGCCTAACCGGATGTATCGACCGCTCTTTGTCGCCGAGTATGAGTTATCTATTCTCTATTGTAATGCACGGATTGGGCGAAGAACAGTATTCCTGTGCGATCAAAAAAAGCCGCTGCCCCTATACATATATGGAGCAGCGGCTGCAAGATTAAACAGACCTACTTTATTTCATTATAAGAAAATGGATTGATCTAAGCAGGAGCGTATTCGTTCCCGTTCATTGACTTTTGGCAGAAATATAGCTGTTACACAATAACTTCGCTATATATTCCAGCTGGCAAAAGGATCGTTTACAGCTTGAAGCGTGAAACCACCTGCTGCAGCTGTTCTGCCAGACGTGTCAGATCGGTTGCTGCACTCGATACTTCCTCCATGGAAGCAAGCTGCTCCTGGGCAGCTGCAGAAATTGTCTCTGTATTGCTCGCCGACTGATCCGAGATACTGGCAATTTCTTCAATGGAAGCTACGACAGCATCTGCTTCACTGTTCAGCTGATCTGTTGCACCGGATACATCATCCATTTTGCTGGAGACCGCTTTGATCGAACTATTGATTTGGGAGAAGGAACGGCCGGACGTATCGACAGCAACAATACCGCCTTCGACGTTATGCTTGGCTTGTGCCATAACATCCAGAGACTGGGTAACTACACCCTGCATACCGGAAATCAGCTCGCTGATACGCTGAGCGGAATCACCCGATTCAGAAGCCAGTTTGCGGACTTCCTCGGCGACTACAGCAAACCCTTTGCCATGTTCACCTGCACGTGCCGCCTCGATCGAAGCATTGAGAGCGAGTAGATTGGTCTGTTTGGCAATATTTCGGATCAAGTCAACGATACTATCAATTTCCGAAGACTGATTATTCATCTGGGTAATAATATCACTCAGTGTGTCAACCGTCGTCTGAATCTCATAGATTTTCTGTACTACATCAACGACAGACTCATTACCTTTGACAGCAGCTTCGGCAGCATCCTGCAGAGTTTGGCTGACTTCATTTACATGATTCGAAATCTCCGCCACCCGCTCGGACATACGCTCGATAGACGCGGCTCCCTGGTTGACACTGGTTACCTGGCGTTCGCTGCCAGTAGATACTTCCTGGATTGCCATCGTAACATGCTCTACCGAACGGCTGGTTTCTTCCGCACCCGCTGCCAGCTCTTCCGAAGCCGAGGATACATTATCGGTAGTATCTTTCACATTCTCGATCATCTCGCGCAGACTGTTTACCATACCGGCAAAGTCCCGTGCCAGATCACCGATTTCGTCATTTTTACTTTGATCAATCTCGACGGTCAAATCGCCTGCACTGATTAATGTAGTTGTCTGACGCAGACGCTGAATCGGATTCATAATCATGCGGATACAGAAGAATACAATAACAGCCGCTACAAGAATAGATACAATAACAGTAATCATGGCTTGATTACGAACAGGTGCTACTGCTGTATCCACTTCACTTGTATACATAGTACCGGCAATTTTCCAGCCTGTGGTCGGATTGGTCAGGAATACCATCTGCTTGGGACGATCTTGAAAAGTATAATGGATATCACCGTGATCCTGGCTATACATCGTAGACAAATAATCACCGGTTGCTTTGTCACCCGGCTTGCCGTTGCGGCTGACTACGTAATTCTGATCTTTATCAAGTACAATAACATAGCCTTCATGGCCGACCTGGATATCAACCTGTTTAGCGATACTTTCCAGATTCAGTGAGATTCCCAGTACACCCGAGTTATCCGGCAGTGTACGTGCGATAACAACGACCGGCTTATTGCTGGAGTTGATCACGACAGAGGTCATTACGGTTGTTCCCGGTGCAGCAATTGCTTGCTTGTACCAATCGCGTTCGCGTGGATCATATCCGTTCTCATTTTCCTTGGGCACACCGCGGACCATCAGACCATCAGGCGTACCTACAAATACATCGATCGCTTCCGGATGAAGCTTGATATACTGTGTTAATCGTGGAACAATTTGCGGACTTAGACGACCATCAATCATGGAGCGGTTAAATAAGCCCGACAATACTTCTGCATCATGGAACTTGGCGTCCAGCGAGCTGCTGATAAAATCATTCGCTGCTTTCACCGTTTCATTGGCACTGGTAGTTAGCTGACCTGCCACCTGAGTTTTGGCATTATTATACATACTGATACTGATCACCAAACTCGGGGCAAGCAATACAATCGCGAATGCCACAATCAGTTGATTACGGATCGACCAACGCAGCCGGGATTTACTCTTATTCTTACTCATGTATTTCACACTCTTTCCTGTAGTAATATATCGTGCTGTTTGACCATGAAGAACTGACAATAACCCATAATATTGTATATATCGCCCAATTGAGGTTAATTATTTAGACGATTATCGAAACGAATCGAAATTTGTTGAATCTTCGGCACCATTCCGACACTTAGTTATTTGTATCCGCTATACGATATCTATAGCCCATTGTCATACGACGTATATATATCAAAAAAGAGGACACAATGAATGTGTCCTCCCTTTGTTTGCTTGTATTTGTATTCGATTGTAACTGTCTTATCTCGCAATAAGCTTCTAATTTACTAATAATTAGTTTTCGGCCAGCCGACGATTTTGACTGCGCTCTTTGCGCCATAACATGCCATCCAGGGACAACAATGCACTACCACTAATCGCCATTTGCAGACTGGTAATCAGCAGCAGATAATTGAACTCTGTTCCCATTAGGAAAGCATCCCCTTTGTGCGCAGTGACAAGTGTACCCACGATAATGCAAGCTGTGAGGACTCCGGCAATACGTGTGAACAAGCCTACGATCAGTGCAATTCCACCGGCAATCTCCAGTACGGCTACGACAGGAGCCAGCCATGTTGGTAATCCCATGCTCTGAAAAAATCCCATTGTACCGCCAATACCTCCCTGAAACTTGGACAGGCCATGCAGCAGGAAAATCAACCCTGTTAATACTCTCGTAATCAGAATCCCCACTTCTACATTCCTTTTGGTCATATTCATTTGAACGCCTCCTTGATCATTTTCACACTACACAATGTAGTGCTTTGCTATAAAATAAAGTCGCTTTACCGGCAAACACTGTATTTACAGCATTTGCCGGTGACCAGATTACTCAATCAGCGACCATAGTAACAAAATACTCAGTAGAATCAGCACAGGTAGCGAGACGAGGATCGACCACCATGGCAACCGGGGCGATACTCCGCTTTGTGGATCGATAATCCGTTGTATACGGTAGTTGAGCGATGTATCGGCAAATGAAGAATAGATCATACGGGCAGGCATCTCCATCCGTGAACGGGAACGCTTCACCAGTTTGAGTAGCGCACCGCCGATCCCTACAGGCGTACCCAGATGCTCAATCGCATAATTGTCCGCCAGGATCTCGCGCGAGATCTTGTAATGCAGTGCCAGCGTACGGACAACCGGTAAAAACCAAAGCGCACATGCTGACTGCCGCAGCAGGAATGTCGTCAACGGATCGCGCTGATGATAATGGAACAGCTCATGATACAGTACAGCCTGACGCTCATCTTCATTGAGCAAGGCCAGCAGTCCCTCGGACAGCACAATACGGCGATTGATAATACCAATTGTTAAGGCCAGCGGCTGTTCACAGGAGACAATCATAAAGATGTTCCGTCCATCCGGACGGTAACGCTCATTATACTTAGCAGATAACCGATGGTTCTCCAGCTGACGGAAATGCTGCATGGCACGGAATGAACCATACCACTGATCCAGTCCGTAACCGACATATAACACAAATGTACACAGAACCAGTGTCTCCAGCAGATGACTCACCGACAACCAGCCATGTGATTTCATCCACTGATTACAGATACGCAGCAGGTCAAACGGAATATTCCAACCGAACAAGACATGCAGCGCGTACATCACCATCAGACCTATCGTAAACAAAGTAATAAACAGCCCTGTCTTCAGCAGTCTTTCGGAACGACGATGCCACCATTCTACGCGTTGTTTTTCCATTGTTTGATCTTTTCCTCCAAGGCTTGAATAAGTTGAGGATCCACCTCTTCAAGTATGTCCACCATGTGGTTTACAGCGAGTGATCCGAACTCTTCCATTAATTCATGAGTTAATTCCCTGGATTGATGATTCAAGAATTCTGCACGACTTTCCGACGGAATGTAATGAAAGCTTCTGCCTTCGCTCTTTTTGAGCAGAGCGCCTTTGTCCACCAGACGATTCATCACCGTCATCACCGTGTTAAAACTGAGCGGCTTGACCGGCTTCAGTGCAGTCTGCACTTCTCTGATCGTCATAGGGTGATCCATATCCCACAGTACATTCATCACCTGTGCTTCCAGCGGACCAAAAAAGCGATCCATCCCTGTAGCACCTACTTTGAAATTTTGTATTTTCATCTTAATCTACGCCACCTCACACTACACATTGTAGTGTAATCATTAAAAGCAAGTCAAATTTCAGTACTTAATTGTATATTATCACATTATACGAATCAGTCTATACTTTTTTAACAGTTAAGGCTTCTCTTTTTACATTAAAATAACGAATTATCCTTTTATAAAAACTCCAATATATGTTGTTAAGCGCATTTTATAGATAAAATTTAATTTATATTTTTTTCCATATAAACCATTTTATTTTCTGCGTTAAATTATAAAAACGCGAAGACTCTACTTGCTTCAAGTCTCCGCGTCATATGCTATTCGGTTCCAGCTTTAATAAACCACTCTACTGTACACCGATATAATTTATTATCAGCTGCTGATCGATTTAGCGCTCGTCTGTCCAGACAACGGTCATCTCTACACGATCATTCGTATCTGCTGCCGGTACAGCTGTCAGAATCCAGCTCTGCCGGGAAACTTCATTGGTTCCCTGAATGACCATTTTCTGCTCGCTCAGCATATCGATCGCATCCTTCATATCATGCTCACGGAAGTACTCGCTGTAGGTTTTGGCCAATGTCTCCATACTCAACCGGGTCTGGAAAGTAAACAGGACGAATTTCTCCTCGTCGCTGCTGTTCTGTACTGCCGTTACCGTCAGCGCATCATCCGGAACAGGGAAACTGGCCGGCAGATTCAGAGGGCGCTGCTGAATTCCTGTCAATGCAGGTTCTGCCGACACATAACCTGCCGTATTCCACAAACCGATCACCATAAACATGACTACCATACCGCATATCCCCAGGCTCCATAATTTCCTCATGATACACCTCTCCTTTGCTGTTGCAATCGTACTCTTGGGCTTACAGCATTCCGGCAAAGTATGGTCTTCACCATTATTTCCTTTCCACGTGTATCTCTCTGGATGGAATAGATCCCGGCAGGCAGCAGGGTATTACGGAAGGAGAATAAGACAGAAGGAAGCACACACTATATCCTGCTCATAGCATTGCTTCCCTCTACTGTATATATAATGGCCTGGCGGCCTTGTCCGCTGCGGCTTACGGGTTCAGGCAGCATGTACGGTGGCCCGTCATCCTGCGTTATTTCCCGGCTGAGTGCGCCGCAGACAGTGAAAAATATGAGCTTGTTGAACAGCTCCGTATCATCTGCATCGTGTAGAGCGATTCAACAGGCTGTATATAAAAGCATCCTGCCTGTAAGATTACAGGGATTCATACCCCTTTAGGCTGTAAAAGACAGGCTGCTGGATAGCGGTAATGCATAGATCAGGAGCGCATCTGGGACATGAATTCGCTGATATCTACCCCGAGTCCCTGAGCGAGACGCATGCCGTATTCACGATCTGCGCGGATAAAGTTACAGATCGCACGCAGTTGAATATCCTTTTTCACTCCCTGTAAATCATTAACCAGATTTTGAAGTAAATTATCTCTTTGCTGCGCATTATAAGAACGATATTGTTCACCCGCCTGGGTAAAGTCATCGGTTTTCTCGATTTGCTGACGAGTCACCTTGCCCTGCAGTTCTACTTCACTGTCGCGGTAGGCAGGATCTTCGACTGGTCCCTCGGTATAACTGTTCGGTTCGTAGTTATAACGGGAGTTATCCTGATGCACATTCATCAGACCGTCACGCTGGTGATTGCGTACCGGCGCATACGGGCAGTTGATTGGAATCTGCAAATAGTTCGGTCCCAGACGATGACGCTGTGTATCCGGATAGGAGAACAGACGACCCTGCAGTAGCTTGTCCTCGGATGGTTCAATACCCGGTACAAGCGCACTTGGAGAGAATGCGGACTGCTCTACTTCGGCAAAGAAATTCTCCGGATTCTTGTTCAGTGTCATCGTGCCGACCAGATGGAACGGGAACTGCTCTTCCGGCCATACTTTGGTAGGGTCGAGTGGATCAAAGGAATAACTGTCGATATCTTCCGGATGAATAAATTGAACCTTCAAATCCCACTCCGGGAATTTCCCTTGTTCAATATGGTCAAACAGATCGCGTGTCGCATGGTTGAAATCCCGTCCCTGCTGTTCGCGCACTTCATCCGCGGAGAATGTGCGGACACCCTGTCTGGATTCCCATTTGTATTTAATGTAAGTCACTTTGCCCTCGGCATTGATCCATTTAAAAGCATGGACGCTGAATCCGTCCATTTCACGGTAATTGGCTGGTGTCCCATGATCCGAGAACAACCAGGTCATCATATGTGTAGATTCCGGTGTCAGGGTCATGAAATCCCAGTAACGACCAGGGTTTTGAATATTCGTCTGCGGGTCCGGCTTGAGGGAATGAACCATATCCGGGAATTTGATCGCATCACGGATAAAAAATACCGGCAGATGGTTGCCCACAATATCATAGTTGCCTTCCGGCGTGTAGAATTTCACGGCGAAACCGCGCGGATCGCGTGCCGTCTCCGGAGAGCCTACTCCATGAATAACAGTGGAGAAACGTACAAATACCGGTGTCTCAAGTCCCTCTTCCTGCAAAAAAGCAGCCCGGGTATATTTCTTCATACTGCTTGCTGTGCGGAATACGCCATGGGCACCTGCACCACGGGCATGCACAACACGCTCGGGAATACGTTCACGGTCAAAATGGGCAATCTTCTCAATAAGGTGATAATCCTCCAGCAGTGCCGGTCCTCTGCGTCCTGCTGTTCTGGAATTCTGGTTATCTCCTACAGGAGCACCCTGGTTGGTAGTAAGACGGTTGTCCATCGTTAGAATCATCCTTTCAAATCGGACGGTCTCAAGTCTTTTCACATCATCTATCATTCCTAACAGTACATTCATCTGAAAGTGAATGAATTAGACTTGTAATTAGACTTAATTCAAAATCCGTAAGTTTAGAATTATTCTAACATCGCCAACCAGGTACATTCATGAGCTCCGCATGAGTCTTGGATGAGCCTTGCATGAAGAAGACGTGAATAGATTGTTCATATTATGAATGTACAACTTATCTATAATCCTATATTCTCAATAAAATTTGATTTGCCTATTATTATGTCAAATGAATCAATCAGCCAAGCGATAACCCACACCGCGTACAGTCGCAATATACTGTGGTGCAGAAGCATTATCGCCGATCTTTTTACGCAGACTTTTGACATGGACATCTACGACATTACTGCCGCCGAAGAACTGTGTACCCCAGATTTCGCTCATTAATTGTTCACGGGATAATACGCTGCCTTCGCCTTCGATCAGCATGAGCAGCAGATCATACTCGGTTTTGGTCAGCTCTACACGTTGCTGTCCGCGATGAACAGTCATTTTCTTGCGGTCGATCCACAGATCCTTGAATACGATCCGGTGCTGGGCATCTTCATCTGCTGCCGGTGCTGCCGGACGGCTCGCATTGGAACGAATAACACGCTCTACATGATACAGCCCTTCCTGCGGACGCATCGGCCATACGAGCAGTTCTTCTTCGGTCCATTCTTTCATTCCGAGAGCCAGCATCTCCTCGCGCACCAGGAAAATAGATGGTACATGAGAATCATTATCATTTATGCGCAGCTTGGCAAGCTCGATCTCACTGCTGCCTGCAGCGGTAATCATATCAAAAATATACAGGTCGGCACTGATCGCACCTGCACCATTATTTTCCCAGCGATGAAATACCATAACATCAAAGCAGCTGTCCGACAGCATCCGAGTCAATTCATGAATACGGCTCGGAGCCGGACTAATAATGACGACACGGCGTGTGACCGGACAAGCCTGAATCATGGTCTCCATCTCTTCATAAGTGCTATTGTCCGGTGCCCAGTTCATCGACGAAGTGGAGTCAGAAAGATAATCATTCTCAATTACTTTTTCGATTTGTTTTTGCATTCGGTACACACTCCTTTAAATACAACATGTGCATGATGGACATCGTACCCGGTCTCCTCTGCTACATCAGCGTACCATTGCAGCGGTGCATCGGTCATGACTTCATCTACACGTCCACAGGATTCACATACAATATGCTGGTGATCATCCATTTTGCCATCGTAACGGCTGGCGGTCTCACCAAGCTTGAGTTCACGGATCAGCCCGTTATCGGACAGATATCGCAGCGAGTTATATACAGTACCATAAGCGAAATTATGACCACGCTCTACCAACCGGTTCATTACGTCAGCGGCAGTCGGGTGATCCTCGGCGTTGCAGACGATTTCGTAAACAGCTTTGCGCTGCGTCGTCAGATTGATAGTTTTCACATGGATCATTCCCTTAATTTGATTTTAGAATAAGTATAAATCCATTTCAAATGTCGGTCAATAGGTTTGCGAATAATACGAGAATCATTCTCACCAATTTTGAATATTTGTCATACTATTAAGTATTAAACGGTTCTTTTGTCCGTGAACAGCTCTTTTATCCTGTCGTATAATGTAGGATAAGTCATTCGTGGACAACGATCGACATGTTCAGGGTATCGTGTTCTTTTGTTATATGCTGCATACCTTGCTCTACAGAATAGGCTGCATGCATCTGAAAGGCATGCTTTTCGGCATTTCTTCGCTGTTCTGTAATATCCATGTTCGTTATAAATTTTGGTTATCCGCTGTAAAATGGATTGCTCCCCCTGTCTGTATCCGCTATATTTTATTTAAAACCTTACAACCTGTAATCTTTTGTATATTTGTATAGACAAAGCATCGTTCTTGTAGACCTCATAACCATGTGGTTCATAACCATCTGCGCATCGCACAAGCAATCTGCTTAATTTCATAAAGGAGGTGTGCCCTTTGGACCATCCACTACTCATTCGTGACAGACTGGAACAGCGTATCCAGCAAGAAGAGATTTCCATGAGCCGTTTTGCCAAGCAACACAATATCAATGTAGGTATTATCAGCTCCATCCTCAACGGTAACCGGGTGCTCAGTATCGAGCAGCTCGACAAAATCACCGAGATTCTGGAGCTGGAGAAGGGCGCGCTGTACGACCAGTACATCAATGAGTATCTGAACGATGCGACACCGGACTGGCGGCGGATCAAGCCGTTTCTGTATCGCTGTGTCGAGCTGGACAAACTGGATTGCATTCAGAAGATTGTACATATGCTCGCAGGCAAGTCCCAGTATCCTGGATTTCTGTTCGAGACGGCAGAAGACTTTTTCCGGGAAGATAAAAAGGAAGCCGCCAGCATGCTGTATGAAAGCGTAGCAGAGAGCGAGAACAAGCAGCATTCCGAAAGACTGGCGATCTGCCATTACCGGCTGTTCATGGCGAGGCAGGGAGATGACCAGGAACAGAACTATCAGCTGGCCATCCGGTTCGAGCCATTTGTGGAGCGATTGAATGAAGTAGAGCAGCTGGATGCCTATACCGATCTGGCGAACACGTATCGCTCGCTGCGCAATTGGAAAAAAGTCGAAAAGATCGCCGAGATTCTGCTGGATAAAGCCAGACTTCTGTACGATCGCAAACAGGCTGGAGAGCTGCCGACTGATCGCCAGCCGCAAAAACCATGGTTCTTTTACATAGCGTATGCGTATCTGCTGCGTGCTCATGCGAATGAGGAATACAAGGATTATGAACAGGTCGCTCATTACCTCAAGCTGACCACCGAACTAGACTGGGTACAGGAAGAGGACGATGATACGTTATTATGGAAAAACCGGTTTGAAGAATGGGCTCGTGCCAACAGCTACGCGGCGAGACTGTATGCGGGTGAGCCGGATGTGCTAGAGGAATATGTGGAGTATGTAGAACAGCGGCCGGAGGAACTGCTCGTATTTCTATTAAATGTGGTCACTGCAGCCAACCGGCACCGACTGGACCTGAGTACCGTGCTGCCAAAGTTCAAGCACGAAATCGACGATCTGGAAGCACAGACACTGGATGATGAGCTGTATACACTGCAGCTGAACTTAGAGCGCTATGCCCGGCTGCTATATGAACTGGCATTGTATTATCTGGAGCGTGGACAATATGATCAGGGATTTGGGTATTTGCTGGAGTGTATGGAGCAGGCACAACGATGGAATTACAATCTGCTGCTGCTAAAGTGTACGAATTTGTTTGAGCGGTTCCGAGGAAATGCGGAAAAGGATATCGTGGCAAAGTATGCTGAACTGTATCAGCATGCGCAGAGACTGCTGCATCTTTGAGATGAGTGTGACGAGTTAGGATTGTAGCAAGTTTGCTTTATACAACTTAATTTAATGAAAAAAGGAATGGGCCAAACTCTTAGGTCTCATTCCTTTTTCTCTCTTGTTCTAAATCATTTATGATTTGAAGATAATACCATTTACATTCTTTTATTAATCATCCTTACTATTTTCTTTAAATACCATGGGCTATATATTTCACTACTAGGTATACCTGGCCACTCCCCACTGCCAGTATCCCATTTTTCAACCAGCTCAGTATACCTTGGATCTTGAACTAAAATTTTAGTTTGTATCATATATTCGTAATATATATCACAGTGAAAACATTTAAGTTTATCTAGGCCACTTCCAAAACCAACAACACTAAGTTCTTGATTACAATTTTTACATTCCAATTTATTTTTTCTTAAATAATCAGATAATGACATTGAGTTCCCTCCTAACTTTGGAAATATTCACGTTCTTACATATTTTTAGATCATGTTAACGATTTACCTTACACTGGGTACGCGTAAAAAAAAGCCTTGAGGATTATAGTCCTCAAAGTCTTTATCATCAATTATTTAATGCGTTTAGTATCTTTTCTGCTATAACTTCACACTCAATAAGTGTATTTTGAAATAGTTTCCCAAATTTTTTTTCGAATACCTGATATATCTTTTCAGCCAACTCAGATTTAGTATCGTTAAGAGTTAATAGTTCATATATCTGCTTCACTTCACTATCATACTCAATATCAAGCAAAGGATAAATCTCAATAGGATTCCAGTCATTAATGATTAGAGTTATTTTCTTAGTCAAGCGATCACCCCACTCTTTTATTCATCGAACAATGATGTAGATATTGCCTTATAAGCCTCAAAACTGAATAATTGTTATTTGAGATTGATATCCTTCTAACTGATTATCCTCCCATACTTTTCTTTGATTATACTTTTCAATATTTGACTATTCGTATTGCTCTCCTCAATGTTTCAGGAAATTTCTAATTTATGTAGGCTTTCATTTTAATCTATTTTTAGAGACTCCTTTCATTGCATCAAGCCTGGTCATTAGCTTTATTTGTTAGCAGATTCCAGAATTTTTTGTGCCAGCAAATCAACCTCCTCGCTTTGATCTGCAAAAGTGGGATGATTACTAAGCATACTCAATTCCTCGATAAGTTTCTGTATAACTTCTGTTCTTAGAAAGGGAATAAAGTCATTTAATAAAAAGTATTTCCAAGATGAGTCGTTCGAATTCAATATTTCTTTTAACGGTTCAATCAGATTTTCCTGTTGAGGCAACAATAACTCCTTGATCGATTGGTAGATAGGCCAATTACCATCTTGAATCCAGATTAAAAGGTCGGGAATAAGCGCAGTGATCTGGACGAATTCCAATTGTTGTAACACGGTTATACTAGCGAAATCATCTTTACTCTCAGGCAATTTGTGGTTCATATTAAGTATTTCCTCCTTTTATTTAGATATTCAACTAACTTATAGAGACGTTGAAATTCTCTTTGATTTTAGGAAGCGTCTTATTCAGGAAATCATGCTTATTTGTAAATCCTAAATAATAGTCATAGTCTTCATCCCCTGTAGAATAATATTCCTCATGAAAAAGAACATTTGAATGCTGCTGAAAATCTTTTCCTTGCTCAATGACTACACATCTAAACAGATGATCAATTTTGATAGCTTGAAGGATATCTTCTTTTTTTGTCACTGAAAACCAAATGATTTTTGGCGGTGTATTCAACTCATCCCAATGAGGTATCGTTTCTGCCCAGGGTAGAACCCATTCAGAATTTACAAACACACATCTGTTCAAGATGAAATCTTGTGTAGTCACATTATAAAGGTGCAGGTTTCTTTCATAAAAGGAAAAAAGTACGCTCGAGTTTCCTACTAAAAACAAACTCAAAATCATAGAAAGATCCTCGTGTATTTCATTATATTTAATCATACCGTAAGAGGAAGATTTAAAAACAATGTCCAATGTAATCATCCTTTTTAATAAATAGTTAACTGTAATTATAGAGCTCAATATAAAACTCGGTCTTAAGATTATAAGCGAATTCAATAAATTGCTTTTCAAAGTGCATTGCTGGCTTTATATCTTCTTCAACATTAATAACAATAGCAACAACAAATTTTAAGCTATCCTCTTGTTTAAGGTCATTCAGAATATCAATCTTACTGCTTATTCGACTCATCATCTTATATAACTGATCGTTAATATCAAGAGATTCTTCATACCCTGTAGATAATATCCAACATGAATCAGGTCTGGCAGTTTTCTTATCAGGAATTGGATCTCCTTTAAGCCAACTTTCTGAAGGAGATATTCCGATTACATTTGTTAATTTATTTAAATCGAGTTGCTCTCCAGTAATAATAAATTCAACCATTACATTTGTTTTATCCAACATTCCGCCTCCTTTTACAATGATCTTGTTGATCTTTCATACACTATGCTCCGGCATTTCTTCTTCCAATGGTTCTCGAACAAGATGTTTAAACTGTAGTCTCGGCACTATGTATTCTCCTTCTGCTCTTTTCAGAGCTCATCTGCATTCTCTGCAAAGACATAAAGCCCTTCTGTATCTATATATTACAGAAGGGCTTTTGCCTACCTTTTTACTTCTTCAACACATCTTCAATTGCTGTCAGTACATCTTCACTCAATTTCACACCTGCGGCTCCCGCATTCTGCTGAATCTGTTCCGGACGGCTCGCGCCGACCAGGGCGCTGGAGACGTTGTCCTGACGAAGAATCCATGCCAGCGCCAGATGGGTCAGCGATAATCCGGCTTCGTCTGCGATACTTTGCAGTTGCTGTACCTGACCCAGACGCTGTTCATCCAGCTTTTTCTCGTCCCAACCGAGTTTGGCGGCGCGGCTATCGGAAGGGATCTGACCACCTGAGGTGTATTTACCAGTCAGCAGACCCTGTGCCAGCGGCGAATACACGACCTGACCGATGCCGTATTTTTCTCCAAGCGGAATGACTTCTTCTTCGATATAACGTTCGAACATATTGTAGATCGGCTGATTCACGACGATCCGATCCAGCAGGTAACGGTCGGCTACACCGACAGCCGCCTGCATCTGGGCAGCTGTCCACTGGCTGACACCGACATACAGAATCTTGCCCTGGCGCACCAGATCGTCCAGTGCACGTAGTGTCTCTTCGATTGGTGTCTCCGGAGAGAAGCGGTGGCAGTAATACAGATCGATATAATCATGCCCCAGCCGCTTCAGGCTGGCATGGCATTGTTCCATAATATGCTTGCGGGATAATCCTTTATCATTGGGGCCGTCGCCCATATTGCCGAATACCTTGGTTGCCAGTACATACGATTCACGCGGATACGATTTCAGGGTCTCGCCAACTACCTTCTCGGCTTCTCCACGTTCATAGACATTGGCTGTATCGAAGAAATTAATGCCCAGATCATATGCGGCACGTATCGAATTTACAGCATTCTCCCGTTCCACATATCCTCCATACGTCAGCCAGCTTCCCAAGCTGATCTCACTTACTTTTAGCCCACTTCCACCCAGTCTGCGGTAATTCATCGTCATCGGTTACAGCCTCCTCATGGTATGTATCATGTGCCTTGTCACTCGGGCAGATCAGCGGATTCATCGCCGTATATCTATCCGAACCGGAACACCTAGCTCCCATTATATCGCTATAAGAATCCGCTTCCAAATATTTATTGTAAAAGTTATCCGTTTGTAGCTTTTGCTAACTTGCTTGTCCCAACTGTATGAAAAATGAAGCATAACGATTGAGTAGGCTATAATAGCGTTTATATACAGTTATCAGCTCTTTTAATAGCTAAGTTACTTGGACTGCCATACATATAAGCAACTAAGCAGCTTAGAGTCAGACTATTCTCCGGGAGGAAACCTGCCTATGATACAAAACCGCTTTTTTCGTATTGGCGCGGGCATCGCGCTCGTACTGCTGATCATCTATCTCGGAACACTGGTTGATTTTATCTTTGTTCCTATCCGCTCTTTGATTAGCCTCACCATTGTACCTCTGTTAATTACTGCTTTTATCTACTATCCACTGCGTCCATTGGTTAACTGGCTGGAACGCAAACGCAAGGTCAAGCGGTCCATGTCTATCCTGATGATCTATGTGGTCATTATTCTGGCATTGGTTATTTTCTCCATGATCGGCTGGCCGACGCTGCGTGATCAGGTGACCAGCTTTGTACAGAATACACCTGAATTCACTAACAGTATTGTGAAGCAGATCGATGCGCTGCAGCACAATTCATTTATTCAGCAGTATCTGCCTAACCAGGGCGGCAACACGGATATGCTGTCACGTCTGACCGAATATCTGAACACCGTCTTTACCTGGCTGTCGGATCATATTTCCAGCATGTTTTCTTTTGTATCCAATATCGTGCTGGTTATTGCTACGGTTCCGATTATGCTGTACTACCTGCTCAAAGACGACAAAAAGTTGTCCGAGCGTCTGGTACTGTTATTTCCGCAGAAGTTCCGTGAAGATGGCAAGCTAATGCTTGGAGAGATTGACGATTCACTCAGCAGCTTTATCGCCGGACGCGTTATTGTTAACTTCGCACTGTGCGTACTGCTGTATATCGGATTTTTGATTATCGATCTGCCTTATTCCCTGCTGCTCGTGTTCCTGGCTTTCTTCCTGAATTTCATTCCTTATATCGGGGCGATTCTGTCAGCGGTACCGGTAGCGATTGTCGGATTTATTGAATCGCCGATGATGGGGATCTGGTCGATTGTGATCGTTATTGTCGCCCAGTTGATTCAGAACAATCTGCTGGAGCCGATTATCTTTGGTAATCAGCTCGATATTCATCCATTTACAATCATTGTTCTCCTGCTGGTCGGTGGAGATATGGGTGGTATTCTCGGCATGCTGCTTGTTATTCCGATCTACATGGCGGTCAAAATTACGATCGTACACATTTACCGTATGTATCTGAAGCAGAAAATCGGCAGCGATTTCCAGTAGACAGATTCATATTCATTAAAATTTCATTTAAATATATTTATCAGTATAGGATTGCCTTACCATGTGGCAGATCAGGGATATGTGAAGTTAACATACCCTGATCTGTTTTTATTTACCAATTAATGGATAGAAAATGGTATTATTAATGCTAGATAAATAACAATTTTGTCATTTTATTAGGAGGAAAAAGGTTATATCCAATCTGAATTGGTTAATAGTTGTTTGCGATGGCCATCGTATTCTTCGGGACACTTTTCATATGGTTCTGCTGCTATAGAGTAGTAGATTCATCTGCATTATTTACTGGATGAGTCATATGCAAAGTGAGACTACTTAACTTGAAGTGAATATGTACAGAAATTACGAATCCCTATGTATCCCAGTCTAGTTTTCTCACACATTAAAGGAGGCGTTACATTATGTTCTTTCACATTAAAGAGTTACAGTATACAGCTAAGCCAGACAAGCCGGATCCGATTTATGCGAAAAAACTGCAGGAAGTACTCGGCGGACAATATGGCGAAATGTCCGTTATGATGCAGTACCTGTTCCAGGGATGGAATTCCCGTGCAGAGAGCAAGTACAAAGATATGCTGCTTGATATCGGTACCGAAGAGATCGGTCACGTGGAAATGCTGGCAACCATGATTGCACAACTGCTCGACGATGCCCCACTGGATCAAGTGGAGCAAATGGCCAAAGACCCTGCGATTGGCGCAGTACTGGGCGGCATGAACCCGCAGCATGCGATTGTATCCAGTCTGGGCGCACTGCCATCCGACAGCGTAGGCTATCCTTGGAATTCCCGTTATATCGTCGCAAGTGGCGATTTGCTGGCTGATTTCCGTGCCAACCTGAATGCTGAATCCCAGGGACGTCTGCAGGTTATCCGCCTGTATGAACAAACGACTGATCCGGGTATCCGCGATATGCTGTCCTTTATGATTGCCCGCGATACGATGCACCAGAATCAGTGGCTCGCAGCAATTGCCGAAATCGAAGCCAAGCAAGGTCCGATCACACCGGCTTCCTTCCCTCCAGAACTGGAGAAACGTGAAGTGGTTCACCAATTCATGAACTTCTCCCAGGGCGAAGAAAGTGCAGCCGGACGCTGGGCAAGCGGTCCTGCAATGGATGGCACAGGTGACTTCGAATATGTGCAGCAACCAAAAGCCTATGGTCAGGCACCGATTCTGAAGCCGGCTCCGGACTTTATGCATTCCCGTGCAGATCAGGCGC
Source organism: Paenibacillus shenyangensis (assembly GCF_000346635.1). NCBI lineage: Bacteria > Bacillati > Bacillota > Bacilli > Caryophanales > Paenibacillaceae > Paenibacillus > Paenibacillus shenyangensis. The sequence goes on from NZ_AOIG01000002.1 coordinate 127,309, forward strand.
CAAGTATCGTCAATGTAGGTACACTGAGTAAATAAGATTCTGCTCTAGAGGCAGATTTGTAAATAAGGCAACAAGCCCTGCTGATTCAGGCAGGGCTTTATTATCACCGGCAATAACTGCTATCTGCTATGATCCACGATGATAGCACGTCGGGAATATAGGATAGTTATCCGTATGATCTATATCCAATAGATAAAAATAATCGACCCGATTACTGCTATCAGCTGGGATAATTTCATGAATGTGGGTAATAATAAACAAGCACTTCACTACGAAGGGAGTAATGAACATGAATACAGAGACAACAAAAACGTTAGCTATCGGTGCAGTAACAGGTGCGCTGGTAGGTGCAGGTGTAGCTGTTCTGGTCGCCCCGCAGCAAGGTGCAAAAGCACGTGCCAAACTGGCTGAGGTTACCGAACTGGTTAGAGAAAAAGGCCCAATGATTAATGAAAAAGGTCACGAGATCGCCGAAAAAGGCCAGGAAGTAGTCGGCGTAATCAAGGAATCACTCAGTACTGCCAAAGACTTCAAAACCGAAGCACAATCAGCAGTAGGCGATGTGAAATCCGAGATCCAAGGCTTCAAACAGTCCCATAACAGTACAGGCAGCGGCCCAACTACCATGTAACTTGCCTGATACGGCTGCCACGATGCAGCTTATAAAATCATACATTTTCATTTAATGATGCCCCAACTTCGGTGTTCTTTTCCGAAGATGGGGCATTTTTGCTGTGTCCACGTTCCTCTATTATGGTCTTCTTCTATTCAATAAGAGAATATCCGGAATTGAGCATTTCCTTCTTTTCCCTACCTCTTTCCCTTCGCTTACATTCCTCAAACAATTTCGCGAAATTTTAATACAGAGTTTACAAAACTAAGACTTAACTCTAACACTGCGCCCCTAGAATAAGTCATGTAAGACAAAACACATAAAAGTATTGCGCCTTTAATTAGGGGGAGGAGACTTTACAAATGTTTAAAAAACTGCCAATCATGCTTCTTACGCTGACGATGGTCCTTGTGCTTGCTGCCTGCGGATCAAACGGCGGAACTACTTCGGGATCGAATGCCGGTACAGATACTGGCAGCACAGGAGGAGAAAATTCTTCCGAGCTTAGCGGTTCTATTCTGGCTGTAGGTTCAACAGCATTGCAACCACTGGTTGATCAAGTCGCTCAAAAGTTTATGGCAGATTCCAAATATGCTAACGTGTCTGTGCAAGTACAGGGCGGCGGTAGCGGTACGGGTCTGACTCAGGTATCCGAAGGTCAAGCCAATATCGGTAACTCCGACGTATTCGCAGAAGAAAAGCTGGACGCTGACAAAGCGGCTGAGCTGGTCGATCATCAAGTAGCGGTAGTCGCTATGGCAGCTGTTGCCAACAAAGGCGCTAACGTAAAAGACCTGAAAAAACAACAACTGGTGGATATCTTCACTGGTAAAGTAACGAACTGGAAAGAAGTTGGCGGTGCCGATCAAAAGATCGTCGTTATCAACCGTCCAAGCAGCTCCGGTACTCGTGCTACTTTTGAGAAGTACGCACTGGGTGAGAAAACAGAAGATCCAGCAGGTTCGATCCAACAGGATTCTTCCGGTACGGTTAAAAAGCTGATCGCTGAAACTCCAGGCGCTATCGGTTACCTGGCACTGTCTTACCTGGATGACAGTGTAACTGCACTGAGCTATGACGGCGTAGAACCTAAGGTAGAGAATGTTGAAGCTGGTAAATACCCAATCTGGGCTTACGAGCACATGTATACCAAAGGTGAGCCAGATGCTTCTACCAAAGCGTTCCTGGATTACATGCTGAGCGAAGATGTTCAACAAAGCGATGTAACAGAACTGGGTTATATCCCAATGTCCGGCATGCAGGTACAACGTGATGCAGAAGGTAAAGTTAGCCAGAAATAAGCATTGAATCGAATATAACAGATGAAAAGATGCAGCTGCTGGCTCGATCGCCATGGCTCGAAGAGGCGGGGACCCCGCCTCTCTTTTCACGTTTTTATACAGAACGACGATTTCATCATCATTCTCCCTTGAATTGTTGAGATAACGGCATGTCATTTATTCAAAGCATGAAGAAAAGAGGTTATTACTTATGGAGCATTCCAAAGTTACTCCACGGGAAGCACAGCGTCGCAGGCTGCCGCTTGAGAAGCACCGTCTGGAAGACTGGATCGGCAAAATTTACACATCGGTGTGTGTTGTTTTTCTGATTGCGGTCATCGTATCCATTGTGTATTTTGTTACTTCCAAAGGCGTTGCTACCTTTGCAGTAAATGGTGTCAGCCTGACTGAATTCTTCTTCGGTACCCACTGGGCTCCGGATGCAGCTGAACCTTCATTTGGCGCATTACCGGCAATCTCGGGTTCCTTTATGGTTACCCTGCTGGCTGCACTGATCGCAAGTCCGCTGAGTATTGCGGCAGCGCTGTTCATGACCGAGATCGTGCCCACTTTCGGTAAACGCATCCTGCAACCGGCGATTGAGCTGCTGTCCGGTATTCCTTCGGTTGTATACGGATTTATCGGTCTGACCCTGATTGTTCCTTTCCTGCGTGATCATGTAGGCGGACAGGGTATCGGTGTAGGTGCCGGTGCACTGGTACTGTCGATTATGATCCTGCCGACAATTACAAGCGTAGCTGCAGATGCCCTGGCTTCCCTACCGCGTGGTCTGCGTGAAGCTTCGTATGCACTCGGTGCTACACGCTGGCAGACCATTTACCGTGTAGTATTGCCCACTGTTCTGCCTGCACTGCTAACCGGTATCGTACTCGGTATGGCTCGTGCATTCGGTGAAGCACTGGCCGTACAGATGGTTATCGGTAATGCCCCTTATATTCCAACGTCCCTGCTGGAATCCGCATCCACGCTGACCAGTGTTATTACACTCGGCATGGGGAATACAGCAATGGGTTCTATTCAGAATAATGCATTGTGGAGTATGGCACTCGTACTGATGCTGATGACATTTGTCTTCATCCTCATCATCCGCCTGCTCGAAAGGAGAAACCGGGTATGACAACTAAAACCGTAAACACCAAAGCCAGAACACGGGCCAGAAATGCAGACAAAATCGCTACGGTTATTATTGTCGCTCTTGCGCTCTCCATTGTAGCCATTTTGATCGGCCTGCTCGGATTCATCCTGTTCCGTGGTCTGGGACATATTAGCTGGGATTTCCTGACGTCCAAGCCACAGACGATTCGTGAAGGCGGCGGAATAGGGCCTCCACTGTTCAACTCCCTGTACCTGCTCGTACTGACAATGATTATTACAATTCCGCTTGGTCTCGGCGGCGGGATCTATATGTCCGAATATGCCAAACCCGGCAAAATCACTGGCTTTATCCGACTGGTTGTAGAGGTACTGTCCTCTTTCCCGTCGATCGTTATCGGTTTGTTCGGTCTCCTGGTCTTTGTCAACACTATGGGTATGGGATTCTCCCTGCTGGCAGGTGCATTGGCACTGACCATCTTCAACTTGCCGCTCATGGTACGGATTACAGAACAGGCTTTTGCTTCCGTACCCCGTGAGCAAAAAGAAGCCGGTCTGGCACTGGGATTATCCAAATGGAAAATCATCACTTCTATCATGCTTCCGGTAGCAATTCCTTCGCTCGTTACCGGTACGATTCTGGCAGCAGGCCGTGTATTCGGTGAAGCAGCAGCTCTGCTGTTCACGTCCGGTATGACGACGCCTCCGCTGAACTTCTCGGACTGGAATCCGCTGCATCCGCGTTCACCACTGAACCCGCTGCGCCCGGCCGAGACACTGGCTACCCATATCTGGAAAGTCAACAGTGAAGGTCTAGCACCGGATGCGATACAGATTGCTGCCGGCGCTTCCGCTGTGCTCGTAATCATGGTATTGATTTTCAATCTGCTCGCACGCTGGGGCGGTCGTACACTGTATCGTTATATGACTGCTTCCAAACGCATGAACTAATTTTCCCAGGATCATTATGGGACAGATCCTTTCTGTCCCTATGGCAGTCTACTCAAGGAGGATTTTATACTATGGCAATGCCTTTCAGTACAGAAGATCTAAGTGTCTACTATGGCGAGTATCAAGCCATTAAAAATATAAGTCTTGGTTTCCCCGCCAAAACGGTCACTGCGCTGATCGGCCCATCGGGATGCGGGAAATCCACATTCCTGCGCTCACTCAACCGGATGAATGATGAGATCGCCGGAGCGCGCAGTACTGGCCATATCTGGATGGACGGCATCGATCTTGCATCTCCTTCTACAGATGTTATCAAGCTTCGGCAACGGATCGGTATGGTATGGCAGCGTCCGAATCCATTTTACAAATCCATTTATGAGAATATTGCTTTTGGTCCACGCTACTATGGGATCAAAAATCGCAAAAAACTCGACGAAATCGTCGAAACCAGTCTGCGCCGTGCCGCTCTCTGGGACGAAGTCAAAGATCGGCTGAAAGAGTCGGCACTTTCCCTGTCCGGCGGTCAACAGCAGCGTCTGTGTATCGCCCGCGCATTGTCGGTCAATCCGCAGATTCTGCTGCTGGATGAACCGGCTTCCGCACTCGATCCGGTATCCACCGGCAAAGTCGAAGAACTCATTTCCGAACTCAAAAGTGATCTGCGTATCGTTATCGTCACTCATAACATGCAGCAGGCAGCACGGGTATCCGATTATACCGCTTACTTTTATCTGGGTAATCTGGTGGAACACGGAGAGACGAACAAAATCTTCACCAACCCCGAGAAAAATTCTACACAGGAATACATTATGGGACGCTTCGGATGAAGCGTCTTTTTTTGTATGTTAGCTTTGTACGATAGTTCATTTGACTGTTGACTATCGTGCATGGATCAGGCCAGGCTTGGACAAAAGTTGAACAGACTGCAGGATTGGACTTCTTAGCATAAATAGATCAGAATGTTTTACTCATTGATTTATCCATTAGATCCACCTTTCTTCACTGTAAGCTTTTCGTAAGGTAAATCGATAGTACCATCCGGATGGTTCTTTTATGCTGAATATATGGAGAGACTCCGCATGATGAACAGAGAGGAAATATATTGGCTCTTTGATCGGTCTTTCCTATAGCTATTAGATATTCACATATAAGGAGGCATTATTTTGAAACGCTTGGCTAACCTGGATATTCTGCGCGGATTCGCATTGTGTGGAATTATCCTGATTAATATTATGCAATTGGTACATTACAATATGGACCGGACTCCACTCGATGAGGGGATTTTGCAATTTCTGTATTTTGCTGTGGAGCAGCGTTTTTATGTTATTTTTGCATTTCTATTCGGAGTAGGCTTTCATATTTTTATGAGCCGGGCCGAGGCACGTGGCGACCGTCCGCGTCTCCGCTTTACTCGCAGATTGCTTATTTTACTCGTGATTGGTATGATCCATCATTATTTTCAGCCTGGAGAGGCGCTGTTGGTATACGCGATACTCGGATTTTTTCTGATTCCTTTTTACCGGGTCAAGCCGTGGGTGAGTCTGCTGATGGCATTGTTCATTATCAGCATAAGTGTGGGCTGGTTGGGTATCGCTCAGCTGGAGGCACTGGGCATGTTTTTCCTGGGCAAATGGGCTGGCCAGATCAGGTTATTCGCCGAGCCAGGACGCTATCGCAAAGGACTGCGGATTACACAAATTGCAGCCCTCGTGCTCATCTGGCCACTGCATCTGGCAGGTAACCGGATTCTGGATCAATTCGGATTGGTGGATATCTCCTCCATGTTAAGCGGACTGCCGGTGAGTGTATTCTATGTCACAACATTGATCCTGCTGCTGCGTCATCCGCGTATCGAGCGTCTGCTGACACCGCTCGGCAATCTTGGACGTATGGCCTTAACCAACTATGTATCACAGACGGCTGTGATTCTACTACTGTCTTATCTGCTGCATTGGCCGTCTCAGGTACATATTACTGTACTGATGATTACTGCCCTATTTATTCTGATTATTCAGATGATTCTCAGCAGCTGGTGGCTAAGTCGCTTTGCTATGGGACCGATCGAATATATATGGCGCCTTGGTACATATGGACAGAAGCCCTAGCGCTGAACAATATCCTCCTCTTGAAAGATTAAAATGTAAAAGGGCAGCTTCCACTGAGGAAAGCTGCCCTTTTAATTGTGTGCTGCTTGATGCTTGATTGTACATTCCGAACCATCACATTGCCTACTCTGCACTTCCATTTAATCAATAAATCAATCGGATACTTACTATATCAAATCGTATACTTACTGTCCAAACCGGAATTCACGAATACGAGTGCCCTGACGAAGCACCAGATATACATTATGACGTCCATTCACCGACTGTATATTCACGCTGGTATTCTGCCAGTTGGTTATACCCGCAGAGCCATTCAGTTCCAGTGTACCGATCAATATTCCATCCGGTGCATCCAGACGAATCTGTACTTCACCGGATTCGCCGGCAAATGCAGTCCGTGCCTGGAATGTCCCTGTACCTGCTTCACCAAATTCCGCATCGCTGAACAGAATCCACGCTCCATCGCCCAGCGCTTCCACAGCCGCACCGCCTTCACTGGATTCTACCAGATGCACCTGACGATAGTCGTCATAGTTCTCGGCCAGTACCGGTTTGGTCAGTTCCTGGGGAGGGATCACTTCGCCATTTACCTGAACATTGGACTGCAGCTGAATATCCGCAGAAGAGCGACCGACCATCAGAGTATAGCTGCCCGTCTCGACACAATAACGGCTACGTGTTACATCCCAGCAGGATAGCTCGTTCACTGGCAGCTCGAACGTAACGACACTTGACTGACCGGCTGCCAGATGAATGCGCCGGAAGGCTTGCAGAGTACGCAGCGGCCGCTGGATACGCGATTGATCCAGCTTCGTATACAGCTGCACCACTTCATCACTATCGATCGCTCCGGTATTGCGAATCGTAACCGACAGACGGATTGTATCCTCTGCATCTACCTCTTCAGCTTCCAGTTCCAGACTGCTGTACTCCATCGGTGCATAGGTGAGCCCATGACCAAACGGATACAACGCCTGACCTCTGAAATACTGATACGTGCGTTCCGAGCGGATAATATCGTAATCCCTCAGATCACCGAGCTGCTCTTCCGAACGGTACCAGGTCATATTCAGGCGCCCAGCCGGAGCGTAATCTCCGTATAGCACATCCGCTACTGCATTGCCCAATTCCGGACCGGCATGAGACAGATATAGAATTGCCGGAATATGCTCTTCCACCCATTCCATAGCAAATGGATAACTGCCGACTACCACAACAACAGTATTGGGATTGGCTGCATATACTTCCTGAATCAACTTCAGCTGGGAGGCTGGCAGCTCCAGACTTGGACGGTCATTCTCTTCCTTACCGTTGATCAGCGGATTGTTGCCGACAAATACAATCGCTGTCTTCGCTGCACGGGCTGCTGCCACCGCCTGTTCCAACCCATTTTCCAATACCATCTTCTCAAAAAGTCTTTCTTCCCCCGGTACTGTCTGCTCTTCCGCAATAGCCAGATTTCCTTCCGTACCCGAAGGATACACCGCGCGTCCATTCCACGTGCTGATTGCTATGCGTCCGTCATCCTGCTGATCCAGACCGAATACTTCTTTGACAAACCATCCATACGCTTCGTCGGCAGAAGCTGTAATCTGCTGACCTTCATCATCGGCTGTCCAGTACTTGTCGCTCTCTGCCAAACGGATCGTATAGCTGCCAAATCCCCAATCGGATACGGTGAACACGCTGTTCGTGTTCTTACTCAGCGCTTCTACAGCATTTGCAGGATCAGATGGCAATGAGGAGTCTGCGCTCCGATCTACCCCAACAGTCGCCTTCTCTTTTTCCGATTCGGTTTGTTGGACAGACAGTATTCCACCCTGCCCTGCAGATTTGAAGCTCACCCGGTCATTGCCGTCATGATAGTGTACTTTTCCTTTTACTTTGGCTTCTATGCCCTGCAGACCAGTCACGGCATATGGCAGTGTACCAGAGTACCAATCCCGATACACGATATCGCCGAGTTCGCCGATCACTGCCACATCATCGGTCCCCTGGCTGGATAATGGAAGCATGCCATTGTCATTTTTGAGCAGGACAATCGATTTGCGTACGGCTTCTGCTGCAACAGCTTTGGCTTCCTCGGTCATCATCGATTCTTCCCCAATTGCAGCATACGGATTCAGCTCGGCAGGATCGAACTCTCCCAGCCGGAAGCGAACGCGGAACGTATGGAACAAGGCGCGATCAATATCTTCCCAGCTGAGCAATCCCTGTTCCAGGGCTTCACGCAGTGCTGCTTTGGACAGGTCTGCATCATCGGTAATACTGTCAATACCTGCTTTGACCGATTCGGCGACGCCGGGAGTATGCGAATCATAATAGCCATGGTCATTCATAATGCCCATCACATCGCCGGCATCACTGACGATAAATCCATCCATTCCCCACTCGCCTTTGACTACTTCCTGCACGAGCGGGTGCAGCAGTGCAGGTGTACCATTGATCGAATTGTAGGCGGTCATCATCGATTGGGCTTTGCCCTCGGTAAAAGGTTGTTCGAACGCTTTGAGATAGTATTCCCGCATATTGCGCGGATCAATACTGGAGGAGCCGCTGCCCCGATCGACTTCATTATTGTTGCCGAGAAAATGCTTCAGCGTCGCTACAGCCTTGAGATATGTAGGATGATCACCCTGAATTCCCTGTACAAGACGAGTCGCCAGTTCACCCGTCAGACGAGGATCTTCTCCATAGGCTTCTTCATTGCGTCCCCAGCGCGGATCACGCTCCATATCCACAGTAGGTGCCCATAGGGTCAGACCGTTGATTGCCGGATTACGCTTGTACATAACCCTTGCTTCATCGGAGATCACATTACCGATTCGGTGCATCAGTTCGCTGTCCCACGTACAGGCCAGTCCGACAGGTTGCGGGAAAAAGGTCGCTTCGCCCAGCCAGGCAATACCGTGCGCAGCTTCGGTACCGTGCTTGTACGCACCTACACCCAGTCGCTCTACAGCTGGCTGGTATTGCAGCATCGATTCTATTTTCTCTTCTTCAGTCAGGCGGTCCACCAGATCATGTACCCGTTGATCCAGCTCCAGCGTATGGTCCTGAAAAGGATATTTGGTCGTTTGTTCCATATTGTTATATCTCCTTTAAGATTAATGAAAATATAGTTTGATGCTCAGCAAAAATTTGTTTTTATCTATCGATTACGTACTGCTACATTTTTATGGTAATGCAATCTTTTGCTAAAAGAAAGCCCTTTCAAGTTGAATTGTCAGGTGATAATTAGCGTAATAATTAGTGAAGATTTTACTGGTGTTACCTCTCTCGCAAAAGTCTGGACATGAGAAGAGTTTGCTCGTCTACGCTTCTTCCCTACTAGATTAATAGCATGAAAAATACCCCTTTGCATCAGCAAAAGGGTATTTTGTAAGGCTTATTATGATGCTATGATGCGCATCTTATCGCAGCAAATCAGCCAATGGATCACGTGATGCTGCCGCAGCAGCACTGCTGTTTAATGCCGCCGATGATCCAGAAGAAGCTTCTGCTTTTTCCAGCCCCAGACGACGGGTCATCTGTTCATTGATAGTGGACAGCTTGGCTGTATAGTCCTGACAGCTGCTAATAATCTCACGGTTGGAACGCTCGGATGTATCCAGCGCAGACATCAGATCGGAGATCGCCTGATTGACCGATTCCAGTGACATGGTCGGCTTTTTGAGCAGTTCGGCAGAGCGTTCGCTGTTGGTTTTCAGCATCTCGGCATTGCGCTTGAACTGATCTTCGATCGTCTGGTTGACACTCTCTACCGCATTGGCTACCCGATCCTGATCTTCGATCGCCAGTGCGATCATGGCCGAGATCTTGATCAGATTGGCTGCTTTGTAGACCGAGTCATTGACTGAATCAATCAGTTTATCATTCGTATCATTGACGATATCAGTTGCGGCAATCGCCTGGTTGAACAGCATAATATTTTCAGTCATCGACTGGATACGGGTAACGACTTTGCGCAGGCCACGCTCCAGATATACTTTGCGATGCTCATTTTCGGGCTTTTGGATCTCCGCTTCGAAAAGGGTTTTCAGCTCGCCACCCATAGCGATTTTGTACTGGAGATTATAGATCTCCTGCAGGGAATTGCGTTTGAGCGTACGCATGCTGATCATATTCTCTTCCAGTGTGTCCTTACCGTCACGCAGTCCCTGTACAATCGCGTCTACGTTCTTGCTGACAGACTGATATTTGTAGACATAGTTTTTGATCGGAGACTTGCGCAGCAGTTTGCCGAACAGACTAACATTTTTGCTCTGCTGCAGCGCTTCGCACTCATCACGCAAGGACAGGATCAGGTTGGATACCTGCTTGGACTTGCCTGACATCAGATCATTAACCGGACGATCCAGCATCTGCAGGGTCTGTGTCGCACGTTCCTGCGTCTGCATGCCGAGCTTGCCGACTTCGTCCATCAGTACGTCCAGACTTATGCTGTCAGCCTGTGCGACTTTCTGGATAATGACGCTTGCCTCCTGGGTAAGCTTTTGTTCATCTTCTTTTTTGAGACTTAACGGTGGAGTTGCCATCGCATTCTCCCCTTTCATCGATTTCAGCAATTCATCGCATACAGTACTCCTGGTACTTATTTCAGATATCAGGAATACCGCTGATGGATAATTTCCGCTCGGGACTGAAGTTCAATCAGGTCTTTATGTTCAATCGTTTTAACGATCTGAGTAATACGTTTATCAACATCTTTGATTCCGTCGAGCAGGATACGGCGGTTTTTGGTTTTGGCTTCGCCGCTTAGACGCAGGAACGGATTGATCACGCTGTTCAGATCTTTTAGCACCAATCGTTTGACGGTATGGTTGATATCATCATTGTGCATCTCAGCAAGCATTGGAATAACACGCTGCAGACGCAGGAACAACGAGCAGGATTTCTCCACGATTTCGTTATCAAGATTATGCTTCTGCCCTTCCGAAATGATCATTTCTTCCAGCACATTCAGATACTCCAGCACCGGCTGGAATACCGGCGGAATGTCCGTCAGTTCCTGAGCCGGTACGCCGGCGGCGGAAGCTGCTGCTGCAGGCTGAGGAGTTGGCGGGGCAGCATTTCGGGCAGGACGTTCCGGTACCGTGTTTCTTCCGGGTTCAGGCAGCGGATTGCTGCGTTCCGGACGAATCTGCGGTTCTGGCTGTGTAAATTCCATAGTCGGACGTGCTTTGTGATCTGACCGTGCAATCCCGTAGATAGAGCCTGCCAGCGGGAACAACAGCGTAATATATTCAGGCACATCCCATATACCCAGCACACATCCGACGAGATAACCTGCACCGCCAGCCAGTAACGTTCTGCCGATCATTTTGCCTTTACTCATCCATATTCACCTGCCTTTCCAGCTGAATCTATTTACTGTGCAGTCTGGCCTTGCATCAGAACAGGCTGCTCAACATAACTGGTTAATAATCCATATTCCGGTGTTTGCGGGGCTACAGGGTAACCCAGCGCCATTTTGACAGCCAGATAAGGGAAATTCACTCCGCTCAGACAGGTCATATGCAGACCACCTGACATACGCGGATTGATCTCCAGCGCCTTGGGAACATTCCCCTGATAAATCAATTGTAGATTATAATTATACGGAATCTTGTAAAACTGTGCCACTTTTCGGGCGATTTCCAGCAATTCAGGTACTTCTTCCAAAAGACGGGAACGCCCTCCGGCTTTGCGCCTTGGAACGGCTGCCAGCAGTTCGCCTTCCGGCGTCGCCAGACAGTCGATACTGTATTCATACCCTTCCAGCAGTTCCATGACCATAATTTCCGGAAAAGTATCGGTCTGTGACAGTGCATGATAAGCCTGTTCATAGGACATCTTGGCGCTCACGCTATCGAATAGTGCCGTTAGCGGATCGTAATGGGGATCGATAATCCGGAAGCCTACTCCGCCTTCCATACGTGTCGGCTTGAAACATACGCTCAGCCCCATATCCCGCAGCTCTTCGTAGGCCTCTTTGAACTCTTCCGCCGTATGCACCAGACGATACTCCGGTACGATCATCAGATTGTTTTCCTCTGCAGACAGGAAGAAGTTTCCTTTGTCCTCTACCTGGTCAAGCAGCTCTCGATCTGTGCAGCAGACAAGCTTCACACCCATTTCCGCAAAAGCATCCGCCGCCGCTACCACATAACGCATGCCCCAGCGCGGTACAAACACCTCAATCTGATGACGACGGCAAAAGTCCAGACAGTACTCTGCATAGGCTTCTCCTGTTAATACGGGTTCCACCTCCGTATGGTCGCAGGCACGCAGCGAGACATGCTCCGGATCGCGATGTGTACCGTAAATTTCGAATTCCATGCCGTCTTCATTATGGCGTACTGCATTAATGTAATGATATCCTACCGCAAAGCTACGGTTGAACCAGATTCTAACTTTCCGTCCGCTCATAGTCCATGATTCCTTCCCTGTTCATGATATCCATTACAAATCGCAAAATATTTTCCGCTGCCTGAATGCCCGATTGTGCCGTAAATCCATAATTGCCCTGCAGCTCGCCGCTTCGGAATCCGCGGTACAACTCTCCATGTGCCGGAGCAATCGCGTAATCTGCCTGATCCAGCAGTCCGCGGTCAAGCAGGGAATCACCGGAAGCAATTACCTGATCGGCTCCTGCCAGAAGCTTCACATGCTCGATCGCCCGATTCTTGCTAACCGGAAAAGGCACCAGATATACCTTTCTGCCCTGAATAGACAATCCCCAGCCCAGCTGCTCCAGCTCCGGCTGGATTGCCATTACCTGCTCATCCGGCATCCTATCCCGGTCAACCAGTACCGAGAAGAATGTATCTTCCCAGTAGCTTTCCCGGATAATCCATGACGGATCGGAGACCCGATGAAAAGCCGCTATTGCTTCAATCGGCGGTGCTGCCTGATCACGAACATCCTGCATAACCAGTTCATGCCATTCCCTGTTCACCTGACCATCGATCAGAATATGTGCTCCATTGCTTGTAATCGCATATTTGGGAACAATCTGTTCACGGAAAATATGAATACGATGATACAGATCCAGTACTCGCGTCGTTACCGGTACAAATGGAATCGCCCCGGCTATCTGCTTCAACTGTTCCAAAGCCCGAATAGAAATATGGGAAATTACGCGTCCATCTACCTGTTCAGCCGGTATCATAATTCGATCGTCCACATCCATGCCGCGGGAACGCTCCGAATAAATCAGGGTCTGGTCCAGATCACTTGCATAGATCAGCATCAGGCATGCTCCTCTCTCGGCTTGATAATACCGCAGCAGGAATAGGTCAGCTGCGGACATACTTCAATCTGGGCCTGGCGCTCACGGGCCAACAGCAGAATATGACGCAGATTTGGATTGTCTTCCCGATCGATCAGTATTTTCCAGGGTACACGGCGCAGCAGTACCCGCGTCGTCTCGCCTACACCTGGCTTGATCAGATTAATGTCATGAATCTGGTATTCCTGTTGAATCCAGCGGATATCTTCGATCCCCTGCCAGTTTGCCGGCTCGGGATGCTCCAGCAGTTCCTGTGCACGCAGCTCGGCTTGCTGCGCCACTGCCGGGAAATAGCGGCTGACCTGATCTACAAACGTATTCGACAGATCCTGATCCAGCCAATGTCTATAGAACTTTGATCCATGGAAATCATCTTCGCCGATCAGATCGTCCCGCAGTACAGTACGGCTCATCAGCCCCGATACCGTTGAATTCAGACAGGCACTTGGAATCAGAAAGTCTTCCCGGGTACCGTACGTATCCGAAGAACCTGCCGGATCGGCCAGTACTGCCAGATCATCCTGCAGATTAGTCCCGTATCGCTCGTTGAACTCGCGGCAGGACTGGATCAATACGTTACGAATAGCCCCTTTGCCTGTCCAGCCATCAATAAACTGGATCTGCTGCTCTACGCCATGCTTTTGCAAAATATATTTAAGGGCATTATTATCGATCCCTTTGCCCCGGATAATCGAAATGCTGTAATGCGGCAAATCCAGCTTGTATTTGTGCAGCAAATAGCGCTTGATCAGTACCCCAACCGGTGTACCGGCTCTGGCTAGAGACAACAGCACCGTCTGAGAGCCGCGCTTGCGCAGAATAAGTTCACTGACGACACCTGCAGCCAGCGCGACCTTTTCGGCGGAATCAGCCAGCGTATGCTGGAACAGATCGACATACTCGGCAGTCGGCTGGTATTCCTGCGGCAGCATTTCGGAATAATGGGTACCCGTCTGAATCGCTTCTTCCCGCTCTTCCGTTCCTCGCTCCAGATCCACATCGCTCAGATCTTTCAGCAGAAAGACGGCATCGGCAGGAGCGTAGCTTCCCAGCGGCTCCGGATCAGCCAGCCTCGGCTTCTGCCAGGCCTGATGCATCTCGGTTGTCATATGGATGTTCCTCCCTGTTCCGGACCACAGATCACGATATGAATCTGTCCAAACAACCCGCCCTGCAGACTGCGAATTAATGAATCCAGGTCTCCTGCCGGTACCTGCCGTTCCAGAAATACGAATACTTCATCATAGGCACCTGGCACGAGATTGTATACATAATTGGTCACACTGCTATCTTCCGGCGAATCAAAGGAATGCCCCGTACGAATCGGATAATTCGGTACATTGGACCGGTATACCGGGCTGCGCGTAGTGGAATGGTAAAAGACACCCTCGCCCAGCTCTGCACTGATCCTCATGGGGATATACATAAATTCTTCCGTTCCGAGACAGAGCGTACGTGTGCCCTGCCGCTGTTCACGCAACAATGTTGCCGCCTGGTGGATACTGTGTGTGTTTCGAAGATTATCTTGCTCGTCTACACCGAATCGGCCGGTTCCCATAATAAATGGAGCGGTATGTAAGGTTCCCGATCCATCGACCGAATGACGATCTTCCAGTAGTTCGAACAAATGTCCCAGTTCGATCCGGTTCACCGGCGTCTCGGCTGTCAGACCAGCAGGAACGGCTGCGGGATGAGAGAGATCCGGCTTGCCTTCCACCTCAATCTGACCTTTTACCAGCGAAATGGGCGTGATGGTAATTCCCAGCTCCAGCTCCAGTTCCGCATATCGGCGTACATTCTCCTCACTCCGCCAATCCAGCAGCGAAGCCACATAATAGACATGCCGTGGATGCTGTTCATGAATCGCGCGAATAATATTCAGCGCCGTTTTGCCTGTCGTAATCTCGTCATCTACGAGTACAATCGGATGCTCTCCGGCAATCATCCGCGCTTCTCTCGCATAGCAGCGGTGAGAGACAGCATGGGAGTGTTCCTCTTCAAACTGGATAAATGGTTCCTGTCCGACAATCTGGTGCCGGGTTGTATGTACATAGGTAGCTCCCCGGTTAAATGCCTCATACATGCTGTGTCCGAGTGCTGTTGCTGTCTCGGCAAATCCGATAAAAGCCAGCGGCACAGGGGTAGTCAGCTTTAGCTTCATCAGCTGTTGATAGGCTTGATCTACGTTCTCGCCCGAGGACAGCGCTGCGATGATCTCCGGCAGCAGCTGCTCTACGGCAGGATCGGTCTCGGTCTGCATTTCACGATACAGCAGCAGCGATAATGCTGCACCGCTCAGCAGCGACTGATATGGACGAACTGCCAGATGCTTGCCCAGCACTTTACTGACAAACAGAAAAGAGCGCTTGGGATTCACACGAGCAGCCATTTCAAACAGCTGCTCCATGGGAAGTCCGAACGGATTATGGTCCACTTGTACATGTACCGTCAATCCATCCAGAATGTTATACGTATACGTGCCGTTCTTGCTCTGAGAGTAAAGAGATGAAATGTTGTTGTTCATGCAGCACCCCGTATATTTGTGATCGGGCCATAATGCGACGGGCCCAGTTAAGATGTGGTTTGATCTCGTTCATTTTGTTGGCATATCCGCTTTTGAAGACGCCGAGCTCGCCCGTATTGTTGGCGATAATCCCCTGTGCATCTTCATACTCTTCCTGACGGACTGTATACAGCGACTGAACCAGCCCGATATGGGACGGATGGATAATAGTTTTGCCGATCATGCCGTTTTCCTTGTCCATGATGACTTCGCGGATCAGCCCGTCCACATGACGATTGATATATTCATTACGCAGCTTGCGGCCATCGGCTCCCAGCGCTTCCTCGAATGGAGACTGACGAATCTGCGGCTTCAATACCCGTTCCCCGCTGGAAAAGTATTCCCAGACTGGACCCGAGATCACATACGGTGATTCCATCCGGCCAAATAGATTAATGATATCCGAGATACAATCCCGGATCGTCGTAATATCATAGATTGTCATATCCGAGCTGCGTCGCAATCCGAACAGGCTGGAGAAGTCCGTCGCTCCGATACGAACATTCAGCACATAGTCCTGATAGGCATCCAATACCCGCTTAATCGAGAGCAGTTCATCCAGACGGCTCTCCCGGTAAATGACCGCAGCGGTCTCCAGAATCGGCAGACCATATAGTATGGGAGCACCTTCATGCCGGGCATGATTATATTCCACTATGACTTGCAGATACTGTTCGCCAATGACAGCGTTGAACTTGGGCAGCATAATACCAGTGATTTGTTGCATTCCATCTCCCATATACCGGATAATTCGCTGCAATTGCTCCACACTTCTCACCCGGATAAATAACAGCGGAATACGGGACCGAACAGAAGAGTCCTTATCCATCACTTCCTGCAAATAGTGCACCTGCTCCACCAGCGAATGTTCAGCGGCTTCCACCTGTTGATCTCCAATAGCATCCTCCAGATCGAATACCCAGGAGGTCAGGCCACGGTGCCGCTGCGTCAGAATATCGCGGGCAATCGTCGGCCGGGTAGCCGGACAGTACAGCGCCGGGCCGATCGCATAAGCCAGCAGCTCCCGCTCGGAAGAATTATCATAGTGAACCGGGACGGAGTAGAACAATTCCTCTTCTTCCGCTTGTGATAAATAATTAAAGTAACGCATAACACCCCTCCTGAATAGGCCATGCCCCGGCTGCCTGATGTTATCATCCGGCTAACCTTACAGATAAAATAAGCCCCTCCTGTATCAATCAGCAGGAGGGACGACAATGGTGCTCTAGAACCGCACACAATAACAGAGGTGAATCACATGCTTTTCGGTTTACTTTCTTCCGGCTGTCCAGCGCATTCCCCAGCGGAACGCTTCATCCATCTGACGATGACCGGCAAAGTACTGCACGATTCGCTCAATGCTAAATGTCTCATTGCCTACATTTTGAATCATGGCAATCGCACACATCGGCTTGCCGTTATCATGTTCATCCAGACGCACGATAATATCCGGGCCATCCTTTTGATAAATGGTGACGACTCCATCCGCTTCTGTCCAGCGCGAAATGCCTTCGTAGATAAAGGAAAAGACCAGAATACGCTGAATCTGTGCAATTTTGTTGCCATTGATCCGCATATTCTCACCGCCTGCGCGCGCGCCTGTACGGTCATCCGCGTCAAGCGCCACATACGGCTCGTAGTCCATATGTCCAAATCTATTGCCCAGCGCTTGCACGACGCCCTTTGTACCATCCTTGAGCTCGTACAGACAGCCCAGATCCAGATCCGTGCCGCCGCTGCCCCGATTGAAGAAGCCTTTCTTTTGTACACGGTTCCAATTCAGATTGATCAGCAGCTCGCCCAGGGTACCCGCAGCCTTTTTCTGTAGGTTGATCACATCGCCTTTTTTCTTAAGCTCGATTTTGCGCAGATTCAGCGGTGCTGACTGCGGAGCTGGAGCAGGTGGCGCTGATGATGGAGCAGGCGTTGAAGGTGGAACTTGCCGAACAGGAGCCTGCTGTACGGGTGGCGACGATATCGGCGGAGATGGTGAAGGGGCAGCCGAAGATGTATCTTCCACGTCTACGCCGTAACTTCCGCACAGCTCTTTGAGACCGCCAAAATAACCAGCTCCTACAGCAGAAAATTTCCATTCGGATTGATATCTATAGAATTCCCCAATAACAATAGCCGTCTCATTGGAGAAATGATTGTCGAGATTATAGCGGAAAATCTCCGCCCCGGTACGCCCGTCTACAGCACGCAGGTACATCCCGCTGGCCTGACTGAACGTATAATTGCCGGTATCACTGTTATAAATGGTCAGGGTGACCGCGATTTTATGAACGCTCTGCGGCAGCGCGCTCATCGTAACCTGAAACTGACGCTGATCCGGGCCTGCAGGGTTCTCCTGGTATGTAATAAATGCATTGCGGGGATTACCATAAAAGATCAGATCATTGTCACTACTTACCCGTCCATCCTGCTGCAGCAGAAATGCGGAAGTATCCAGCTCCAGCGCTGCCGGCGCCTGCCAGCCCAGCACAATATTCAGCTGACTTAATTCCGGATGTAGTTTGGTAACATCTGTTTTTTGCCCTTTGACTATGGATACGCTCATCCTTGGACCTCTTCCCTGGAATCTGTCATGGAACTACCATAATATCGGCAGATTGTAAAATGGAATACAGGGCTGGTATGCACCCTGTATTCCATTGCATCGTTCTATTCAGTCTTAAACGTCCAATCCATAATTGCGGCAAAGTGCAGCCAGACCGCCTGTAAATCCACTACCAATCGCCTGGAATTTCCAGTCGCTTCCATGCCGGTAGAATTCGCAAAATACAACAGCAGTTTCTGTCGAGAAATCCTCGCCCAGATCAAAGCGCAGCAGTTCCCTGCTGTCTGCTTCATTGGCGACCCGAACGAACGCAGAGCTGACCTGACCAAAATTCTGACCGCGGCTATCTCCTTCATGAATAGTCACCGTAATGCCTACCCGTGAAATATTCGGTGGGACCAGATTGAAGTCAACGATGATCTGCTCATCATCTCCATCGCCCTCGCCGGTACGGTTGTCACCCGTGTGCGCAACCCCTCCGCCATAAGCAATCAGATGATTGTAAAATACGAAGTCTTCTTCGGATTTGGCTTTGCCATCCTCGTGCAGCAGGAAAGCACAGGCATCCAGATCAAAATCGGTGCCGCCGCTGTATTTGTTAGTATCCCAGCCCAGACCGACGACGACTTTGGTCAGTCCAGGATTGGTTTTGGTTAGATCGATACGCTGTCCCTTGGCCAGGTTGATCGTCATGAAAAGTTCGCCTCCTGCTTGGAAAAATGATAGTCAAATGCGGTTTGAGTTTCGATTAGGCTTGCAGGCCGTAATCGCGTACCAGACCTGCCAGACCATCTTTGTATCCATTACCGATTGCGCTGAATTTCCATTCGCCCGCATGACGGTACAGTTCGCCGACAACTACGCCTGTCTCGATAGAGAAGTCTTCTCCCAGGTCAAAACGAATCAGCTCTTCGCCACTCAGCTCGCTCAGAATACGCACATAAGCGTTGGATACCTGCCCAAAGTTCTGGTTTCTGGTATCAGCTTCATAGATAGTAATTGTAAAAGCAATTTTCTCTACTTCAGCAGGTACGGATGGCAGATCTACTTTTACCTGCTCATCATCGCCATCACCGGCGCCTGTACGGTTGTCACCACTATGCACAACAGAACCATTGGCGTTCTGTGGGTTGTTGAAATAAATAAAGTCTTTGTCGCTTGCTACTTTACCTGCAGCATTGGCACAGAAAATGGATACGTCGAGGTCAAAGTCTCCGCCGCCATCGTATTTATTGGTATCCCAGCCCAGACCGACGATTACTTTGGTCAGCCCCGGATTTGTTTTTGTCAGATCTACTTTTTGACCTTTGCTTAAGTTAATTGCCATTGTGAATTCCCTCTTTCGTTATAAGTATAGGTTAGAGTTATCTATTCGACTCCCGGAGATGACAGTAACTGCCTCCCGGATGCCGGCTTATACATATTGATTCGCGAGGATATCAACATGGGCTGCCTGTTTGCCTTGACCAATTGCATTGAATTTCCATTCGGAACCATTGCGGTAGATCTCACCGGTAATCAGTGCGGTCATGCCCGAATAATTATCTGTCAGATTGAAGCGTACCAGCTCTTCACCATTTTGTGCATTGGCTACCCGGATATAGGCGGACGCAATCATGCCGAAATCCTGCTTGCGTTGCTCTGCCTGATAAATGTTAACCACAACCAATACTTTATGAACATCTGCCGGGATTCTGGACAGATCAATAGCGATTTGTTCATCATCGCCATCTCCCTCACCTGTCCGGTTATCACCGCTGTGTTCTACCGATCCGCACTCGCTGCGCAGATTGTAGAAGCAGACCAGATTGCCTTTTTTGGTAAGTTTGTCATTTTCATTCAGCATCAGAGCAGAAGCATCACAGTCGATATCCGCCTTGGCTTTTTTCATGCCGAACAATCCGCGGGACTTCGTCTCTACCGGGTCCCAGCCCAGACCAACTGTCAGTTTGGTAAGACCACTTCTGCCTTTTGTCAGGTCGATCTTTTGTCCTTTGACCAGATTAATACTCATAAATGGATTAGAGCCTCCTCTTCGTGTTTCTATGTAATACTATGCTTGCGTGCGGAACGTTTCATCAATTTTGATTTTTCTACTTGTTATGATCCTTGCTGTACTCAAATGACCTTAATTAGGGTTCAGTTTATAGAGACCAACTTTATTTATTAGGTCATTAGTATTATAACGCGCAGCGGATTACCAAGTCCATTTTCACACACGTTAGTAAAAAGAAGATCATGGACTTTTGAGTATACATCATCTGGATTAACTGGTAATTATACGCTGGATCAACTGCCTGGCTGCCTTGCTCATATACCGGCTTTTAAGCCAGACCAGCGCGGGACGAGTACGGATGATCGCCTGCTGCAGGGGGATCACACACAGACGATCGGCATACACCTGCTGTATTTCCGATTCGGGTATCAGGGTCAGCCCCATTCCGGCAGCAGCAAAGGAAAATAATGCTGATATATCCGGACAATCCAGAACGACTCTCGGCTGCAGCTGACGCTGTTCAAATTCTCCGATAATGTTCTCGTAAGCACCCTCTCCCGACATCCTGCGAGCCAGCAGCAGTGGATATTCGGCAATCTGTTCCAGGGTCAGCGATTCAGTCTGGCATAATTCGGTCCACTCTCTCGGAACGACAGCCACAAAAGGGTCGTCGCTCAGCGGCATGATCTCATAATCCCGCTCGTCCTCTACCGGCAGCAGCAGCAGAGCAAAATCGATCTTGTGCTGATGCAGCAGCTCTTCAAGATGAGAAGTATCTCCATACAGAATTTTGTGATAGACCTCCGGGTAATCCCGATGAAATTCACTGATGTGCCGGGATACACGCGAGATACAGATTGAGGATGTACCGATCGTAATCGAACCGGTCAGCCCCTGATCCACATCACTGATCTCCTGCTGTATATTCTCCATCTCCCGCAGTAAGTGACGGGCACGCTCATATAGACGCTGTCCGGCCTGTGTCACTTCCCAGCGCTTGCCTTCCCGGTGAATCAATACTACGCCCAATTCCTCTTCCATCAGCCGCAGCTGCTGACTAAGCGGCGGCTGCGCCATATGAAGGGTTCGCGCAGCTCTGGTAATTTGCCCTTCTTCTATAATAGTGCAGTAATAATGCAGCTGACGAATATCCATCATTCCGCCTACTTCCTTAAAATGTTTATTTACCCATCAATTAGTTATATATAACTGTAAACCTCTATCTACTTCCTAACTATTCTAAAGCCTACCTTAGGATGCTCTACAGTATACCTTTTGGATATGAACAGATTATTCATATGTAAAAGATATGCATTTTATACCTTATATATATTTTACATATATATCACTTCAACCTACACTATTAATATGACAACAATGACACAAGGAGATGCAAAAATGAAGATAATTGTCGGCATTACCGGTGCGACCGGTGCCATCTTCGGCGTACGCATCCTGCAAATGCTCAAGGAAGCCGGTGTGGAAACACATCTGGTAATGTCCTCCTGGGCTGCTGCCACTATTCAACTGGAAACACCTTATTCGGTCAAAGACGTCGAACAGATGGCGGATCACCATTATTCTTATAAAGATCAGGCAGCCTTGATCTCCAGCGGTTCGTTTCGGACAGACGGGATGATCGTGGCTCCCTGCAGTATGAAGTCGCTCGCCTCGATCCGGATGGGGTTGGCAGACAATCTGCTGACCCGATCGGCTGATGTTGTACTCAAGGAACGCAAAAAGCTGCTCCTTCTGACACGGGAAACACCACTCAACAATATTCATCTGGAAAATATGCTGGAACTGTCGCGCATGGGTACGATCATTATGCCACCCATGCCCGCCTTTTATAATCTGCCAGCCAGTATTGATGAGCTGGTCGATCATATCGCCTACCGCGCACTGGATCAATTCGGCATTCACCGGGACGAAGCCAAGCGCTGGAACGGGATTACCAAATAAAAAGGCCAATACGGATCATACAGGGATGGTACTCCATACCCCTGTTCTACTTACGGAATTCATCTTCATCCATATCATCTATACAAAGGAGCAATGCATAATGGCTTACCAGGACTTTCGTGATTTTCTAAATACACTGCAAAAAGAAGGACAACTGCTAAACGTCGATGAGCAGGTTAATCTGGAACCCGATATTTCCGCAGCAACACGGGCACTGAACAATCTGGGAGATAAATCCCCTGCCCTGCTGTTCAACAATATCAACGGTTACGAGAAAAATAAAACACAGATCGCCATGAACGTGATCGGTTCCTGGCCGAATCATGCGCTTATGATGGGCATGCCCAAAAATACACCGCTCAAAGAGCAATTTTTCGAATTTGCCCGGCGGTATGATCAGTTTCCTGTACCGGTACAGCGTGAAGAGACGGCTCCCTTCCATGAAGTGGAGCTGACCGAGAATATTAACCTGTTCGATATCCTTCCTCTATTCCGTCTTAATCAGGGAGACGGTGGCTTCTATATCGACAAAGCCTGCGTAATCTCACGGGATCAGGAAGATCCCGTGCATTTTGGCAAGCAAAATGTAGGTATCTATCGACTGCAGGTCAAAGGCAAAGACCGTCTCGGTATCCAGCCGGTGCCACAGCACGATATCGCGGTTCATCTGCGTCAGGCTGAAGAACGTGGTCACAATCTACCTGTCGTTATCGCGCTGGGCTGCGAGCCTGTGATTACGACGGCAGCCGCTACTCCCCTCAAATATGATCAATCCGAATATGAAATGGCCGGTGCTATCCAGGGCGAACCCTACCGGATCGTCAAAGCCAAAGATGCCAACCTCGATATTCCATGGGGTGCTGAAGTTGTACTGGAAGGCGAGATTTTGTGCGGCGAACGTGAATTTGAAGGACCTTTTGGCGAATTTACCGGACACTATTCCGGTGGTCGCAGTATGCCGGTTATTCAGATCAATCGTGTATATCACCGTCAGAACCCGATTTTTGAACATTTGTATATCGGTATGCCTTGGACCGAGACCGACTATATGATCGGTGTAAATACCAGTGTGCCACTCTACCAGCAGCTCAAAGAAGCTTTCCCTAACGAAGTGGTGGCTGTCAATGCCATGTATACGCATGGTCTGGTCGCGATTATCTCGACCAAACGCCGGTATGGTGGCTTTGCCAAGGCTGTCGGTATGCGCGCAATGACAACGCCGCACGGTCTCGGATACTGCAAAGTGGTTATCGTCGTCGACGAAGATGTCGATCCATTTAACCTGCCACAGGTCATGTGGGCTATCTCGACCAAGCTGCATCCAAAACATGATGCCGTGATTATTCCGGATCTATCCGTACTGCCGCTGGACCCTGGCTCCAACCCCGCCGGTATCACACACAAGATGATTCTCGACGCGACTACACCGCTCGCACCCGAGCAGCGTGGTCACTATTCCCAACCACTGGATTCTCCTCCAGGTGTTGAACAGTGGGAAAAGAAAATTATCGACCTGCTGAACCGTCAGCAGTCCTGATCACTGATGTTTACCACGGAGCACACTCGTGCTCCTATTAATATCTATGTAATCCCTGATATCCATTCAACTACTTTTACGAACAAGGAGTGTATTCTCATGAATATTTGCCCACGATGCGGCTCGCAGCATACAGAACAGGTTGCTGCCTCTCCGGTAGCTGGCGTATGGACTGTGCATATGTGCTCTACCTGTATTTTCACCTGGCGCTCAACGGAACCGGAACATATTACCAACCCGGACAAATATCTGCCTGCTTTTAAAGTGAACCAGGCAGATATTCCGCATGCTGCCCATGTTCCACCTATTCCAGCTCGCTTGGTCTAAGCAGCAGCTATATCTAATTTACGTAGCTGCATGGCTATGCATCTATGCAGCTACACAAAAAGCACCTGTCCATAAGAGGCAGGTGCTTTTTGTTGTATTCCTGTATGGTAATCAGCCCGTGTGACTGATGACATGTAATGATTCGGTATCGGGTAATCGGGTTGTTAACCTACATGCTTTTTGTGTTTGGCTGAATTTTCGAAAAAGTATAGGGACACCATATCTCCGATCGACAACAGGATAAAAGCAACAATCGCTGTACCAATCGAATCTTCCATACTGGCTTGCAGTCCGTAAAACCAGAATAAAAGGATAACTACCGCCGGAATGACATTGCCAATCAGACGCTTTTTCAAAAATGCAACAAAGGCTATGAACAGCCTATTCATGGTGAACCCTCCATAAGATGTAATGTGCTCCAGAATCTAATTTACCCCGGATAATGAATGTATAAACAGTAAAAAATGGTTTTTACAGGGAAATGTAAAATAAATATTAAATCAGCTGTTACGTACTTGTTTGACTCTTTACGCTTCTCTTGATCATCGCAGTACACCGGGCTTGCAATGGTATTCCATCGCCGTCTGCATATTTGTAGCAGAACCTCATTATTATGTATTTCAACCTGTAAAAACAGTGTATATTTTACCAAATCGCAACTGAATTTCTGTCGAAATTTAGCTATCTAAGCAGAAAAAAAGCGGGATACACCAAACAGGCCCTCTCCAGTGCTCCAGCAACTGGCGACAGCCTATTTTTGTAATATCTAATGATACTGTATGAAGGCACAGCAGTGCCTGGGAACGGACGTCACGACAAAAAACAAGCTTGGTTATTATCAACGAAAACAAGCATGCACAGTTAAACTGGGGCGCGTAACCGGGCAGAGCCTTATTCCGTGGAATTACTCTTGTAGAAGATTATGCCAGATGTTTTCAAAAAAACGGTTTTTTAAATTTTATCAACAGCTATTATTTTTATAGTGTGCTGTTGCTGTTGCTGTTGCTGTTGCTGTTGCTGTTGCTGTTGCTGTTGCTGTTGCTGTTGCTGTTGCTGTTGCTGTTGCTGTTGCTGTTGCTGTTGCTGTTGCTGTTGCTGTTGCTGTTGCTGTTGCTGTTGCTGTTGCTGTTGCTGTTGCTGTTGCTGTTGCTGTTGCTGTTGCTGTTGCTGTTGCTGTTGCTGTTGCTGTTGCTGTTGCTGTTGCTGTTGCTGTTGCTGTTGCTGTTGCTGTTGCTGTTGCTGTTGCTGTTGCTGTTGCTGTTGCTGTTGCTGTTGCTGTTGCTGTTGCTGTTGCTGTTGCTGTTGCTGTTGCTGTTGCTGTTGCTGTTGCTGTTGCTGTTGCTGTTGCTGTTGCTGTTGCTGTTGCTGTTGCTGTTGCTGTTGCTGTTGCTGTTGCTGTTGCTGTTGCTGTTGCTGTTGCTGTTGCTGTTGCTGTTGCTGTTGCTGTTGCTGAGCAAATGTTACCAGACAAGCAAAGTTGCATATATCAGTTGTACCTCATCTGCTATTTTTTATAAGTTTTATCATACGGCAGCGTTTATACAAAAAATAAAAACGTTTATTCCTGCCTGTTCGTCTATACAGTTAAGAAGGAAACCTCTTCCATATAAAAGAAAAGGCCCGATCGCAAGGATCAGGCTTCACTCGGTACTGCTCTATTATTCAGGAAATGTTATTGGTATTCTATGATATAAATTGCTGAACTACTTATGTGGTAAGTCTACTTGTACTGCTTAGTTGCTATACTTGCTATGGTCTTGCTGCTACTTGCTAAGTACTGCTCTACAATCTAATTTCACCGCTATGTCAAAAAGCTGCGTTCTTGTGTGGTTCATCCTCTGCCGCCCCCGCGGTATCGATCCAATGCGGTGAAATCATAGTGGCAGGTGAAACGTTACGGCAAACAGAGTGACAAGTCGAAAGTATCAGAATTCTATCTGTATGCTGCCTGATTACGATCGCCTGTATGTCTATTATTGCAGCAGTTTACAAAAAACCGACTTATTTTTTTTGTAATCACTCCCTTTTTTTTCATGTAATGATTCTATTCTGGAATTAATTCGCATGATATTTGCATGATTATGTAACGTTACCAAAAACGAACTCGGCAGCTTTTAAGTAACCTGTATAATAATAAAAATTATCTTTTTTTGGTAAAGTCAGGGGGAAATACCTCTGGATATCTCTGCTAATAACGCATCTGTGCTTCAATGCATGGTTGTACATAAAAGCATAATATATACAGATTACCCAATTCGGTAAATAATTTTTGGAACGTATTAGATCGGTCACTACGTAAAAGGTCATATAGGCCGTACAATAAATGGCAGCTCTTATATACAAACATCTACGTTAATTCAGGAGAAGAGGTGATCCGTATGGATAATCTGGTCACATTACGAACCGAACTGGAGCAGGAGATTGCCCGGCAGGGTTATTCTCTAAGCAGCTTCAGTAAAGCTTCGGGGATCAACCGAGGGATTCTGAGCGCTACCCTGAATGGTAATCCCCCCAAGCCGATGTCGATCAACCAGCTGGACAGGATGTCTATTACGCTTGGCAAGCCGGAAGGCTGGTTGTATGAACAGTTTATCGAAGAGAGCTTTAGCGAGCATGGCAAGGCCAACTGGCGCCGTATACGGCCACTGCTACTGCGATGTATGGAGATTCGTCGAAACGATTTGATTGAACGTACCCTGTATCTGCTGATGGAAGATCCCAATCATGTTGGACACGTCTTCGAGCTGGCTGAAGAACAGGTCCAAGCTGGCGCCACAGTGGAAACGGTTCCTTTTTATAAATGTGTAATTGAGAATGAGCGTAATTACCAGTCGGAGCGTCTGGCAGTTAGCCAGTACCGGGTTTTCCGTGCTTCGCTGGGACATAATATTGAAGAGAATCTGAAAGCCGCCCTGGCTTTTGAGCCGTTTCGACATCGGTTGCCGGATTATTTGAAGCTGGATGCGCTGCTTAAGCTGATCAATATAAACTACACTGTCCAAAGCTGGGATAACGCACGTAGTTTGGCTATAGAATTATATCGTTTATCCAGTCATATTCATCAGCAAAAGCTGCAAGCTCAAAAGAGTAATAAATCGTTTAAGCTACCTGCCCCAGAACGTCCTCTTCTTCTTTATTATGGGCAAAGCCTGCTAATGCAATTTGTAGCTGATGAATATCAGGAAAAATATGAGCGAGCACGTATATATCTGGAACAGTTCGCTAATCTGCAGTGGTTTGAAGATGATCATCCGGAGAATCAGAATTACATCGATTTTTTCAGTTTTTTTGGCATGTTTAATGCATTAAATCTGGAAATATTAATGGGTAACGAACAAAAATTAAATGATTATTTTAAACTTCTTAAACAATATCCCAAAGAAGCTTTACCAAGCCTGCTAATGATTACAGAGGCTGCCAATAAACATGGTTACGACATTGACCATTTTCTTACTTATTATGATGATATTATCTATCCTGATGATATTATGGATTATTTGATTGAAGGTCGGAATACCAAACATAATTATCAGGATGTACCTATCGGAATCAGCCGTTATGTCAATCTGTATTATCAGTTAGCGATTTATCATTGTGATCGTAAAGTATATGATCAAAAACTAGAAAAAGTATTGTATGCTCTGGAATCCACCGTTGAAAAATATAATCGTGGACGGATCATGGACTGCTTGAACCTGTTCAAAAAATTACGTGAATTACGATAATTTAAATTATTGTATGGATGTTATCCAAACCAGGAATACAGCCGTAGTAAGAAAACGGCTTATTCTTTAGAAATATATACTTTAATCAATTACTACACAAACGAACTAAAAACTTTAGGGACTTAGTTTTCAGTTCATTTGAAGCCTACTTACAATGAATTTTGAAGAAAAGCGGGGATGACAATTGGAGACTGCACTCACACTAATTACACCGATCAATCAGGAAATCACCCGTCAAGGCTATACTTTAAATACATTCAGTCAAGCTTCAGGCATTAACAGAGGTGTACTTAGTGCCACCCTTAACGGTCATCCATCAAGAAAAATGTCCATTAATCAACTCGATCAGATGACCCGAACATTAGGAAAGCCAGAAGGTTGGTTATACGATTCTTTTATACAAAATTGCTTTCCCAAACATGGTAATCCCAATTGGCGACGGGTCAAACCGTTATTGGTTCGCTGTCTGGAATTAAATCATATAAAACAGGTTCAACATATTCTTTCTATTCTGACAGCAGACTCTTCCTCCCTATCGTCTATATTCAAACTGGCTGAAGACTTGAGTGAAAATATTGCAAATAGCCGCTCTGCTCTTCTCTACGCACATATTATCGAGCATGAGAAAGACTACCAATCCGAAAGACTCGCTATTAGTCATTATCGGATGTATCGATTTGCCATAGGGGATAATCTGGAGCAAAATTTGAAGCTCGCTTTCTGTTTTGAACCCTTTCTTCAGCATCTTCCTCCCCCTCTGGTTATGGAAGCTCTTATGCATTTGGCGAGTAATGCTTATGTAATGCAAGACTGGACGCGTATCCAAAATTATGGCACAACATTACATCAGCTAGTAACGGCTATCTATGCAGAGGAATGTCGTAAAAGAACAATAAATCCTGCCTGTACACCGATCAAAACCGAACGCCCTCTGGTCGCTTATTATGGACAAAGCTATCTTATGAGATGTATTTCATTGGAGCATCAAAAGCAGTACGAGGAAGCAGAGAAATATCTGGAGGGCTTTACGGATCTCAGCTGGTTTGAAGGCCTGGATGAACAGGGTTGGAAAGAAGTAAGCAAGTTAAAAAAATATGCGATGTTCAACCGTTATAATCTGAACTTATTAAAAGGAAATGAAAAGCTACTGCCTGAATATTTTCAACTATTGGAGCAATACCCTGATGAAGTATTACCGACTATCCTGATTGCCTTAAAGGCCAGTAATATACATGATTGGAATATTGATCATCTATTACAACAATACACTGCAGTCATTTATCCTCCTGATATGATTGACAACATATTATCTAATCAATACTACAGTCTGCAGTCTTCTATTAGTAGATATATCAATATCTATTACGAACTTGCCTTGTACCATTGCAACCGTAATCGCTATAGTGATGAATTGGCTAATATATTATCAGCTCTGGAAGTTACCATTGAAAAACATAATCAGTCTCGCATTATGGACTGTCTAAAACTCCTTAGGAAGCTGCGGGAACTTACCCATCAAGCCTAATAAACCTGAAAACTTTGCAATATGCGACGGCAGGAGGTGCCACCATGACAAAGTTAAAAACCGTCCGTCACGAACTGGAAAAAGAAATTGCTGAACAGGGATACAATCTTAGTAGTTTTAGCCGAATCTCCGGTGTAAATCGCGGCGTCTTGAGTGCTACGCTAAACAGCGCTCCACCGAAGCCCATATCGGTAAACCAGCTGGATCAGATGACCGCAGCTCTTGGTAGACCTGAAGGTTGGCTGTACGAATTATTTATAGAAGAATGCTTCTCTGCCGATGAGAAGATCAACTGGCGTCGTATTCGTCCGCTCATTATACGCTGTGTAGAATTACAGCGTAACGATTATTTAGAGCGTACACTTTATCTGCTTCTAGAAGCACCATCGTATACCGATGAATTATTTCAATTAGCGGAGAGCCTGCGACAGACCAAAGAGCCCTTGGTTATGATGCTCTATAAATACATTATCAAATATGAACGTAGTGCGCATTCCGAGCGCATGGCAATCAGTCACTATCGGCTGTTTATAGATATCGTCGGCTCGGATGCTGAAAATAGCTATGTCTATGCACTCAAACTGCATGATTTTATTGAATATCTTCCTCTACCTCTTCAACTGGAGGCTTACCATCGATGTGCCAATAGCTATTACTGGGTAGAGCATTGGGATAAAATGGAGTATTGTGCTGATCGACTAATTGAAATGACGCAGCGCATATATCAGGAATATACAGAAATAAAAAATCCTCCTGCTATGCTGTCGATCGGTACAGAAAGATCTTTCGTCGTTTATTATGGTCAAGCGCTCCTGATCAAAGGGACATTTTATGAATATACTGGCAATTATGTCAAGGCATTGGAATATGCGCATAAATACTATGATCTCTCTTACTTGAAAGGATTGGATACAGAAGGCCAACAAGAAGTTCAGAAGCTGCGGATATTTGCAGAGGGCAATATATATGGAATGAATTTGCATCTGGGGCATTTTGAAGTGTTAGAGCAGTATGTTAATTATCTGGAGAATCATACATCCGAAATTATTCCTGGTTTGCTCGTCATTCTTACGGTTGCCAATAAATATGAGTTCAATATCGATAACGTATTGGATCAATTTGCTTCGGATATTGACTCCCTTCTTCAGCCTAATGAACACTACAGGGAGTTTGCATTAAACGCTTATTATACAAATACTATCTATCAATTGGCACTTTACCAAGCCAAACATAATAAGCCCAACCAACAACTGAAGTATACGCTGAGCCATTTTGAAACTTCGCTGAATAAATGTAATATGAAACGCACGATGGACATCACATCTTTACTACAAGAGTTCATACGCTCTTCTTTGGAGTAAAGAGAATGAATTGATCAGAGGTGAGAACTGTGCAGCATTTGCATTGTCTGGCAACTGTACTTGAAAAGGAAATCCGTCAACAAGGCTTCTCTTCCATAAGCGAGTTCAGCAAAATATCCGGAATTAACAGAGGGGTACTCAGTGCCACGCTAAATGATCATTCACCAAAGCCCATGTCGATTCAGCAGTTGGATCAAATGAGTATCGCATTGAAAAAGCCTTCAGGTTGGCTATACGATGAATTTCTGGAAGAATACTTTTTAACCAAAGCTAAAATAAACTGGCGTAAACTAAAGCCTTTTCTGATTCGCTGTATACAGCTGAACAGAATCGATAATATTCATTGCATATTACAGCGTTTGGCTCCGATCCCAGGTCAGCTCAATCATATATTTGAGCTAGCTGAGGAAATGGCGCATGAGGAGTCCGCTTATACAACTGTTCGTGACTTGTATCAGACCATTATCCGGCATGAAAAAGACCATCATTCCGAGAAGTTGGCCATCAGCCATTACCGCATTTTTCTTATGGAGATTGGACTCGATTTGGAAAATAATTATCGGGCAGCTATCCAATTTGAATCTCATTACGAGAAGCTACCTGAGCATTATAAGCTGGACGCGCTACTGAAACTGGCTTTTCATTCCTACATATTAGAGGACTGGGAACGCGTTAAAAAGTATGCATCTGAACTGAATCAATTATCATCCGCCATCTATAATAAATACTATTGTCAGAAACCCGTCTCTGATACAAATTTTCTCGCTTCCTTACTCAGTCCTCTGGTGACATATTATGCGCAGAGCTATCTGCTGCGTTTTGGTGCTTTTGAACGTGAAGGAAAATACGAAGAAGCCCGAGAGTATTTGGCATTTTTCAAAGACTTGAATTGGTTCCGCGGTTTGGATGAACAAGGGAAAAAAGAAGTACAGAAATTTAGCATTTATGCCGAATTTAATGAATGCAATATTGACCTATTGCAAGGTAACCGGGATGTTTTGCCACGCTATATAAAGTTGATGGAAAAGTATCCTGTTGAAATTCTTCCTAGCCTATTTATCTTGCTCAAAGCAAGCAACATTCATTGCTGGAATATCGATGATATTCTGGATACCTATAAAGATATCATCTATCCTGCTAATATGCTGGAGAGCATCAATGGATATCAATCTTATTCTGCTCAGGCCAACTTGAATCGTCACGTTCATATTTACTACCAGCTGGCTCTGTATCATCTAAATCGCAATAAATCACTGGAGCAGTTGGATGTTATTTTATCAGCACTGGAAACAACTATTCAGAACTTTAACAACTCCAGAATCGTCGATTGTCTTGCACTACTTCACAAGCTGCGTA
This sequence comes from Paenibacillus shenyangensis, assembly GCF_000346635.1. Taxonomy (NCBI): domain Bacteria; kingdom Bacillati; phylum Bacillota; class Bacilli; order Caryophanales; family Paenibacillaceae; genus Paenibacillus; species Paenibacillus shenyangensis. The sequence continues at coordinate 159,556 of NZ_AOIG01000002.1, forward strand.
CGATTCCTAAAATGGAAACCAAATAGCCAATTTAATGCTAGCTGTCTATCCTCCGTGATAGGACAGCTTTTCATTTATGATACCTAAATTTGGATCAATCCATTAAAAGTAATTGACCGCAGTTCAAACCGTAATATATAATGTAATAAATTTGAAGATCATGGGTTTACTGGGGCGCAACAAACGGGAAACTTTCGGAATAAAGGGGTGTGTTCGGTTATGATTACCAACACCACAACCATACGACTTGAGATTGAAAAAGGTATTCGACAAAAGGGCCATTCACTCAGCAGTTTTGGTAAGCTGGCTGGAATTAACCGCGGGATTATCAGCGGAATTTTGAATGGTAATCCGCCCAAATCGATTTCCATCCGCCAACTGGATCTAATGGCCGAAGCACTGGGCCACCCTGAAGGCTGGATGTATGAGTATTATGTGGATGAATGCTTTATCAATGAAAAGGCTGACTGGCGGCGGATTAAAGCATTTTTGTTAAGATGTACGGAAATTGGTAGATATGACTGTATTCAGGCGGTATTAGATCGCTTAATGGAGGATTTATCGAATACAGTTTCTGTATTTGGTTTGGCTGAAGAATTGTATGAAGAGGGAAAGACGCAAGAGTCTCTACCTTTTTATGAGTGTGTAATAGAAAATGAAAAGCACCAGCATTCTGAAAGACTTGCTATTGCGCATTATCGTGTATTTAGGGCTTCTATTAGTGATGATACTGAAAAAAGCCTAAGAGCTGTAATACGTTTTGAACCTTATCGTAACAGATTACCAGAAAATTTAATCTTAGACGCCTTATTGCAACTTGTTAATGTATATTACAATTTTCAAGACTGGAATCTTCTCGAAAATTGTGCAGATGAATTAATTACCTTAAGCACTTCTATTTACAATGTGGAAAAAGAAAAAATGAATAATAGTAAACCATATCAATCTTTAGATACTAAACGTGAGTTAGTAGTCTATTATGGGCAAGGAAGATTGATCAAAGCTGTAGCTTTAGAGCATCTTGGACGCTATGAAGAAGCTAAAAAGTTTATAATGGAGTACGCAGATCTCAGTTGGTTTGAAGGATTAAACGAGACTGGTAAACAAGAGGTTGAAAAATTCAAATTATATGCCTATGCCAATCTTCATAGTATTAATTTATTAATGGGTAATATAGAAAATCTAACAGAATATGTAGAATTTATCGAAAAAAATCCCAAGGAAATTTTACCTAGTATGCTTATCATTACTAAAGCAGCTAGCCAATATAATTTTAATATCGATTCTATTATTGAAAAGTTTGAAGATGTAATTTATCAAAAAAAACATCTGGATAAAAATTTATATCCAGATGTTTATACTAGTCGTTATATGGTGCTTTATTATCAATTATCAATTTACTTTTTCAAAAACAAAGTCTATAATTCAGGCGCTGATATTCTTTTACAAAGCCTTGCTCTTGCAGTAAAGGCATTTAATAAAAATAGAATATTAGATTGTATTTCCTTGTTTGAGAATTTCAAAAGTTATGCTTCAATGCAACAAATTGAAGCATATGAAACTATTTTGAGAGGAGTTAATAAAAATGAAAAGATTTTTGGTAGTAATGGCACTACTTATGTTAGTTAATGGAGGAATTGCATCGACTCAAGGTAACATTGGAATAAATGATGTTAATACTCTCGAACATGGAGTTAATACTTAATATTCATTTTGTAAACTGCTGCTTTCTTTAAAGTTATTAAAGAAAGCAGCAGTTTTTCTGTAATTTTAATTATTTCACAAAACTCTTAACTTAATACTTTTCTCAACTACATAATCCTCATAATTCCCTAAACTCACCTTCAACTCCCCATCCTCCAGACTCCAAATTTGGCCCGCAATCCGGTTAATAAAATACCGATCATGCGAAACTGTCAAAATCGTCCCTGGGAATTCCTCTAAAGCCTCTTCCAATGCTTCTCTTGAGGAAATATCCAAATGATTCGTCGGTTCATCCAGAATCAGCAGATTCGGACGCTGGTGCATCAGTATCGCCAGACGCAGGCGGCTCCATTCGCCACCAGACAATCCCGATACTTTCTTGAATACATCTGCTCCATAAAACAGGAACTTCGCCAGCTGCCCTCTTGCCTGGCCTTCTTCCATTCGAGCTTCCAGCTTGAACCATTCCAATACGGTCTCGCCGCGATCTGGCGGAGCTGCCTCCTGAGCCAGGTAACCGACATCGGTACGGGAGCCAAGCGTTAGGCTACCGGCATCCGGATCTTCTTGTCCGAGCACCATGCGCAGCAGGGTTGTTTTGCCTGCTCCATTACCACCGATAATCGCAGCATGTTCGCCATAACGCAGTAGCGCAGAGGCTTCCTGCAGCAGGATCTTGTCACCGTAGGCTTTCCATACCTGATCCAGTACCAGCACCCGATCTCCCGAGCGGTTGCGCTGGCGCCAGTCCAGATCCATCTGGGCACGGTCCATTATCGGGCGTTTGACCTTTTGCATACGATCCAATGCTTTTTGCATGGAAGCGGCTCGGCGGTGGAATCCAGGGTTGGGCGGATTGGAGCGATTACCCCATTCAATCAGGCGCTTAATCGATTCCTGGATGCGTTTAATCTCTTTTTGCTGTTCCTGATAGTCTTCGAACTGGCGAACAAGTCGGCGCTGCTTTTCTTCCCTGTAGGCGGAATAATTCATTGGGTAGGTAACTGCTTCGCCATCTTCCAGTTCAATAATTTCCTGCACCACCCGATCGAGGAAATAGCGATCATGCGAGATGACGATGACGGTCGCAGGTGATCCGGTAATGAATTGCTCCAACCAGACCACGGCTTCCATATCCAGGTGGTTGGTCGGCTCATCCAGCAGCAAGATATCCGGGTCGGTGAGCAGAAGCGCAGCCAGGCAGACCTTGGTCTTCTCGCCGCCGGACAGGCCGTTGAACAGACGGTCGTAACGATCCGTTCCGATACCAAGACCATTGGCAACGGCATCGATCCGGGCAGACATGGCATAGCCACCTGCTTCTTCAAATTGATCCATCGCTTCGCCGTATTGACGAAGTACTTTTTCCATATCTTGTTCGGACAGATTGTTATCTGCCATCTGTACGGTTAGCTCTTCCATCCGCTGCTGTAGAGCGAGCAGTTCCCGGAAGCTGCCGCGCAGTACATCCAGAATCGTCGTATCTTCTTCGTAGGCAGGAACCTGAGCCAGATAGCCTACACGAGCGCCTTTCTGGATGTGCAGACTGCCCTGATATGGACGTTCCTGGCCGGACAGCATTCGGAACAGGGTGGTTTTGCCTGCACCATTGAGGCCGATCAGGCCGGTTTTGCGGCCGCTGTGAATTTCGAGGGTGACGCTGGACAGGACCTGCTGGGCCCCGTAATATTGCTCAACCTGCTGACAGGCAATCATAATAGACATATTGTATATTCTCCTCTATAGGCTGCAGAGAAGATCAAGATGAACGGTACGAACAGGAACTGCATCATTCGTTTGCAGAAACCAGATTATATTCATTGGCGTTTCCAGCGATCAGCGGAATTGTAATGATGGCTCTCCTCTATTGGAAGAGGTAAAATCCTGTTTCATACGCATATTTACGAATAATAGGCTGTTTGTTCGATATACCTGTTATTCTGTTCACCCATCTGTTCGCTTCTGCAGCTGTGTGTATTTTTGAAGGAGAAATGCGCTGCTGCCTGTCAGCCCGGCGGAATTGCCGGAAACCCCTATGTTCATGTATCCATCCGATATATGAACATAAGAAAAAACCGCAGGGAAACGTCCCTGCGGCTGTACGTTAAAAGATAATCCCGGATTAAAGGGAATCTCTGGATACAGACGCTTCATGCGCCGATACGGATCACAGAGATGTAGATCGCATGAAACAAGCATGCTGTAGAGAATTATCTGCAGAGAGCTTTATGCTCTATTACAGACACCCCTCACAGGCTGCTGATCATCATGCTACATGTCCGACCGAGGCTGAAGGCAGGAGCGGCATTTCGCCATTGTACGAGTATTCATTTTTGGACAGACTTCTCCCGTCTTCACGAAATGAATGTACAATACTACAGCTGCCCAGCGGTCTGCGCTCCAGCGTAATAAATAATGGGAAAGTTAACATCCTGCCTCACCTCCTTGGTTGTAACGGATCAGGAATGACCCATGCTCCTTCCCGGGAGCGGTGGATTCGCTGATTCGTTGTGATTATTTACTTTTTAACACATCGGGCAGCCAGATGGCAAGCTTTTTCTGCCCGATTGATGTATGCAGCAGCAGGCTCAGCAGTCCCCAGCCCAGCATCGCTCCGGTAAAATTAAAAATAATATCGTTGATATCTACAGTGCGATACGTGTAACCAAGCAGCAGATTCAGTATCCCCTGCAACGTCTCAATCACCAGTCCGATCCCCAATCCCAGCCAGACCATTCTCGCCCGGTTCTCCCGAACGGGAATCAGAAATGGCACCATCAGTCCATACGGAACCGTCATCAGAATATTGAGATAATTGGATTTGTCATCCAGAATGGAATCGTAAAACTGGGAATGAAAAGGAATCCAGTTGAACCGCACCATGCCCGGTTCGCTGCCAGCCATGCGCATCAGTGTCAGCAGCTGTGGGTCTACCGGAAAAGGGAAAAAGGTATAGCGGATCACATTCAGCATATATATCCCGAAAATGCCTGCAATCAGCAGATACATCCCGTCCTTGCGATATATACGGTGCAGAACAAAGAGCACCAAAGCAATCAGGATCAATCCACCGATCCAGAATCGAATATCAAATATCAGCATATCATTCCTCCTGCCTGTTCATCATCCATACGATACATCAGTGATATGATATATATGGGTATTATGATTTTAACTGCTTCTCCTGCCTCTATGCAAAATGCCATATCGGCGGGATCACAGACAGACTATGCTATATATCTGTGCATATACGATCACAAGACTGGAAATGGAGTGAATAACAATGGAACATACTACACTTACACCCTCTTTGATGCAGCTGCTGAATGGACAGGAACTGCACAGCAAGCAGCATCTGGCAATGCCACTGTTAACTATCGGAGAAGACTTTTATCCCCATCAGGCGATGGTGAGTGCAGGCGAAGTACTAATGCTGGATGAACAGCATGTACGACTCGCGCTCTGGCAGGGAACAACGACGACAGGCAATCTACTGCGCAGCGGCAAGGGACTGCTTACTTTTGTGTGGGAAGGTGTATCCTATGCACTTCGACTCTCCTGCACTCCTCTGCCGGAGCTGACAGATGCTGTCTATCCACGGGCACGCTTCGAGGCTGTTGTGGAGCATGTACGGGAAGATACCGCCAAGTATGCGGAGCTGACATCGGGTATTACGATTCGTCTGCTTCAGCCGGATGATGTACTCTCCCGCTGGGAAGAGACACTAGCAGAGCTGCGCCGATAATTCCTCTATTTGATCTCTTCGATTAGCGCCCTGCTGCCAGTGGTAATGAAAGGGTATGTTTGGTTACCCTATAACTTACGATCTGACAGGAGGGACTTTATGAAAGACGATACGAACAAGGATATCACCCGCAAAGCTGCCGAAACGGAACTGCCGGATCAATCCCACTCTTTTTGGCGTGCCACCACAGAGCTGCCTTCTTTCCCCCCGCTGCGTGAAGAATTGGATGTAGAGATTGCTGTAGTAGGTGCCGGCATTACCGGGATCACTGCTGCCTACCTGCTGGCCAAGGAAGGCAAACAGGTTGCCCTGTTCGATGCCGGCAAAGTGCTGGACGGCACAACTGGTTACACCACCGCCAAAGTAACATCCCAGCACGGGCTGATCTACGATCATTTGCGCAAGCATACCGATGACCAGAGTGCAATTCTGTACTATGAAGCTGCCGAAGAAGCCAAGCGATTTATGCAGAAGCTTGTAGAAGATAACCAGATCGACTGTGATTGGCAGGAAGAGACTGCGTATGTCTATGTGGAATCGGATGATGACGAGTTCAAGAATCTGGAAAAGGAAATGGAAGCGTATCGTGAACTGGGAATTCCCGGCGAATGGGTAGAGTCCCTGCCAATCCCGTTGCGCGTCAAAGGCGCTATAGCCCTGCCCGGACAGGCTCGCTTCCATCCGGTGCAGTATCTGAAATTCCTGCTGATGGAATTCCGGGTGATGGGCGGACAGGTGTATGAGAATACGATGATCGAGGAAGTGGAAGACGGCGATCGTCCGCGGCTGCTGATCCAGGATCAGGAATTTGGCGTAACCTGTGACAAGGTCGTATCCGGTTCGCATTATCCGGTGACCGATCAGAACGGATTTTATTTTGCCCGCCTGCAGCCCGAGCGGTCGTATACACTGGCGATTCGTGCGGAGACACCGTTCGAGGGTGGCATGTATCTCAGTGCCGACGAGCCCAAGCACTCCCTGCGCTCGGCTACCTTTGATGGACAGCAGTACGTGATTGTCGGCGGCAAAGGACACCGTACCGGTCAGGAAGAAGAGACAACGATGCATTACGCCGATCTGGAGACCTTCTCCGGTATGCTGCTGGGGATCAAGGATATTCCGTATCGCTGGTCGGCGCAGGATCTGTATTCGCTGGATCGGATGCCCTGTATTGGCTATGTAACCAGCGACAAGCCCAATATTCTGGTTGGTACCGCTTATGCCAAATGGGGAATGACATCCGGTACACTGGCAGCGATCATGATGACCGATATGATCATGGGCCGGGAGAACCGGTATACCGATCTGTTCTCCCCTTCCCGCAAAATGCCGCTGCTGGAACGGATCAAAACTGCGGTCAGTCATAATGCGACGGTCGCCAAGGAACTGGTCACCGGCAAGCTTGATTTCAACCGGCGCAAAGCGGATGATCTGGAGCCGGATCAAGGTGCCGTTATCTGGCATCATGGCAAACGGACCGGAGCGTATCGGGACCCGGAAGGCAAGCTGCATGTAGTGGACACGACATGTACCCATATGGGCTGCGAAGTCGGCTGGAATGAAGCCGAACGTTCTTGGGATTGTCCTTGTCATGGCGGACGATTCAGCTACACTGGTGAAGTACTGGAAGGCCCGCCAACCGAGCCGCTGAAGCAGATTAAGTCCTGACTTCTCCTATCAACCAATGCAATCTGCACATAAAAAATGAACCCTGGCTGCTGCAGCCGGGGTTTTTATATATACATATTTTATATATATACATATTTATTGAAACATATATGCCGAAATGCGGTAAAGCTGCTATTTCTCGGCAGTCTGGCCCTGTTCAGTCATCCATTCCACATGAATTTTGCGTACCAGTGAGAGAATGGCTCTAAATAATGTGTTGGCATTACCGATAACAAACATGATTGTCCCTGTTTTGGTCTGACTCGTAAAGAAAAAATAACTGCCCACCAGAAAACAAATCGTCGTAATCATATCATTCAGCAGACTGATCAGCTCATAGCGGTTCTCGGCAACCAGACGGCGTTTTTTGAATTCCACAGCCAGCTTGTAAGAATCCGGCTTGTGTATCCGCATCCGGCGACTTTTGACCGGTGCTTTTATGGAACGGTGAATACGATGTTTGCGCATGATGTATCGCCTCCTCTGTTGCACTTACCCTCTATAATTGCAGTGACAACAGTTTGGCCTTAATTTGAATAAAATTGTCAGATTTACGGTCAATAAGACACACTTTTATGTAAGGTAATGGTTTTAATGATATATTATGGTTCCTTTGTGGTACTGTATGAATACAGGCAACTCATTATGAAGTAAAGGATGACAATATGCGATCCCGAAAAAAAACACATCAACGTCTAAAACGTCCATTGATCGTCACTGTTGTAGCGGCGGTTATCGTTATCGCCGCTTTCTCCTTCTGGCTGCTGCGCGGAAGTCCGGCAGGTGCTCCTGCTGCCAATAATACGCCCACCGACAAAGGCGGCTCCTATACTGTACCTGTTGTCGACAAGGATGGGATCAAGCGTACCTCCACCGTCGTCGGCGAGCAGCTGGCTGTCTATGATGGCAGTACATGGCAGCCTTCTTTCTGGGCAGGGATTAACCTGGGGGCAACTACACCGGGTCATTATCCCGGAGAGCTGAGTCCAACCAAGGAAGATTATTTACGCTGGTTCCCGCAAATGAAAGCGATGAATATCCGGGTACTGCGGATTTATACGATCCTGCCTCCTTTTTTCTATGAAGCGCTCAAGGAGTACAATGAGACGCAAAAAGAGCCGCTATATCTGATGCAAGGGGTGTGGTCGCCGGAGGAAGAGCTGATCGGCAAAGATTCCAGAGGCCGCGATGCCTATACGCCGGAGATTACCCAATCCTTTACCAAGGAGATTCAGGAAGCCGTCGGAGCGATTCACGGACAGATCACGATTGACGAGACTCCCGGACATGCGCATGGACAGTATACAGCGGATGTATCTCCGTATTTGCTAGGCTGGGTGGTAGGAACCGAGTGGTTTCCTTATGCAGTGGATGTAACGGATAAGGCACATCCGAATCAGCCACCTTACAAAGGCAAATATTTCAGCGCGGATGCGGATGCGACGGCTTTTGAGAGCTGGGTCGCCAGCATGCTCGATGTAACTGCAGAAGCCGATATGAAATATGGATGGCAGCACCCGATGTCTTTTACCAACTGGGTGACTACCGATCCGCTCAAGCATCCGAATGAACCGCTGGAACAGGAAGATCTGGTATCGGTCGATCCGATGAATATCAAGCCTGTAGCCAACGTCTGGCAAGCCGGCTATTTTTCTTCCTATCATATCTATCCGTACTACCCGGATCTGCTGCGTCAGCAACCGGAATACAAAAAGTATAAAAAAGCGGACGGTACCATAAATCCGTATGCCGGTTATCTGCATGCTATGCGTGAACACCATAAGGGCATTCCGCTGGTAGTTGCCGAGTTCGGTATGCCAAGTTCACGCGGAATGGCTCACTACGGGCCGCTGGGACGCAATCAAGGAATGCATACCGAAGAGGAGCAGGGCAAGCTCGATGCCGGACTGGTCAAGGATATTTACGATGAAGGCCTTGATGGCGCCCTGCTGTTCGAATGGCAGGATGAATGGTTCAAGTTCACCTGGAATACGATTGACCTGGAGCCGGCAGACCGCCGAGCAATGTGGCGCAACCGGCTGACCAATGAAGAGCACTTTGGCGTGATCGCTGTCGAGCCGGAAGCCAGTGTGGACGATATGATTCATCTGGATGGCAAGACAGAAGACTGGGCCAAGAATCAGACCGCGATTACCCAGGACTATCCGGATATGACGATGCAGATGACACATGATGCCGCCAATCTGTACGTCAAACTGGAAAAGAAAAACGGAAACTGGGATTTCAGCCAAAATAATTTGTATATCGGCTTTGATACGAATGGTGAAGGCAGCCTCAAGTCGGACAAAGCGCCTGGTGTTACTTTTAACCAGCCGATTGAGTTTCTGGTCAGTATTCAGGGCAATACAGACAAAGACGGTCATATCTACATTAACAGCGGCTACGACCAGCATACGTATCTGTATGGCGCTTCCCGCAAAGAGATTCCGTATGATCCCAAATATGCGGATGGCTCGGCCGGTTACTTCCTCCCATGGAAGCTGGCATTGAACCGGGAACTGTATTTGCCGCAGACCAAGGTCACTATGCCATTTGAAGAGTTGGAAGTCGGCAAGCTGCATCATGGTATCAACGATCCAAGCAGTCCGGAGTTCAATAATCTGTCCGACTGGTATGCCAAGGATAATGTGATCGAGTTCGCGATTCCATGGATGCTGCTTGGATTTATGGACCCAAGTTCCCTGACAGTCTGGGAAAATCCATATCAAGCCAAAGGTGTAGCACCGCAAAAAACCGATGGTATCAAAGCTTCTCCTGTACTTGTACCGAAAAACAGCCAGGCAGCGGTCAATGCACCGGCGTTTGGCAGCTATACGTGGGAACCATGGAACGAACCGGTCTCCCACGAACGTCCGAAGAAAAGCTATCCTATTCTGCAGGAAGCCTACGCACAGTACGCCAAGCCTGCCAAAAAAGAACAATAGATTCTGCTTTACAGCCGCAGCCCTACATCGCTGCGGCTGTTTTGGTATTCATTTTTTCTATAGAGTATAGAATATTTACGAAATGTAGTTTGCTGCTTGAATATTGAACAGCCCCGTGCGAGAATAATACAAATCAATTTCTCACACACCATGGTATTACTTGTCTAACGATGGATTGAACGACCGCTATACCGCAATCTCATCTTGTTCAAAGGAGACTGACCATGACTGAACCTAACCCTTATCTATTGGAAACGCTTGCGATTCATGCCGGACAGGAGATTGATCCAACTACCTTCTCTCGTGCGGTACCGCTGTACCAGACCTCCTCGTATGGATTCCGCGATAGCGAACATGCCGCCAATCTGTTCGCACTCAAGGAATTCGGTAATATCTACACTCGCCTCATGAACCCGACCACCGATGTATTCGAAAAGCGCATTGCTACGCTGGAAGGTGGAGTCGGCGCACTGGCGACAGCATCGGGGCAGGCAGCGATTACCTTTTCTATTCTGAATATTGCCGGAGCGGGTGACCATATCGTCTCGGCAGCCAGTCTGTATGGCGGTACATATAATCTGTTTGCCAATACACTTCCCAAGCTGGGCATTGAAGTACAATTCGTGAATTCCGATGATCCGGAGAACTTCCGCGCTGCGATCAACGAGCGTACCAAAGCACTTTATGCCGAGACAGTCGGCAATCCACTCGGCAATGTGCTGGATATCGAAGCGGTCGCTGCGATTGCGCATGAGCACGGAATTCCGCTGATCGTGGATAACACATTCCCGAGTCCGTATTTGCTGCGTCCGATTGAACATGGTGCAGATGTAGTCGTACACTCCGCCACCAAATTTATCGGTGGTCATGGTACATCGATCGGTGGTGTAATCGTCGACGGCGGCAAGTTCGACTGGACAGCGAATGACAAGTTCCCTGGCCTGACCCAGCCGGACCCGAGCTATCATGGACTGGTATACAGCGATGCACTCGGTCCGCTTGCCTATATTACCAAAGCCCGTGTGCAGCTGATGCGCGATCTGGGCGCACCAATCTCCCCATTTAATGCGTGGCTGCTGCTGCAGGGGCTGGAGACGCTGCATCTGCGGATGGAACGTCACAGCGAGAATGCCCAGCAGGTCGCCGAATACCTGGAACAGCATCCTGATGTGGAATGGGTCAGTTATCCCGGTCTGAGCAGTCATGCGTCTTATAAGCTGGCAGACAAGTATCTCACCCGCGGCAAGGGCGCGATTCTTACCTTCGGTATCCGTGGTGGTGCAGCAGCCGGACAGAAGCTGATCGGTAATGTAAAGCTGTTCTCCCATCTGGCGAATGTGGGCGATTCCAAGTCGCTCATTATCCACCCGGCGAGTACCACCCATCAGCAGCTGAATGAAGAACAGCAGCTCGCCGCCGGTGTGAATCCGGAGTTGATCCGTCTCTCTGTCGGTACAGAGAATATCCGCGATCTGATTCAGGATCTGGAGCAGGCGATTTCAGCTAGTCAGGTCTGATGATCTACTCGGGGCAGACTCCGACCGATTCAGGTGCCATGCTACCTGCTTTGTCTGCTCTGTGAATACAGACATCGAATAGTCCCAACTATTGATCGAATCGCTGGAAAAATAACTAACAAGAAAAGGACATTTCGGCATACCGGAAATGTCCTTTTCTTGTTCATCATCTATCGTTATCGCTTTCTAACAGCCTGGAAATACTGCTTTCCATGTACATATTGCAAAAAATACCATCTATGCTACGCTAACCATATACCTGTGTTCTACCTGCCAGACCATCATTTATAATTCAGTGATTCGAAATATCCGGTTGGGAGGATTCCCTGTTGAATATAAAAGTAAAACTCGCCGCCATACTCCTCTGCGCCGGAGTCCTTTTGTCTATTCCGATTACCTATCTGTATCATCATACAAATGCACCTGCCTATGATCTGCAGGTTGGGCAAGAACGCAGCTTCGAGCATCCCGGCATTCTGGATCAACAATCCATTTATCCGAATAATAAACAGCTGTGGGCTGTTGTCATTTATCCGGATAACGACGATAAAATGCCTGCTGCCATGTCCAGAGTCTATGTTATTGCCAAAGCAACCAGCCGCATTATACAGGAGCAATCCTTGAAAGAAAGCAGTGATACCGCAGCCGAGGAGATTCCTCTTCACAACAGCAGCTGGCCATCAGGAGACTATGCCGTATGCTTTGAGAAAAATAATCATATTATCAAGCAGGTCGATTTCACTTTGCAGTCACTTTGACAAGAATCCGTTAACGATATACCCCTTTGCGGCCCTCGCGGAAATCGGCCAGCATATCCACGTTCTGCCGGTTAAACAGCGGCGGCGCCGACTCCGGTGCAAAAAAGCGCAGCTCCCGGGTCTCTTCATTCTCCTGCAGCCGCTCTCCGCCGGTAATCCGGCATACAAAAGCAACCAGCATCGTCTGCGACCGGTCTCCATTCGGATACGTATAATCGTACTTGGTGTATACTCCCTGAAGATAATGGATCTCGATCGTATGTCCGGTCTCCTCCATGACTTCGCGTTTTACCGTATCCTCTGCCGATTCGCCCAGCTCCATCGCTCCGCCGGGAAATCCCCATTGTCCGTTATCCCGGCGCTTTTGCAGTAGGATCTCACCTTTGTCATTGGTAATAATCGCTCCGGCAAAATTAGTAATGATGTGCTCCTGGCCTACTTGTGAACGAATCCAGCCGATATAGTTTGCCATAATGTCCATGCTCCTCTCGTCTGCTTGTATGGATCATATTATCTGTATAATTTTTACATCATTATTCGTACCTTTACCATACTCTATTCAGTACCGTTCACCAAGTGCGAATCCATGAGTCCTTTTACTTATATCGCCAAAACAAAAAACAGACTGCCTTATCGTCTCCGAGGCAATCTGTTTTCTAATGGATCATCTTCATGGTTCTGTACTCCGTATAAGGTAGGATAGTCCTGCCGGCTTCTGCAAAGAAATAGACTGGGTGATGCATCAGGCGATCACTTCAAGACCGGTACCCTGTGCCGCCGCACGGCTGATCGCATTATGATAGCCTTCCAGCGAACGGTCTACAATCTGTTCGAATACAAAGCTGCTCACTTCCGGAATAAGGGCGCGGGCGAATTCCCATGCATTTTCCTCAATTCGCAGCGCAATTCGTGCGCGCAGCAGCGAATCCGTACAGTCATCGAGATCGTCTGCCAGCTGTTCGAGCATTGGATCTTGGGCGTGACCCAGTTCGTGAGCCATAATAATCGCAAAATAGTCATTCACATGACTAAGGGAACCGAACATATTAAAGCACTGTTCTTCAATCTCATGAATATACAAGGTGATCATGCGGCTGTTCATTCCGAACTTGCCGCCAATGGAACGGGGACCCGGAAATTTTTTTCTGGTGCGAACCCGTACATCACTGTTAGCGCGATGAAGAAGAGTCTGAATGGTTGTTTTGATGTAACGCTGGTCCACAGGCATCCCTACACTTTCCTGAAATTTAGCTCTTATTTCAAAACGATGAAATTATTGAACTATTATACAAGAATATGTCGGAATATGTAACCAATTTGATTACCCTTTTGTGAATATCATGAAACATTTTTTTCGAAGGAGCATTAGTAGTATACTATTCCAGTAAAATATTATCGTGAAAATGGAGGTTAGATCATTATGGAATTACGTAACAAAACAGCTATTATTACTGGGGCGGGTAAAGGAATCGGCAAAGCCATCGCCGAGTCACTGGCACGCGAAGGTGTGAATCTGGGTCTGCTCGCGCGTACTGCTGCCGATCTGGACGAACTGAAAAACACACTGTCCGAGCAGTACGGTGTGCAGGTATTCACGGCATCCGCTGATGTATCCAACTCCCAGGAAGCCCGCGCCGCTGTATCCGGACTCGCAGCTTCACTCGGTCATGTAGACATTCTGATCAACAATGCGGGTACGGCTTCCTTTGGCAAACTGGCAGAAATGGATCCGGAACAGTGGGAACAGATTATCCGTGTTAACCTGATGGGCGCTTATTATGTGACTCACGAACTGCTGCCTGCCATGATCGAGCAGGGAAGCGGAGACATTATCAATATCGCTTCGACAGCCGGCGAGCGCGGCTTTGCGACAGGTTCGGCGTACTGCGCTTCCAAGTTCGCTCTGCTGGGTATGACCGAAGCCCTGATGCAGGAAGTACGCAAGTCCAATATCCGTGTAACAGCACTGAATCCAAGTACAGTCAATACACCGCTGGCAGTGAATGCCGGTCTGCCGATTGGCGACGAAGACCGTATGCTGCAGCCGGAAGATGTAGCCGAGCTGGTCCTCGCCGGTCTCAAGCTGCCTTCCCGTGTTGTACTGAAAACAGCCGGCATCTGGACGAACAATCCACAATAATACGGCTAACTCTATGTTCCGTTTTGCAGAAGCATACCTTTGTACATTTCTTTATCGGTACAGGTTATTCTTCGGGTAAAGGACATAAACTATCCCCCTGTCTGGCACTGATGCCGGCAGGGGATTTTTGTGATAGATGTCCCTTTTTACCCAGCAGGCTATGACGCCGTATATCCGGGATCAGCGGCTATAATTATTTTTGCACAAAACCTGATTTCATTATGAACTGTGTAAATAAAGGTTATATATACTATGGTATACTGTAAATTATTCCCTTGTGAGGAGTGAACAGCATGAAGTCGATCTGTGTATTTGCAGGATCAGCAACAGGACATCATCCCGATTATCTTCAGTCTGCTGCACAGCTGGGTACCCATATTGCCGGACTTGGATATCGTCTTATCTACGGCGGCTCGCGTCTGGGACTGATGGGTGCAGTTGCCGATGCGGCGCTGGCTTCCGGCGGGGAAGTAACCGGTATTATGCCGGGCGGACTGCTTCACGGTGAGCGGGTACATCAGGGATTAACAGAGATGATACAGGTAGGCAGCATGCATGAACGCAAAGCCATGATGCAGGAGCAGGCAGATGCCTTTATCGCCCTGCCTGGCGGACTCGGTACATTGGAGGAATTATTCGAAGTATTATGCTGGTCGCAGATCGGCATTCACAATAAACCGCTTGGTCTGTACAATATCCGCGGCTACTATGATCCCCTGCTGCAGATGATCCAGCACAGCATGAATGAAGGATTTACCGGTCAATCCTGCCTGAGCCGATTGTTCGTCTCGGCCAATCCCGAAGAGATTATTCAGGCGGTCAGCCACGAACTGCCCCTTACTTCGGATGTACGCTGGAATCCAACAGGCTGTCAGTGATGAAGATCTCCGGACGGCTGTTCAACGGCTGGAAGACCTTCAAACTACTGGCTGAAAAGCAGCATGAATTGAAAGAGTGCGTATCTTCTTAACTTCCTTTTCCAGATCATCCAAAATGACTGTTACATGCGAGAACTGGTACCTGTATGTATAGAGCAGACCGTTTCGTATAAAAAATGCCCGCTGACACGGTGAGAAGATCACCGGTTCAGCGGGCATTTTTATGATTAGGATAGTACTTTGGATACGGCAGACTGCAGCTGGGTGGACATGGCATCCAGCTCCTCCGAGCCGGCTGCCAGTGTCTCCAGTTCACTTGCTACCGTCTCGGAAATAGTCAATACCTGGCTGGAAGCAGACAGTGTATGTTCCACTGTATTTTCCAGCTTGCTCATCATGCCGGTTACCTGCTGGGCATGTTCAACTTTCTGGCGGGCAATAACAGATACTTCCTGTATACTGGCAGCTGTTGTACCGACAGCCTGCCAGATCGCTTCCAGTGCCTCTTCGGAAGAATGGGCTGCTTCGCGTCCGGTATCCAGATGCATTTTGCCATGCTGGAGCATATCAACGGCCTGCTGGAGCGATTCACCCATCTTGGCGGTAAATTCTTCTACCGAGCTGGCTCCTTCGCTGGCTTGTTCAGCCAGCTTGCGTACTTCAGAGGCAACTACTGCAAATCCGCGGCCTGCTTCTCCGGCACGTGCTGCTTCGATCGATGCGTTCAGTGCCAGCAGATTGGTAGAGCCGGCAATACCGGAAATGGTATGGGCAATCGATTTGATTTCTTTGGAGTACTCTTCCAGTTGACCGACGATACGGGCATTTTCCAAGGAGGATTCAGCAAAGCTGTCCAGCGCACGAATCGTCTGCGCCATCGTCTCCTTGCCCAGCTGGGCAGTTTCACGTGTATGCTGTGAATCCTGTACCGCACCGTCTACACGTACAGCAGCCCGATCAATGAGCTGTGTGAGTGTATTCATTGTCTTCATTGAATCATGCAGCACATGGCTGCCGGCTTCCGCATTCTCGTTCATTTCCTTGTTGCTGATTACCACTTGGCTGTAGGAGCTGCTCATCTCCTCCAGAGAGCGGGAGAACTGCTCAGACGAAGCGCTGATCTGACTGGCGGAAGAATACATATTCTGACGGATATCCTGCATCAGATGAGACAGATTATCCATCATCGTACGAATAGAAAGAGACAGTCTGCCAATCTCGTCTTTGCTGTGTACTTCCGGCAGCTGCACCTGCAGACTACCACCGGCAACCTGCTCGGCTGCACGTGTAATCATAACAAGTGGACGCAGCATACGCTTGGTCAACAGCCAGATCATAATAATGGCTGCAATTACTTCAAAGACGATAAACAGGATAATTCCCTGTTCAAATTCATCACTGGCCTGCTCGTATGGCGCATTCGGTACACCGACATACCAGATGCCGATAATATCGCCGGCTGCATTATGCAGCGGTATATAGGCAGCCTGATTGACCTGTCCGACAACTTCGGCTTCGCCGGTGTAAGACTGCCCTTGCTTGAGTACTACATTGCCTACTTTGTCAGAGATTTTCGTTCCGACTGCGCGGCTGCCATCGGGCTTGATAACATTGGTCGCTACACGTGTATCCTGCAAGAACAAGGTAGCGGTATCGCCGGTTTTTTTGCCGAAGTTATCCAGCCAGTCAAAATTATCGTTCATTACAGTCGTGCCTTTGTACAGCTTGCCGTCACGCTCGGACCACTCACCCGGATACATGGCATCAATCAGCAGCATTCCGGTATCCAGATCACTGAGCAGTTTTTTCTGCGCAGCTCCCACGATCTGATTATCCGCTTTTTTCACGGCATAATAGCCGAGCAATCCGCTGCCGATAATAATGACCAGACTGATAAAGATCACCATTTTCTCCCTGAATCCCAATCTTTTCATAAACCCCTGTTTCCCCCTTGGACATTACCATGTCCTTTTATAAAAACTATCGCTGGCTTTTCATAAATGTGAGTGTATTCTGCTTCTTGGAGATGCGCTAATGGATGCCTATGAACAAGCCACGTAGTTACTGGTAAATAACCAGCTTACCCATAACTTATCGGAGCTAAAGGTAAATTAGTTAATGTTTTTTTACTTAAAAATTGAAATTCAGCAATTTTTTCAGCAGTTTTCAGCATATTTGTAGCAGCGTCTGTACCTGACCACAGCAGAAGGACACTTGGTTTGGAGCTCTATATCTCTGGTTTGTTAAACAATTGTTATCCTCTCCTGCCCATACCAAAAAGCAATGCCTCAGCTTGGGAGCACAGGCATTGCTTTTTGGTATGGGCATACAGGAAGGAACAGTGCGAGATCGGAAGGTTCGATCAGGAAAACTGGATATCAAATGTCTCGTAACGAGCCTCGTCAAACAGATGCTGCATGCCTTTTAATGGCTTGCCGCAGTCTATGATGGTCAGTCTGCTCAGAGGCAGCTCGCCGGGTTGGAGCTGGGTCAGCATGGTTAGCGGTATCTGCAAGAAATCAAAACAGCTGCATGCTGCGAGTGATATAGGCAGACGAAATTTCGCTTTCTGCATTTGCCTGTATGTCGGCATCAGCCGAAGAGCGATGGTCTGCGGATCGATAGACAAATTCTGGGTCCACCGGGCTCCTGCCGCACCATCCTGGACAAACAGGTGGCAGTCATCCGCACTGCCGATACATCCATATCCTGTACGCTGTATATGAGTATAGGGAGCTGCCAAGCGATTGAACAAGCTGTCCAGCATAAGAAAGCCTCCTTGTATCTACTAATCTTCAGGATGTTCCATCAGATAATAATAAATCAGGCACATATGCATAATGAACTGCTCGTGCGGATCATTCAGGTCTATACCAGTCATTTCGCGTATGCGATCCAGCCGGTATTTGACCGAGTTGCGGTGAATAAACAGCTGACTCGCTGTATCCATCAGACTGCCGCGACTGTCCAGATAAAAGAACAGCGTGCGCAGCAGCTCACTATGATGCTCTTCATCGTACTGCTTGAGCCGTCCCAGCTTGCGATCGAACAGTTCACCAAATCCACGTTCATCGACCGAGCCGCGCAGCAGATGATAAATCTCTACATCCTGATAGGCTGTGAGCGAACCACCACCGCTCAGACGACGCGAGATGGTAAGCGCGCTGCGTGCCTCACTGTATCCATGGTGAATATCCCACAGCCATTTCGGCCGCCCAATACCAGCCCGGTAGCCGTGCAGACGTCCCTCACGATCATTCAGCCAGCCCGCGATAATCGTATCCCACGGAATCTCCTGTTCCCCGTTAACGTCAGCCTGTTCCTGCTCGGCAGGCGGAGTAGGCAGGAACAAAATCGCACGGTTACTGCGGAATTCGATATGAGGACGAACTCCATATTTCTCCGCCTCGATAGCCAGCAGATGGTTCATCCACTCCTCTTCGGGAGCAGTCTGGCCCTCGATCACGACAATCTCCCACTGCTGCGCCGGATTCATGCCTAGCTGACGGCCGCGCTGCTCTACTTCTGACCGCGGTGGAACCGGCGGCGTCATCAGTTCATCGATAAAGTTGCCGCGCAAACGACTCTCTGTATCCTCGATAATCCGGTTGCGCATTAGCTCCAGCGCCAGCACCAGTCGGGACTGCTCGACACCGACCTCTTCCATCGCGTCCAGCTTTTCTTTATCTACGATCAGACGGGCGACACTGCGCCGATCCACATTGATATTCCAGCTGAGTGGATAAGATGCCTGTCTGTAATCCCAACCTGCCGGAGAGGAGACGATAGTCACCCCGGTATTGTCAATAACCGCCACCGGTGCCTTGAGCAGCTCGGATACATGATCATTGACTGCCTGAATACCAATATTCTCCAGTACCATCATGGTGAGTTTGCGGTATACCTCGTCCGAACGCTGCAGGATAGAAGCCTGGCGATCCAGTACCCGTTCCATAACCGCCTGGGTAATCTCGGTATACGGAATATCGGAAGGCAGCTCAATCAGCGGCATGCCGTACTGTTCACTTAGCTGTATCGCCTCGTCTGGTATTTCCTTGAGAAAATGCGCTGGCTTGATCGCAAGCGCGGCTGCACCACCCTTTGACAGAGCTATAATCATGTCCGACAGTCGCTTCGGCTCATCGCGTATAAAATAGGCTGTTGTCATAAGCAGCACATCTTCTCGTATTCCTTCTTCCAAATCGGGCGTCTCCATAATATCGATAAATTGCACGGACCGCTCCAGTCCCCGCTCCCCACTAATCACGCGCGCACGCTGCAGCAGCGGAATCTGCAGCAGCTCGCGCAGTGTAACTCCTGTTGTCTTCATTTTATTTCACCGCCGTTATCGCAGATTCGTACGTTGTGCCTGCCATTTAACCAAGCAGTTCGCCGGCACGCATAATTAGCTGATCATCCAGATATACATCAGGCTGCTTCACCACGATATCAATATGTACGCCAGCCGCTACAGTACCGCCAAATGTATTATTGCTGCCAAAAGCAACATGAATCGTACCGTATACTTTCTCATCTTCCAGCACGATGCCGGTAATGCGTGCTTTGTCATTTGTACCGATACCGAACTCGCCCAGCATACGTCCCTGGTCATCTCCAAGCATACGCAGCAGTTCATCGCCTTTGTCGCCTTCGGCAGCGATCAATCTGCCATCTGCTACCGTCAGCAGCAGCGGACTGTTCAATGCTCCGAGGCCAGCTACCGAACCGTCTGCCAGAATTTGGCCTTCTGCTGTACCTTCCAGCGGTGCAATATACGCTTCACCCGAAGGCAGATTACCGGATTCGCCAGGATTCAGATACAGGCCTGTGCTCGGCACTCCCTCTCTGCTATCAATAGAGAAATTCAGACTGTAGCCATCTTTTTCAATACGTACGCTGGAAGCACGGGTTAGCATCTGTGTTACTTTTTCCGTCAATTCCTTGACCTTGGAATATTCGGCAGTTATTGCTCCGTGGGTGAACATATTCTCCGTAATGCCCGGCATGGTCGCTACGCGTGCACCGGCTGCGGCGGCCTGCTTGCGGGCCGAGGTATGGGTCAGGGAATAACGTGTCACACAGACAGCTACCGAAGCGTTCATCATGGCCATCGCGATAGAAGCCGGTGGTTCTTCACCCGATTTGCTGCGCTCCTGCATGACCATCAGCATGGATTCGGCGCCCAGACGCTTACCCGCTTCATAGAGGGATTCCGCCAGTTCTTTGCGGCTGTCATCGGTTACGACAACCAGGGATTCACCAGGCTGAAGACCCAGACAGTCGGTTAGTACATTTTTGCTGATTTCGATTCGTTGTTCGTTCATTTGTCTCCATCCTTTACGTTCATATTCTCTGCTCTTGTAGGCAGGTTATACATATATTGTTCCATAACTCTCTCCAAAACGCTAATCATTACAATCGTAGAGTCTGTACTTGTTATATTGCCAGTGAAGTTCTACCTCATATTGTAATTTGCTGCACCGGATGACCGGGTTTTCGGTATAATAATGGCTTATTACATATGGAGAGGATGAATTGGTATGAAGCAGGCATTGATCATTATCGATATGCAGGAAATCTTTTTTATGGGAGAAGAGAATGCGCTGTATAACAGGGAACAGCTGATCACCCATGTCAATGAATGGATTGCAGGAGCACGCCATGCCCAGGTACCGATTGTATTTATTCAGCATACCAGCTATACGCCAGGAGAAGAACTCTATGTAGATACGCCTGAATGGCAGATCTGCAGCCAGTTAGCCCGCCAGCCTGAAGATACAGTGATCCGCAAAACGAGCTGGGATTCTTTTTACCAGACCGAACTGCTGGAATGGCTGAAGCAGAATGGGATCGAGCAGCTCATTTTCGCCGGTGCACAGACAGAGTTCTGCCTGGATACGACCATTCGTGCAGCCTATAGCCTCGGCTATCAACGTAATCTGATTGCAATAGATAGCCATAGTACGCTGGATAATAGCATATTAAACGCTCAACAGATTATCCAGCATCATCAACAGGTATGGAATGGAAGATTTGCTAACTTGCAGTCTATAGATATAGCTTTCCATTCCTGATTCGAAATGAACATAATAACTTAATGTAAAATAAACTAACATATATCTTATAATTATATTGTTATCCCTTATATTTCTTGTTAGAATCTCTACAATACATTCTACATATTAGGGGGTCACATAATGAAAAAGGGGTATTTGTTAGTTTATTTAACATTGATATTGAGTTTGTTATCCGCCTGCGGACAGGCACCTGCCCAGGATCCTCCATCTGCAGCTAGCAGCGATTCCGTTGCACCTGCTACACCCAGCGGACCTATCCGATTCGCTACCGATGCTTCTTATGCACCAATGGAATTTATGGATCTGGATCAGGTCAAAGGATTCGATATCGACTTTATCGCAGCCGTTATGAAAGAAGCGGGACTGGAGCATGAAGTGACCAATGTCGGCTGGGATACCATGCTGGAGAGTGTGCGCCAGGGAACCGAATACCAGGCGGGCATTTCATCGGTCTCTATTACCGATGAACGCAAGGACAGCTACGAGTTTTCCCTGCCTTATTTTGAATCGACCAATATTATCATGGTCAAACAGGGTAGTTCCGTAAAATCCGCGCTGGATCTCAAGGATAAAAAAGTCGCAGTACAGAATGGCACTACTGCGGATATTCTGATGTCCGGTATTATGGGTGCGAATAATCCGGGCCTCAGCAAATTCGAAAGCAATGCACTCGCACTGATGGAACTGGACAGCGGCGGAGCAGACGCTGTTGTCGCGGATATCGCGGTGGTACGTGAGTATATCAAAAATAACCCGGACAAAAATCTGGTGAGTATCGCAGACTCCCAGAACTTTGATTCCGAGTATTATGGCATTATCTATCCCAAAGGCAGCGAACTGAAAGCCAAGCTGGACCCGGCTATTCAGAAGGTTATCGACAACGGCACCTATGCCCAGATCTACAAAACATGGTTTGGCGAAGAACCAGATCTGACCAATCTCAAAGCAGCTATGGCCAAAGGCTAAGTTATGCAGGAATTCCGTTTTGATATCATTCTGTATTACCTGCCCATGCTGCTACGGGGAACTCTGCTTACGATCGGGATCTCCATCCTTTCTATTATCCTTGGTTCACTGCTTGGATTGATTGTCGGTTTTGGCAGGATGTCCACCCATGCCTACTTCCGTCTGCCAGCGGCTTGTTATATCAACTTTTTCCGCGGGACACCGCTGCTCGTGCAGATTCTGATTGTACATTTTGGTGTGGTACCGGCGCTGGTCGGCCATACTGATGTGATGATTGCCGCCGTACTATCGATGACGCTCAATTCGGCAGCTTACACGGCCGAGATCTTCAGGGCCGGTATCCAGTCTGTTGAGAAAGGGCAGACCGAAGCTTCGCTGTCGCTGGGTATGACGCATCGCCAGACGATGAGGTATATCATTCTGCCCCAGGCCATCAAGCGGATGGTGCCGGCTTTTGGCAATGAATTTATCGTGCTGATCAAAGACTCTTCCCTGCTCACCGTGATTGCTGCCAAAGAGCTGATGTATTATGCCAATGTGATGCGCGGACAGTATATGCGCATCTGGGAACCGTATCTGACCGCAGCAATCATTTATCTGATCCTTACCTATTCCCTGAGCAAGCTGTTGAACTGGTGGGAGCGACGCATGAACTGAATCAGCCGGACATTTTCTATTCGGGAATTTTCATTAACATGCATGCAAAGGAAGATTCCAGCTGCAGAATATACAAATGGCCTGTAGAGCTCCATCCAAAAAGCCTGCTTATCCACCAGAGGTTCAGACACCTTTGGCAGACAAGCAGGCTTTTTGAGCATTCCAATTCATTCACTTTATTTATTATCGAGACATTAACCGATCAGAACCTTCTCTTCCGGATAACTGTATTTCGGCGGGCGTCTTGTCTGTGCCAGGGCAAATGCCAATGCCAGAGGACCGAGACGTCCGATATACATAGTTACAATGACGATCAGTTTGCCGGCAGGAGAAAGATGAGGAGTGATTCCCATCGAAGATCCCACCGTTCCAAATGCAGAGACGGATTCATAAAAGATCGCAAGGAAAGTGGCGCTGGATCCATGCTCGGTAATCGTCAGCAGAATCGTCAACACACACACAATACCAAATGAAATCATAATAACAGCCAGCGCCCGAAAAGCCATTTCAAAACTGATCTTCCGCTGAAAAGCATGAATCTCTGTCCGTCCGCGCACAACGCTGTATAGACACAGAATTAGAATCGCAAACGTATTGATCTTGATTCCGCCGCCTGTCGATCCACTCGCTGCTCCGATAAACATGAGGATAATAAATACAAACTGGGTCGCTGCCATCAGTCCGGCGATATTAACCGTGTTATAACCCGAGGACCTTGGCATCACGCCCTGGAACAAAGCAGCCCAGATCTTCTCGCTCAGACTGAGCGGACCCAGTGTAGCCGGATTGCTCCACTCTGCTATCAGTACAAAAGCAACACCGAATGCAGTGGCAATCAACGAAGCCGTCAGTACCAGCTTGGTATTAAGCGAGAATCGGCGCCAGCTCCGCTTTTGCAAAATATCGGTTAGTACAATGAATCCCAGTCCACCGATCACAAACAGGGTAATCACGACCGTATTGACTACGGGATCGCCTACATGGGTAGACAGACTGTTCGGATCCAGTGCAAATCCCGCATTGTTAAATGAAGATATCGCATAAAAAGCCCCGTAATACCAAGCGCGCTTCCATCCAAGCTCAGGGGTCCAGTGCAGCGCCAGCGTAATCATGGCTACCGATTCCAGTACAAAGGCAATCAGGAAAATATTCAGCGACAGCTTGACCAATCCCTGCGTCGAAAAGGCATTGGTCGCCTGCTGAATCATCAATCGCTGTTTGAGCCCGATCTGCTTGCCCAGCAGAACAGCAAACAGCACCCCGAATGTCATAAAACCCAGACCACCAATCTGGATCATGACCATAATCACGACCTGTCCAAACAAGGAGAATGCCGTGCCTGTATCAATCACCGCAAGCCCGGTCACACATACCGCCGACGTTGCGGTAAAAAGGGCATTCAACCAGCCTACGGAATGCCCATGTGCACCTGATATGGGCAGACGAAGCAGCAGCGTCCCGATCAGGATCAGCCCTGCAAATCCGAGCGGAATCAGCCGTGCCGGATTGACGAAGCTGTGCATCTGCTGATTCATCCGATAAGGGCCCTTGTTCCTTCCGAATCCTAGCATGTTTTAGTTATTCATCCTCTCAATGAAACGGGCAGCCGCCTCCATCCTGCGATCCGGTCTCGCTCCGCTCATATTTTTTATCCTGATAAAAGAAGTTCGGCGTCACTGTCCGGTTGGGATACGGACGATGGAAAATATGCGTGGTTGCCGGAGACATGGGTGGAATCAGCCATACCCAGTTCCCGGTCACTTCACGTCCGGCTGCCGCTTCGCGTTCTTCGAATTTCTGAAATTGGGAAGCAGCCGTATGATGATCGACAATACTCACTCCCGCCTGCTTGTAGGAATGTAGTACTGCAGCATTCAATTCCACGAGTGCACGATCCTGCCACAGCGTCGATTTGCTGATGGTATCCAGCCCCATAAGACGAGCCATCACTGGCAGCAGATTATACCGATGTTCATCGGCAAAATTACGGGCACCGATCTCCGTACCCATATACCATCCGTTAAACGGCGCAGCCGTGTATTGAATCCCGCCGATATCAAGCCGCATCTCGGACACAATGGGAACAGCATACCATTTCAGCCCAAGCTCTGTAAATTCCGGATAATCCGGATGGATCATGGGCACTTCCAGCACATCCTGCAGCGGAATCTCATACCACCGGGGAGCACCGTTATTCTCACTTATAACCAGCGGCAGCACATCAAAATCAGTTCCTGCTCCCTGCCAGCCCAGATGCTGACAGAACCTTGTAAAGGAAAGGGATGAAGAATCCCCCTTTACACCATCTTCAGTCTCATAACCTGCATATCGGATCAATTGATGATTCCAGATACGTGTCTCTCGTCCTTCGGCATCATGCGGACGGAAAATTGTGATCGTCGGACGGATCTTGCCACCATTGGTCGCATACCGTATATGCTCCAACAGTTCGGCTGCGATCTGGTCGGTACCTTCCGCCTGCCGGGCATCCCGTACATCCAGATGATCCCAGAACAACCGGCCAATACAGCGATTGCTGTTGCGCCAGGCCATTTTGGCACCATGACTGAGTTCTTCCAGCGTATGGGTATAGATCCCCTGACGCTCAATTTCTTCATGTATTTCTTCTATCCGGGCTGCGATTCGTTCTTCACTATGACCCAGCTCCTGATAACATACACGGATAAAGGATTCTGCTTCCTGAACAAGCGGATAGGTTACCGCCATATTGTCCACCTCATTATTTTATGAATTTCACATATCGGGCTATGCCACTCTGCTTCTATTATTCACATACGGATAAATAACTCTTACGGATGTAAGCCACCGGACATTCAATTTCGACTTTTATACGAACTTACTTAATACTAGCGTCTACCCATTATACGTGAACCGAAAGTGATCTGGCAGTAACCGGGACAAACTGTCACAAAATCAGCATATAAAAAGCCTGCCGGGTAGGATAGCTTCTACTCGGCAGGCTGGTATGGGGAATGTATAGGAGCAGTACGTTCAAGATGGGGTATGAACCGTACTGCTATCACAATTGCAATTGTTTTTAATAAAAGGTTCTGATAAATCCAGTAAATCCTCGCGGGATTAGCGGCCCAGGTAAGCGTTAAGCATCCAAGCAGCTTTTTCTACTTCACCGCGAATACCTGTCAGCAGGTCAGCTGTTGGTTGATCCGCCAGCTCTTCAGCCAGTGTGATGGCTTCGCTCATCTCACCGGACAGTGTAGCAAAGTCTTCTACCACCGAAGTTACCATCTGGGTAGCGGATTCGCTGCCTGTTGCTTCCAGCAGTGTGGACATCTCCAGCTGTTCCTTGATTGTAGCGACCGGACGTCCACCGATAGCCAGCAGGCGCTCTGCCACATCATCCATATACACGGTTACCTGAGTGTACAGTTCTTCGAATTTGGCATGCAGGGTGTAGAAGTTCTCGCCTTTTACATACCAGTGGAAGTTGTGCAGTTTGGTATACAGTACAGACCAGTTGGCGATTTGAATATTCAGTGCATTGTAGAGGGAATCGATCTGTGTGTTCTCGGATGTATGAGTTTGGTTATTTACAGTTGTCATGGTTAATTCCTCTTTTCTTTATTTTAAATTTAGACTTATTCTAATTCCTGATTTAATAATAACAGATCCTTTTGGATTTGGCTAGTGCTTTTTTATATTTTCATTTTTATTTCTGAAAAGAGGATCTGTCCGCTTACAAATCAGCTGTAAGCTGCCAGCGGTGCGAGCCAAACCATGCCGGTCCCGCGATACACGTTAACCAGTCCTTCACCGGACGCAGCTGAACCAAGCCGGGTCTTGCCGGAGCGCTCTACCGTAAAGTTCAGCGAATTCGACCACATCATCGCAAAGTTGCCATCTACCTTGAGTTCATCATTTTGCAACTCGACGACAACGGCCTCTTCGGATGGAATCGGCGCTTCGAGTGCGATAACCCCCTTGCCGCTCGCGCTCATATTGAACAGCCCTTCTCCGCCGAGTACGGCCGAGGACAGATTACTGCGCGCTGTCACGCCGATTCGCAGGGATGTCTCACAGGCCAGGAACAGCCCATCTTCAATAACAACTTCATCATTATCTACATCGATCAGCCAGATATACTTGTATGTAGGCTCCAGCAGAATCGTCCCTGTTCCTTTATAGAGAGGCTTGATCGCTCCTGTACCACTCGCTGCCCCGCCAAAAAAGCTTCGTACCGCTCCGCCGGCATCCTTGATCCCTGTGGTCATCTCCATCCGGCCGACCGTGTACTGCATGGCGCCTGCTTTCATCATAATCTCGCTGTTGTTCAGTTCGATCATTAGCTGCTTGCGATGCATATTGCTATGGGACATATAATATTGCGCCGTAGCGTCCATCACCGAGGTTGTACTCAGATCCTTTATATATTCCAGAACGGTAAAGCTACCGAGCTTTTCCTTGATTACCGTATTGCTGTTATCCGTCAGATTATTAATTACAAATGCCATATCCAATCACTCCTTTGAGATAATAAGATATCCACAATAGATATCCGTAAACACAACTGCAACAAAATGATCAAACACCTATTTCTAATATTAACGGAAGTATATTCATAAGCAATGCCGGGAATTTTGAAATTTATTCCTTTTTGTCACAAATAAATTAATCGACAGCTTTCGACCCCATTCCTATTATAAAGTAACCTCCAGATTCAATGTAAGCGATTCCTTTTGCTGAATAACTTACCTGTCCTAGTGCTTTCAGTTCATCACCCGGTCCGGCAGACCAAAATTCCGGTCTGTCAACGGACAGATGGCAAATTGACTGCCACCTACTTTTTCTCATACTATGGTAGAAGCGTGGTTTGCTCTTCGCAAACCGAACATCATGTTGGCCATAAAATCCATCTTGTTGTAAACCAAGCCAGGTATTTGCCATCCATGCAAATACACATCCAAAGGAGGTCCATTCGTGGATATTATTTCAGCCATTATTATGGGTATTATTGAAGGGCTCACCGAGTTCCTTCCCGTGTCCAGTACAGGTCATATGATCCTGACCGCTTTTCTGCTGGGACTGGACGAGAACTCCGAGCAGGTCAAATCATTTGAAATTGTCGTACAACTTGGTGCCGTACTCGCCGTTGTCGTTCTGTACTGGCGCAAATTTATCGATATCCTGATGACGATTCCCGATCTGTTCCGCGGCCGTCTCAAACAGGACAATCGCCCGGGTGCTCCCCATCGTCTCAATATCTTACATATCGCACTAGCCATGCTGCCGGCTGTTGTAGTGGGACTGCTGCTGCATGATATGATCAAAAAGTATCTATTCGGCCCGCAGACGGTTGTCTACAGCCTCGTGGTCGGCGGCCTGCTGATGATCTATGCCGAGTGGCGCAAAGGCCGCAGTGCCGGCAATATGACGGTCGATGATATTACGTACAAGCAGGCTTTTGGTATCGGTCTGTTCCAGTGTCTGGCACTGTGGCCGGGCTTCTCCCGTTCGGGATCGACGATCTCCGGTGGTATCCTGCTCGGCGTATCCCACGTCGCTGCAGCTGAATTTACCTTCCTTGTCTCCGTACCGGTCATGTTCGGTGCTACAGGCTATGACCTGTACAAGAGTGCCGAATTCCTGAGCATGGACGACTTTGGATTCTTCGCTGCCGGATTTATCACTGCATTTATCGTAGCGATGATCGCAATCAAAACGTTCCTGAGCCTGCTCAAACGCCTTTCTCTGACTGTATTTGCCGTCTACCGTTTTGTACTGGCAATTATATTCTTTATCCTGCTGGCAAGATAATTTGCCGAACTGCTAAAAATGGCATCTGCTGCTCTTGCGGCGATGCCATTTTTCATTTTACCGCCTATTGGATTAAAAAGAACATTGGTTTTTGAAACGATATCCTGTAGAATACGTATAACTTTAATTAATGTCATTTTTGTGCCTGAGCGGCATAGAGATTACGATAATGGACGGTCTAACCGTCCCGACAAATGGGAGATGCTACTTGGATAATTTACCTTCACGAAGGCGGCAGATGAGTGCACTGCTCTTTAGCCTGGTCATGCTGCTGTTCTGTCTGCCGTTTCAATCGACAGACGAGACAGACTATGACTTTGCCGTAACAAACGGTATCAATCCGTGCAATATGTCATTCGGAACGGCACGTTATGCCTGTAATACAGATGACGGCAATCCTTTGCCCAATCTGCCGGCGATAATGTCGTTAACTGCCCTTTTTGCGGGTATGACACGGATTGTAGCAATAGACCGCACTCATCTGCTTTCCTCTATACCCCTTCTGCTTAAGCGTCTGCTTCTGGCTGCGCTCAAGTACCGGTCCAATTATATGGATGATGTGCCCGTGCGCTATTCATAGCGAATCATACGGTCGTAACGAAGCCGTCCTATGGCGGCAGTTTATCCTAACTCAAATTGTATCGGTGCGCACAGCGCACGAAGGGAGAGAATTTTTTTGTCAGACGGTAGTATAAATATAGGTCTTAATCTGACCTTGTTCGTTATTTTGATTATTTTCACGGCGTTTTTCGTTGTAGTGGAATTTGCTATTGTAAAGGTACGTCCGAGCCGGATCGATCAGCTCATGGCCGAGGGTAACAAAAAAGCCCGCTCGGCCAGAGAAGTAATCTCCAATCTGGATGCCTATCTGTCTACATGTCAACTGGGTATTACAATCACTGCACTCGGCCTCGGTATGCTCGGGGAGCCAACGGTTGAAGCGGTACTGGAACCGGTCTTCCATGATCTGAATGTGCCTGCGGCATTGTCACATATCCTGTCGTATGCCATTGCATTGATCCTGGTTACCTATTTCCACGTGGTTGTCGGTGAATTGACGCCGAAAACCGTCGCCCTGCGCAAAGCCGAACTTGTTACCTTGTATACAGCGCGCCCAATTATTATTTTCAACCGTATCATGTACCCGTTCATCTGGCTGCTGAACGGATCCGCGAATGCTCTATGTCGCGTGATTGGTCTGAAACCTGCCAGCGAGAATGAAGAAGCCCACTCAGAAGAGGAACTTCAGATCATTCTGAACGAGAGTTATGAGAGCGGCAAGATCAACCAGAGCGAATTTGGCTATGTCAGCCGTATCTTTGCTTTTGACGAGATGATTGCCAAGGAACTGATGGTACCGCGTACTGATATGGTCTGTCTGTTCACCGACAAATCGCCTGCAGAGAATCGCGAGATTATCCGCAGAGAACAGTACACCCGTTTTCCGGTTGCCGAAGGCAGCAAGGATAATATTGTCGGTATGATCAACACCAAGCAGTTCTTCCTCGCTGCCGAAGAGCAGGCGAATCTGCATGTAGCTTCCCTGATCCATCCGGTGATGTCGGTATCTGAGACCATTCCGGTCAAGGATCTGTTGAAACGGATGCAGCTGGAAGGTACGCATATTGCCATTCTGGTCGATGAGTACGGCGGAACATCGGGTATGATCACAATCGAGGATATTCTGGAAGAAATCGTCGGCGAGATCCGCGACGAATTCGATGCAGACGAAGAAGACGAGATTCAGCGCATTGACGAGAATCATCTGATTGTGGATGGTAAAGTATTTATCAACCGGGTCAATGATATTCTGAATATCGAGCTGGACGATGAAGAACTCGATACGATCGGCGGCTGGTTATACGGACAGCGTCCGGATCTTCCGGCTGGTGCCGTGTACGAATTCGAGAACCTGAGTATTCGTGTTCTGCGTCGTGGTGTACGTCGTTACCGCAAATTGGAGATCACTCGTCATCCGGTGACTTCCGAAAACGAGATCAACGAAGAGAATGAATAACAACCATGATACCAGCTGGTAACTGATCGCAGGATCGGTAGCCTGTTGGTATCGATGGTATCGAATAGAATACAACAAAACAGCCGCTTCCCGGTTTTCGGTGAAGCGGCTGTTTTGTTTTTATCGTGTGAAAATATTAGAAGGCGCCTACTTGTCGAGATTCCCATGTACTGACCCTGCATCGCATCAGGCTGTGTATAACTGCGTGTCCATACATGTATCATTTCTTAATGGATACTGCCGGTCGGCAGCATGTTCGGCTGTTCGCCGCGCATCAGACTTCCCCACTGCACATACAGCTGACGGGCCTGCCCGCTCTCTAGCAGGGCTTTGGCATCATACACACCCTGCTCGATTGAATCGGCCCGACCAGCCAGATAGAGGCGATAAGCGCTGTTCAGCAGCACCTGGTGAATAAAAGCCCGATCGGCCGTGCCGGTCAGCACCTGCTCGGTCACCCTGATCTGCTCCGCCGCTGTCCAGTCCATCTCCGGTACCGACATATCGAGAAAGTAGGCTTCGGGATCAATAATCTCCAGTTGGGATTCCCCATTCTCCACCCGATACGTACGAGTTGGACGATCAATAAACAGATCCTCCGATCCTTCCGGACCCTGGACGATAAAAGCCCGTTCATAATCCAGGCGCAGCAGCAGCTTGGACATCCGCTCAAAAAAAGTATTATGAAAAACGCCATAAACCAGATAAGGCGCCTGACTGTAATTCATCAATTTCTCTGCCGTATTGAGCACGGTACGCACGCCAATCTCTTCGCGCAGCACCCGCAGATCGCCAAGCGGCGGACACCACTGCTCGGCTGCAACAAATAACAACCCGGTCTCACCAGCCGCATGTAGCGCCTGATCACGGGTAAGTTGATCGGTATCGACGCCCATCTCGCGTAGCAGTACCGGCAGGGTGACTCCCCATTTGGGCGGCAGCGGCTCACTGCCATGCAGCGTAACCGGCACTCCTGCCGCTGCCAATACAAATGACGTAGCAAATCCGGCAATAAAGGATTTGAGTCGTCCATCATATGGTCCTGCGCAATCCAGACCGCCTCTGCGAAGAGGAGTGCGTCTGGACAGCTGACGGCATACATCTACAAAAGCCTGCAATTCGTCGACATTTTCTATTTT
Organism: Paenibacillus shenyangensis; assembly: GCF_000346635.1. Taxonomy (NCBI): domain Bacteria; kingdom Bacillati; phylum Bacillota; class Bacilli; order Caryophanales; family Paenibacillaceae; genus Paenibacillus; species Paenibacillus shenyangensis. Next base: position 191,560 of record NZ_AOIG01000002.1, read on the forward strand.
CATGCGTTCTGCCATAAAGAAGGCACCGATCTGTACATCGGAGGCCTGTCTGTTCATTATCATACTGGCAACATGCAGCGACTCTTCGTAATTCAGATCACGGGAACCGCGCTTGCCGCGCCCGACTTCCTTGATTATCTCGGTCATGTTCATGTCAGATTCCTCCTCTTGCTTTACGATTGCAGCAGCTGATGGGCTTTGACAATCGCTGTTGCCACGTCGACCATACGTTTGCGTTCGTTCATCGCTTTTTTGCGTAGCAGATCATAGGCTTCTGCTTCGGAAATGTTTTTCATGTCTGCGAGGATACCTTTGGCCATATCAATCCACTTGCGTTCTTCCAGCCGGGATTGGAGCTGCTTGCGCTCACTTGCCCACTGCTGACGCTCCATGCACTGCTTGGCTGCAAAATGCAGGGCCCAATGCAACTCACGGTCACGCATCGAGGGAGTCAGAATGCCATCAATCGCAATCTCGGTCTCGCAGGCTTCTGCAGATGATGAAGCGGTCTGCTGACTGCACCACCACAATAATGGGATCGGCCGGGATTGCGACAGCAGCTTTTCCCATTCGGGGATCTCCTCAATCGGAAGATCCAGTACCGCCGCATCGGCTTCACCGAGCAGTCGGAGTACACGGGCAGAGCTGTCTCCATCTACGACCTGTACCTGATAACCGTTCTCTTCCAGCATCATCTCGGGAAATAGGCCCGATGCCGCCTGATTCGGATCACTTATGATATTTTCCATTCGAATAACGAGTAAGGAACGCATTATACAGATACTCCCTCCTGTCCAGTCTATCTATACAGCAGAAAAGGTTACATGTTATTGAAGAATAAGCTTTTATATGGATAAATTATCGTTTGAAACGAAATGAAATAAATCATTTTCTATTTTTCATGTAAACATAATTAACTTCTAATTTCAAATAAAATTTTTATGTTATTTATATTGACACATAGTTATACATGTCTTATAGTTAGCGCATAAGTAAACGAAAGGATACAACGATGTATCTGATAGGACGGCAATGAAGCCTGTTCCGTTATACTGCATGCTGCGCCATATCTGCGCCTGCCTGCCGTATAACCGGACAGGCTTTTTATTTTTACCGGTTTTATGATCTGTCGTCCGTTCAGTCAGCACGCAGTCGCTTAGCCACAGAAAAGAGATGAATGGAATACCTGGAGGGAGAGATTCGCATGAGAGAGACGAACCAACCGATCAAAAAACTGGTACTGGCAGGCAATGGAATGGCCGGTGTACGCATGCTGGAACATCTGCTCAAACTGGCTCCGCAGACTTATGAAATTACCATTTTCGGTGCAGAACCGCATCCTAACTATAATCGTATTCTACTGTCTTCCGTGCTTGCAGGCGGAGCGGATATGAACGATATCATCATTAATCAGCTGGACTGGTATACCGACAATGCGATTACGCTGCATACCGGTGACCCGATTGTACGAATCGATCCGGCAGCCCGCCGGGTAGTATCCTCCCAAGGCATTACAGCCGAATATGATGAACTGATTCTGGCTACAGGCTCCAGCGCCTTTATCCCGCCGCTGCCGGGTTCGGACAAAGACGGCGTCATCGGCTTCCGGGATATTAGAGATTGCGAGACGATGATGGAGACAGCCCGTACCCACCAAAAGGCTGCTGTCATCGGCGGCGGTCTGCTCGGGTTGGAAGCAGCTCGCGGTCTGCTCAATCTGGGTATGGATGTCACAGTTATTCATATCAATGAACATCTGATGGATCGGCAGCTCGATCGTCCGGCTGGACTGATGCTGCAGCAGGAGCTCGAAGCTCAGGGTATGAAGTTCCTGCTGCAAAAGCGTACCGTCGAACTCACCGGCAAACGCCGGGTACAGGGACTGCGATTCACCGATGGCACATCACTGGAAGCCGATCTGGTCGTCATGGCTGTCGGTATACGTCCCAATATTCAGCTGGCGCAATCTGCCGGACTGAAGATCGGACGCGGTATTATTGTAGATGATTATATGCGCACCAGCGTACCGGGAATCTCCGCTGTCGGCGAATGCGCCGAACACCGCGGCATCGGCTATGGACTGGTGGCCCCGCTGTATGAACAGGGAACCGTACTCGCCAAGCGACTTGCCGGTGTAGAGACACTTCCTTATGAAGGTTCGGTGACTTCCACCAAGCTCAAGGTATCCGGCGTAGATGTATTCTCTGCCGGCGAATTCCAGGATACACCCGAGACACGCTCCCTGCGAATACAGGATGATATCGATGGCATTTACAAAAAGCTCGTGATGCGGGATGGCCGATTGATCGGCGCCGTACTGTTCGGAGACACTTCCGATGGTGCTTCTCTCTTCTCTCTAATCAAAAGCGGTGAATCTGTCAGCGGCAGGGAAAAGGAACTGCTGACCGGACAACCTGCCGCTGGTGCATCAGCAGTATCGCCGCTGCAGCGCCTCGAAGCAATGCCGGATGATGAGATCATCTGCGGCTGTAACGGCGTCAGCAAAGCCACAGTAGCCGATGCGGTACAGAACAAAGGCTGCACCAGTATGAAGTCGCTCAAAGCCTGTACCAAAGCTTCTGCTTCCTGCGGCGGCTGTGCCCCGCTCGTTGAGGGACTGCTGCAGCTGTACGCCGGAGAAAATGCCGGTGCTGCTGTCAAAGAGGGCATCTGCGGCTGTACCTCACTCGATCGGGATGAAGTTGTCTCCGAAATTCAGCGAATGGGACTCAAAACAGTCAAGGAAGTCATGAATGTGCTGGACTGGTCCGAGCCGGAAGGCTGTTCCAAGTGCCGCCCGGCCCTCAACTACTATCTGGGAATGCTGTGGCCGGGTGAATATGAGGATGAAAAAGAATCCCGCTTCACCAACGAACGCTATCATGCCAATATCCAGAAAGACGGAACCTACTCGGTCGTACCCCGCATCTATGGCGGCGTGACTTCACCCGCCGATCTGATGAAAATCGCTGCTGTCGCAGAAAAATACAATGTGCCGCTGGTCAAATTCACCGGTGGACAACGGCTCGATCTGCTGGGTATTCAAAAAGAAGACCTGCCGAAGATCTGGGAAGAGCTGGATATGCCATCCGGTCATGCCTACGGTAAAACACTGCGTACGGTCAAAACCTGCGTCGGAGATACCTTCTGCCGGTTCGGTACCAAGGATGCGATGGGTATGGGCATCAAGCTGGAAAAAGCATTCGAGCGCATGGATGCACCGGCCAAGGTCAAGCTGGCAGTCTCCGGCTGTCCACGCAACTGTGCCGAATCCGGTATCAAGGATGTGGGGATCGTCGCTCTGGATGGCGCATGGGAGCTGTATGTAGGCGGTAACGGCGGCGTGAAGATTCGTGCCGGCGAGTTGCTCTGTACCGTGAAGACGGAAGATGAAGTTATGGAATGGAGCTCTGCCTTCCTCCAGTATTATCGCGAAAGTGCCCGTTGGAATGAGCGTACGGCAGCCTGGGTTGAGCGTGTCGGTCTGGAGCCGATCAAGGTGAAGCTCGCGGATGAAGCGGTTCGCCAGGAACTGGTCAGCCGTCTGGAAGAGACACTGAGTTACACCACCGATCCATGGAAAAAAATTATCGATAATGACAGCCTGCGCAAAAACTTTGAAGACCTGAATGGAGCGGCAGCGCTGAGCGGATCGTCACCGGCAGGCCACTAATTCAGGATATAACTCCAAGGAGGGATCAGCGATGAACAGAATGCAAATCGCCCACATTTCGGATATTGATGTCAAAGGATCACGTACCTTCACCCTGGGAGATACAGAGGTCGCGCTGTTCCGTCTCAGTGACGGCAGTATTCATGCTGTCGAGAATCGCTGCCCCCACAAAGGCGGCAGGCTGTCAGAAGGCATGGTCTGCGGTACAACGGTCCACTGTCCTCTGCATGACTGGAAAATCGAGCTGCGCAGCGGTAGAGTACAGGACCCGGATGAGGGCTGTGTGAATACCTTTCCCACCGAGATTGACGAAAGCAGCGGCTCGATCTATATCACCCTCCCTACGCTGGCAGCCCGCTAGACTACAGCAGTCAGATTGCTTAGATCCACTGCAATGCAGTTCTATATTCAAAAGGAGGCCTGGCGATGAATCGAACTCTGGGAAAAGTAAGTATTGTCGGCGCAGGACCGGGAGATCCGGAGTTAATCACTGTCAAAGCGCTGCGGCGAATCGAGCAGGCTGATGTTATCCTGTACGACCGGCTCGTCAGCGAGGAACTGCTGCAGTACGCACGTCCGGATGCACGGCGCATCTACTGCGGCAAATCTCCCGGTCTGCATCATATGAGCCAGCAGGCAATTCATCGCACACTGCTGCAATATGCTTCGGCCGGTCAGCATGTCGTACGGCTCAAAGGTGGCGACCCGCTTGTATTCGGACGCGGCGGTGAAGAAGCACTTTTTTTGCAGGAGTGGGGAATCGATTATGAGTTTGTCCCCGGTGTTACTGCAGCGATCGGTGCAGCAGCCAGTGCGGATATTCCGCTGACCCACCGTGGTATTGCGACTTCCTTTGCCTGTGTTACAGCCAGTCGGGCGCAGCCGGAGAGCGGCAGCGACACAGGCATGATCGATGCAGCAGGAAATGCAGTACGCTGGGATCTGCTCGCCCAGAGTGTGGATACGCTGGCTATTTATATGGGAGTCAGTCAGCTGCAGCAGATTTGCAGCGAACTGGTTCGTTATGGTCGCCCTTCAGCTACACCGGTTGCCGTTATCGAGAATGGAACGACTTCAGTGCAGCGAGTGCTGACCGGTACACTGGAGGATATAGCTCGGATTGCCGGAGCAGCGCAGCTAGGCAATCCGGCGCTGATTATTGTCGGCGAGGTGGTTCGGATACGGGAACAGCTGCAGCAGATTCAGCAGCAAGCCCGGACGATGATTGGCTGAATACCGAGGATGACTGCTGGGCGAGATAATGCCGGTCTGATTCCAATATGTCATAAAACAGAATGCGAACTTTGCTTCTCAGTACATGCTTACAAAAGAGGATGCCAACTAACTGCCATAAAAAAAGCTGTTCCTTGTGTATCCTGATCGATACGTGTGGAACAGCTTTTTTCAATATTTCTGTATACATAGGAGTTCGACTATTTGCTGCAGCAATCAGTACCGCGCAGGTGCTGCCTTTTGAGCCAGTGCAATCATATAGTCGGAGAAAGCCTGCGGATCGGTATCATAGACCAGATTCACCGGGCGTCCATCTGCCTGTTCTACCGTTCTGCCCTGGGAAGGACCGTCCGGGATCACAATACAGTTGATTGTCTTTTTGCTCACCAGTTCCGGTTTGCCGATCGACAGCGTTGTCAGCACATCCCAGAAATAATAGGTGGAGTTATTCTCTATATGCACGAGCGGTGGACAGCAGGCATAGCAGTTGCCGAGGAAATCGACACCTTCATACCGGCGCTCGGAAGCCCAGCGCTTGCGGATCTTCAGATCCAGCGGTACCTTGATCGTACTCTCCAGAGCAACCAGATCAATCTCGATCCCACTCTGCCAGACGCGATGCGCCGCTTCCGGGTCCCAGAATACATTCCATTCGGCTGTTCCATCATGCTCGGGTTCATCCACATTACCGCGTTCGAATCCGCCGCCCATCCAGACCAATTTTTCGATTTTCTCTTCGATCTCGGGTGCTTCATCCAGCGCACGCGCCAGATCGGTGAGCGGTCCGGTAAATAGAAGCGTCGTCTTGCCTTCGGTCGCCAGCAGCTGACGAATCATATGACGATGAGCCGGCAGGTCGGACAGCGGCGCTTCCATCGTACCGGATTCGTTCAGAATCGGCAGTGCATCTACATAGAAAGTATGCATACGCCAGGCCGGCGGGAATGGATTTTTGCCACGGGAGTTGGACTTGGCCGTCTCCGGTGCATATTGACCAAAACGGTCGATAATTTTGCGGCTGGCATCAGCTCCCGGTTCCAGATAACCATCAGCCGGAATAACCGAGACACCGGTCAGGCGCACATTATCCATTTGCAGCAGCATAAACAGCGATACCAGATCATCCACACCGGCATCATGATTAAAGTATACGGATTGAATCTGTGACATATTGTTCTATTCCCCCAGTTTTCATACTGATTGACGAAACGATTCTGCATCATACCGGACCAAGGAGCGCTTTTATCCATATAAGCGCTCTCTTTTATCCATCTTTTTATGTCTGGTACAGGATCGCTTCGTCTCTGCCTTGCTTTCTCCTATTATGGGGGATATTATACAGAATCGCCAGAGTCAGTTCCCTGATTCGCTGCTGTAGATACTGGTTTACCAGGTTGAAACCGGCTGTTCTCCAACCAGAAAAGTCAGCTTGCCCGGCAATACCCCCAGCTCTGCAGGCGTCTCCAGATAAATCTCTCCATCGGTATCCGCAGGCATCGGCTGCAATGTGCGGATCGTGAGGCGGCTCGTCTGGATATATTCGATCGTACTGCTCTCCGGACTCCATTCTCCCGGCGTTTTGCGGCTGAGCAGTTCGCGTAGCAGCGGCAGTCCTGCTTCACGGATAATGAGTACATCCAGCAGCCCATCCTCCAGCGATTCCTCATGAAACGGCAGCGGATTGGTACCCAGATAACGTCCGTTGGCTGCATAGATCATAACCGCTTCACCGGCGATTTCTCCTCCGTCATGGCTCATTTCAAACTGAAACGGCTCTGCGGTACGGACCGTCTGCAGGGTGCTCAGGAAATAGCCCAATTTGCCAAAAGTACCTTTGATATCCGAATTGATATTTTGTGACGTCTCGGAGATCAGACCGATCCCGTAGAAGTTGGTAAAATAATGTCCGTTCGCCGTGCCGATATCCAGCGTACGGGTACACCGTTCGTTCAGCACCTCTGCTGCCCGTGGCAGCTGCTGCGGCATCCAGAGCGTTCTGGAAAAGTCATTGCATGTTCCGCCTGGCAGTACCCCGATTACCGGTGGTGATTCCAGCACAGCCAATCCGTTTACACATTCATGTACCGTACCATCTCCGCCCAGAATATAGAGTACATCATACTGCTCACCCTCTTCGCGGCAGATTCGCTCGGCTTCGCCTGGCTCGCTCGTGCGTCGTACACTTAGTTCCGGCAATTCCGTCGACAGAATACCCAGTACATCTCCGACTTGGGTGCTATCTACCGAACCTGCATTACCGTTATAGATAAATAAGCCTCTTGTATACATCGTATATTCCTCCTGTCTCTCCTATTAAATAGCAAAGTTGTAAAACCATTTTTATAAATCGTAAACGATTTCAAGACATTTCTGTATATTTTCATTGATTGGGTGAGATATAATAGGAATTAGTCATGAAATTCGCCTTTTTTGCGAAAAATTGATTAAATTTTGCTTTTTATTGGGCTTGCAGCTTTTTTTATGATATAATTTATATAGGTAGCTTATCATTCTTAATTTGAGATAAGTAAATATTGTTGAATAGTTCGATACAGCCGCTATCGGGTCTACAGTATATTTACGTATATTACAGGGGTGTTCAAACATCTGAACTGTATTTACTTTATTCCTGTATCTTGGCCCGGCCTGCGACCCGCATGGTGATCAGCAGGAATGCTATTGCAGCGCTTATGGAATTAATCAACAATCCTGCCTACATTACTGGAGAGAGAGGATTGCGTATGCCAAGAAAACACCGTAAGCTTAGCTTTGCCCAATTGCTCGCCAAGTTCATTTTTATTACTACAGGTGCCGTGCTGATGGCAGTTGCCCTGGAGATTTTCCTGATTCCGAACAGTGTAATTGATGGCGGAATCACGGGTATTTCGATTATTTTATCAGAGCTGTCTTCGATTCAGCTCGGTATATTCATCTTTGTTATTAACGTGCCTTTCCTGGTTATCGGCTACAAGCAGATCGGGAAGACCTTTGCTTTTTCTACCTTATACGGGATTGCTGTGATGTCCTTCATGACTGCTTATCTGCACCATGTGCCGGCCCTCACCGATGACAAGATGCTCGCCAGCATGTTCGGCGGCGTTATCCTCGGCTTCGGGATTGGACTCGTCATCCGGTTCGGCGGCTCGCTCGATGGAACCGAGATCGTGGCTATCCTATTATCCAAGAAGTTCCACATGCCGGTCGGTCAGATCGTTATGATTATCAACGTATTTATCTTTGCTGCTGCCGGATTCGTGTTTGGTTGGGATTCTGCAATGTTCTCCATTTTCACCTATTATATTGCAGCCAAGGTCATGGATATTGTCGTCGAAGGTCTGGAAGAATCCAAATCGGTCACGATCATCTCCCAGGAGTACGAAGAAATCTCCCAGGCGATCATGGACCGTCTCGGACGCAACACTACTTTTATGTATGCCAAAGGCGGTTATTCCAAGGAAGACACCCAGGTCATCTACTGCGTCGTCAGCCGTCTGGAACTCGCCAAACTGCGCAACATTGTACATGATGTAGATCCAACAGCCTTCCTCGCGGTAGAACATGTGAGTGAAGTTATCGGCGGGAATTTCGAGAAGAAGAGTATTCACTAATCACATCATCTCTGCCCTATCTTTATAGCAAAAGCCCCCTTGATATCGTATCAGGGGGCTTTTTTGGCATCCAATCAGTGAAAGCTGGTTAACTTTCTGCTATTTTATCGATATTTTCACTTTAGTGTGTCTCATAGCAGGCTTGCTATTCTCAGCCGGCTGTCTGTCCGGAGAATTGGCTGTTGTACAGATCGGCATAGAATCCGCCGCGTTCCAGCAGCTCCTCATGCGTTCCCTGCTCAATCACTTCGCCATGGTTCATGACGAGGATCAGGTCCGCTCCACGAATCGTGGACAGGCGGTGAGCAATCACGAAGCTGGTGCGTCCCTTCATCAGTTCATTCATCGCCTGCTGGATCAGCACCTCAGTTCGTGTATCTACACTGCTCGTCGCTTCATCCAGAATCAGGATCGACGGATTCGCCAGAATAGCGCGTGCGATCGTCAGGAGCTGCTTTTGACCCTGTGAAATATTCGAAGCTTCCTCATTCAGCACGGTATCATAACCCTCTGGCAACGTACGGATAAAATGATCCGCCCGCGCTGCTTCGGCAGCCTGCATAATCTCCGCTTCGGTCGCATGTTCACGGCCGTAAGCGATATTATCGCGGATTGTACCACCAAATAACCATGTATCCTGGAGTACCATACCGAACAGGCTGCGCAGCTCGCTGCGTGACAGTTCCTTGATATCCTGACTGTCGATCAGAATGCGTCCACCATTCAGCTCATAGAACCGCATCAGCAGATTAATTAGTGTCGTCTTGCCGGCACCCGTTGGTCCGACAATTGCTACTGTCTGACCGGCTTCCACATGAATATTCATATCCTGAATAAGTAGCTGATCCGGCTTGTAGCCGAATTGTACATGTTCAAAATCCACATTGGCCCGGAAGCCCGGTCGCGCTGCTGGTGATAGTATCTGTGCTACCGCTGATTGCGCTGCCCCTGCTTGCCCTACTGCAGATGCAGTGGACTCGCCTTTCCCCTTATCAGCTGCTATCACTTGCGCCTGGATCAGATGATCTTCTTCTTCCTGCTCGTCCAGCACCTCAAATACCCGTTCTGCCGACGCAATTGCCGACTGGATAATATTCGAGATATTGGCCAGCTGGGTGATCGGCTGGGAGAATTGGCGCGCATACTGGATAAAAGCCTGAATCCCGCCAATACCGATACTGCCGCGTGTTACCATAATCCCGCCGACGACACAGATCAGCACATAACCGATATTGCTGACAAAGTTCATTAAGGGCATAATCGTGCCGGAAATAAACTGCGCTTTCCAGCCGGAATCATACAATTCATTATTCAGCGTATCAAATTCCTGGACGGCTTTGCGTTCCTGGCCAAATGCCTTGACGATCGGATGACCAGTGTACAGTTCTTCCACATGACCATTGAGACGTCCCAGTGCCGCCTGCTGTCCGGCAAAATGCTTTTGCGAACGCTTGGCGACAAATATAGTCACAATCAGACTGAGCGGAATCGTGAGTACAGTGATCAGCGTCAGCAACGGACTGAGTGTCAGCATCATGACGATCACCCCGACCAGTGTAACGATCGACGTAATCATCTGCGTCAGACTCTGCTGCAGAGTAGTACTGATATTATCCATATCATTGGTTACCCGGCTCAGTACTTCTCCATGTGTCTGCCGATCATAGTAACGCAGCGGCAGGCGGGTCAGCTTGCCTTTGACTTCCTGGCGCATCTCGTAGACGGTATTCTGGGCAACCCCGGATATAAAGTACTGCTGCAAGTAGGAAAACAGTGAACTGAACAGATACAGTCCACCCAGCATCAGCAGCAGACGAAAAATATAATCAAAATTAATATCACGGCCACCGGTTACACTGGTAAACAGTTCATCGGTTGCCAGCCCCAGTATGCGCGGCGATAAGATACTGAACAGCGTACTGAGAATAGCTGCGACCAACACGCCGGTCAGCGGCATCCAGTGCGGCTTGAGATAAGCAGTCAGGCGCCGCAGGGTACCTTTGAAATTTTTGGGTTTGGCTCCCGGCATCGACATACCGGGAGGGCCACCCGGTCCGCCCATCGGTCCACCCGGAGGTTTCGCGGAGGAGCGGCGTCTTGTTGATTCACTCATGCGATCTCCTCCTCGGACAGCTGGGAAGATACGATCTGACGATACACTTCGCTGCTGTCCATCAATTCGTGGTGTGTGCCAATACCAGCAACCCGGCCTTCATCCAATACAATAATCTGGTCAGCATCCATCACCGTACTGACCCGCTGGGCAACCATCAGCACCGTTGCCTCGGTCGTCTCTGCCCGCAGGGCAGCACGCAGCCGGGCATCGGTCTTGAAATCCAGTGCCGAGAAGCTGTCATCAAAAATATACAGCTCCGGACGACGTACCAACGCCCGGGCAATCGACAGACGCTGCTTTTGTCCACCAGACACATTGGAACCGCCCTGGGCAATCTCCGACTCGTACCCTTGTGGCATCTCCGAAATAAAGTCCTCTGCCTGAGCGATACGTGCAGCATGAGCAATTTCTTCCTCAGTCGCTGATTCATGACCATAGCGGATATTTTCAGCGATGGTGCCTGTAAACAGCAGCGCTTTTTGCGGTACATAGCCAATCCGTGTCCGCAGTGCAGACTGCTCCAGCTCGCGGACATCGGTTCCATGCACCTCGATCCGGCCGCTGCTCACATCGTAGAAGCGCGGGATCAGATTCACCAGCGTAGACTTGCCCGACCCTGTTCCCCCGATAATGGCAGTCACCTCACCCCGTCTGGCTTCGAATGAAATATGCTCCAGCGCCGGTTGTTCAGCGCCGGGATAATGAAAGGTAACATCGTCAAATTTCAGCGTAACCGGCTGCCGGGAATCATTTTGCAGCTGTACCGGCTGCACCGGATTTACGATATCCGGCTGCATATCCAGCACTTCATTGATCCGGGTTGCCGAAGCCGAAGCTCTCGGTACCATGACAAAAATAACCGACAGCATTAGGAAAGAAAACAGGATCTGGGTCGCATACTGGACAAAGGCCATCAGATCCCCGACCTGCATCCGTCCATAACTGATCTCCACACTGCCAAAACCGATAATCGCGATAATCGAGAAGTTCAGCACGATCATCATCACCGGCATCATAAGCGCCATCAGCTTGTTAACCTTAATCGCTGTATCGGCCAGACCACGACTGGCACCATCAAACCGCTTGTTTTCATAACGATCCCGGTTAAAGGCGCGAATAACGCGGATACCGGTCAGATTCTCGCGAATTACCATATTCAGTGTATCCAGGCGGGTCTGCATTTCCTTGAACAGCGGCATTCCTTTGCGACCGATCAGGAAAATAGCCAGTCCGAGTACCGGAATAACCACTACGAAGATCAGCGACAGCTGGCCCTGCTTGGAGATCGCCATGATCAGACCGCCCAGCATCATCAGCGGAGCCATCAGCATCATGCGCAGCATCATCGTCAGCACCTGCTGCAGCTGGGTAATATCATTGGTTGTGCGCGTAATAAGCGAAGCTGTACCGATCCGGTCAAATTCCTGCAGCGAGAAATTCTCTACATGCGCAAAGACACGGCTGCGCAGATCACGTCCGAAGCCGATCGCGACTTTGGCCGAAAAGTAACTCGCCGCAATAGAACACAGCATCCCGACAGCAGCAAATAAAAGCATATACGAGCCGATCCGCCAAATATACGGTGTGTTACCGGCGGCAATCCCGGTATCCACAATATCCGCCATCAGCGTCGGCAGAAATAATTCCGACATCGTTTGCAGAAAAGTAAGTACCAGAATGAGCCCTATTAATGGATAATAAGGCTGCATCTGGCGGAACAGTTTAATCACCGAAGCCATCTCCCTTATGGGCAGGCTCTACCGGTTCAAATACTCGTTCCTGAAAATATTCAAATACGCGTCCCAGCAGCTCGGCCAGCTTGCGGCTGTCCTCCTCGCCAAGATAATCCACCAGACCTTCAAACGAGGTTTTGAATACAGCCAGCGATTGATCCATGATCGTCTCGCCTTTATCCGTCAGGGTTACACGAACAGCACGGCGATCCGTCTGATCCATATTCCGCTCGACCAAGCCGTCGTTTTCCATTCCTTTGATCAACTGGGTTACGGTCGGAGACGTGACACGCAGCATGCGACTTAATTCAGATACCTGAATCCCGCAGCTCTTGCAGTCCTCCTGGTTACCGATACAGATCAGGGCCATGATTTCACTCGGCTTATATCCGGCGACCGGCTTTTGACGCCAATCCGCTCTGCGGAACAGGCGGAATGCACGCAACAATTCTTCACCCATTGGTGATATTCCTTCAAACTTCAGTTCTTCATCCACAGTCATTCACCCCGAGATCTATATACTATTATTTAGTTAAGCTATTTATTAGGTTACCTAATTTTATAACTCTCATTAAATCCTTGTCAATCATTAGTTATATAATACCATTACTTCACCACATTTTAAGCTTATTCTTACAATTTAAGAATATTTGCTACCAAAATATTTACAGTCAAACCATATTATTACCATATAATGGAACTAAGCCCTGCTAATTTTGATTAATCTCATTTTTTTGCCAGATAAATGTTAAAAATAACAGATATTTTACGATAAACAGTAATAGAGCACTTGCAGATTTATGCAACTCTTATGATACGAAGGAGGTTAATTGAATATGAGAAGAAGCAGGCTGCGTTCGCATCATCACGTATCCCTCAAACCGCGCGTCTGCGGCTGGCTGGCTGTCTTGCTGCTGCTGCCCTCTCTTCCTATAAATGTTCACGCCGATGCACTGGGCCGGCATGAACAGGTAGGCAGAGACACTTATCTGGGCGGTTCGTATATTGAACTGGGCATCTCGGGAAGCGGTACGCTGGGTACATCTACCAGTAGTCCTGCCGGATTCCATCCAGGGACGCTTCGCAAGAGCATTGGACTGAATACCGACAGCGACGGTTACGATACAGGCAAGGATATGACCAGCGGCGATTATGTGCTGCCAGGCAGTCCATCCGAAGGATTCACGGTCGGTTACCGTTCGGGACCAAAAACCAGCACAAAGACATTTACCACGGAAGAACAAAACGGCAGTAACGAAGTACCCGGCACTACGGAAGATATCTCTACCGAAGAACAGCTTGCCGCCAAAACATCCGGTACTACACTGGATAAAGCGATCGGAGTAGAACAGACGATTTCGTTCAAACCAGGAGACCCCTTTTACAAAACGACTATTCATCTCACTAACACCAGCGTAACCGCCTCCGTCTACGATGTTCACTATATGCGCTTCCTCGACCCTGATATGGATGCTGATCTGAACGGCGATAACAGCACCATCAACTGGGTACCTTCCAACCCACTACAAGATCCCGATGCGATTGTCGCAGCCATTGGCAACAAGAGTGACAATGTATTTATGTATGTAGCCAGCGACCCGCGCGCTCAGGCTTCTGTCGGCTTCAGCCGTGACCCTTACAGCGAACCGGCATTCCGCTCAGGCGGTGGTACGCATATTGCTGCACAGGCTTCCGATGACTGGCTGACACTGGCGTTTGATGCCGGTAATCTGAAGCCGGGCGAGACAACTGAACTGGTCTTTTACAGCAGTGTCGATCCGGATATGAATGGTGCACTGGCTGCCATCCATGCGGATTATACAACAGCCATGAATGATGCGCCTACCGATGTGACGCTTGCTGGTGACACACTGACCTGGGATGCACAGCCGGGAACAGCAGTCGGTCAATTCTCCGCTGTCACAGAGGATACGTATGCACCGATGATCTACACACTCGTTAACGGCGAGAATGACAAAGACAACCGCTATTTTGCGATTCGCAATAACCGTCTGGAGACCGCTGCACCCCTTACACCTGGTGTGAATAGCTACTCGATCCGGGTACGCGCTACCGGACCAAAAGGCGGCATGCTGGAGAAAGTATTTACGGTTCATGCCCAGGCACCTGACCGCAAAACCGAGCTAACTTCCCTTTCGCTTGAAAATGGGTCACTTGCTCCTTCGTTCCAGCGTGATGTAACTTCCTATGAAGTTAATATGAACGCAGGTGCGGATCATGTGACTGTATTTGCCAGTGTGTATGATCCGGATACAGCTCTATCTGTAAACGGCGTCTCCGTAACCGATCAGGTATATGGTACACAGCTGTTGAAATATTCCGAGCCGCTGAGCAGCAATCTGTCTACACTGGAGTTCCGGGTAACTGCGCCAAACGGCAAATACAAAACGTATACGCTGCAGGTTAACGTTGCAGCCGAAGCTCCGACAGCAAAGCCGGAAGAACTGCCTGCTGCAGAGACACCAACATCGTCTGAGCCATCCGGGCCAGCTATTGTTCCTGCACCTGTATCATCTGCGCCAGAATCCGAATTCCCGGCACCGGTGACGACTGCTCCAATCGGAGCAACACCTGTACTTCCTTTGCCTGCGTCTACACCAACGTCTGACACCTATATCGCTCCAGGACCACCAGTGACGATTACTTTCCCATTCGTACCTGTGGTGCCGGTAGATCCGGGTGCACCGACTCCAGTATTTGCTGATGGCGGCAGCGGTGGTGGAGCTTCCCGTCTGGATGATGTGATTCCATCTGCTTCTTCTGTCGAGAAAGCTCCTGCTGCAGACACCAAGCGCAGTAACAGTACCAAGTCTGATAGTACCGTCAAGAAAACCGTATCCACCAGTGGATATGTGCAGGGTTACCAGGATGGAACATTCCGTCCGGATCAACAGGTGACCCGTGCCGAGCTGTCGGTTATGCTGGAACGTCTGCTGAATGGCAGCGAATCCGAAGGTGCAGCAAGTACTTCATTCAAAGATGTACCATCCACGTACTGGGCTTCCGGTGGTATTCAGCTGATTCAGTCCTACGGCTGGATGAAAGGCTATCCAGATGGCAGCTTCCAACCGGGCAAAGCAATGACACGTGCCGAACTGGCTTCCCTGATCGCACGCTGGAAAGAGTTGGATACTACAGTGGACAACACTGCTTCCGCACAGGCATCCGATCTGAATGACACCTGGGCTGCTGCCTATATTCAGCAGGTACTGAACGCCGGCTGGATGCAGGGCTATCCGGATGGCAAGTTCTATCCGGACAAACCGGTGACCCGTGCCGAAGTCGTTACTGTACTGAATCATCTGCAGGATATCCCTGCGGATACGGCGACTACAGCCACTTCATGGAAAGATGTATCGACCAAGCACTGGGCCTACGATGCAATCAACAAAGCTTCTCATTAATACTTTTCCTGTAAGCAATAGAATATAGAATGACAAAAACCTCCTTTACCCACATGAATACATGTACGGTAAAGGAGGTTTTTTACATAGGCATTTTTTAAAAATATAGTATAGAAGCTACAATGATCAAATCGTACAAAGCATAAAGCGTGGAACACCAAATACCAAGCATCAGCATCAAATTATACGGATCTCCTATCTCTCTTCATTAGAAAGCAAAAATTGCTGCAGCTGACGGCCCAGTTCATCTGGTTGATCCAGCCAGGGATAATGTCCACATTCCGGTATGGATATAAACGTCCCCTTTTGCAGCTGATTCGCGAACTCTTTTATAAAAGAACCGGGGCGCGGATCGCGGTCTCCATGAATACACAGCACGCTAACGTTTAGACGCGAAAATGCCTCACGCCAGTCGTCGGAAGCAAAGTACATAGCTGTGCTCGCTGCCAGCTGGTCATTTACCATATTATTCACATACTGACCATCTACCCGGGGTAGCCGGTCATATTGATCCTGCCGAACCAGGTCGGTCCTTACACTCAGTTCGCGCATACGATCAGCCGTCTGCTGCCAGGCGTCTCCGGTTAATGTGTCACGCTTGGAGCGAAGAAGCCGATATTCTTGCCGATCCTGCTCATTCATCGCAGCCAGGCGGTTATGGCGATAGGGCTCCTGCCATGCCGCATCCAGTCCGGTACCAGACATATAAATCAAAGCATCTACATGACTCGGATAGCGAGCTGTATAGGCAAGCCCCAACGATGCACCCCAGGAGTGACCGCATACCTTCCACCGTTCAATACCAAGGTGAATTCGTAGCTGATCCAGATCTTCCACCCATGTATCTAGATCATAGGGGCCTGTCTTGCCCGAGCGCCAGCTACCACGCTGATCGTAGCGAATCACCCGTACAGGATTCTGATCCAGCAGGCGGGCGACCGGCTCCATATAATCGTAGGCACCCGGTCCTCCGTGCAGCAGTACAAGCGGTATTCCTTTGCCCTCATCCGTATACCAGAGAGGTATGCCATTGATCTCTGCTATCATATGTTCTCCTTCCGGCTTTCCCGTTTGTACGTGAGTATCCTCTCACACTCTTCCTGTCTTCACCTATTCCTCTACACCGGGCAACAAAAAATGCTACATAGCCAGCCCAACCTATTCCGGACGCCATTCCGGTGGCAGGAGTTGTACATACGGGCGCTGAAGGAATCGATCATCGACCAGCATTAGCAGCCCTCGATCCTGTTCGGTACGAATCAGACGTCCTCCTGCCTGTAGTACTTTATTCATTCCCGGATACACATAGGCATAATTGTAGCCGCTGTGTCCTCCCTTGCTAAAATGCTCACGGATCATCTCGCGCTCCGGTCCAAGCTGCGGCAGCCCGACACCAACGATAATGACGCCGGTCAAGCGGTCCCCTGCCAGATCGACCCCTTCACTGAAAATACCGCCCATCACCGCGAATCCGGTCAGGGTCCGCTGGTTATCACTCTGAAAAGCATTCAAAAACCGGTCGCGCTCTTCCTCTGCCATATTGGACTGCTGAATCAGCACATCCGTATCGGCACCAAGGGTCTCAAATATGCTAACCACATCCTGCATATACTGATACGACGGGAAAAAGGCCAGGTAATTCCCCGGGCGTTTGTTGACCAGATCAGCCAGCAGTCGGGCAAGCTCATCGCGGGTCTTTTCCCTGTCCCGATAGCGTGTCGAGAGTGGAACAATCTGAACCTCCAGCTGTTCCCGCGAAAATGGGGATGGAATCGAGATATTGTAATCCTCTTCATCCGCACCCAGCATATCCCGGTAATATCCGATCGGGGAAAGGGTAGCAGAGAAATGGATCACCGAGCGGTATCCTTTGGCAGTCTGATGCAGCTGCAGGGACGGATCGATACAGAACATCCGCAGCAGCACATTGCTGCCATCCATCTCGGCATACGTAATATGACTCTCCATATCGTAGATTCGTCCAATGCGCAGAAAAGCCTGCACGGCGAAATACGTCTCCAGCAGCTGATCTGTATCACCGCCGCTGTTCCCCTGTTCCAATAGTGTTACTTCGGCGCGAATCGTAAACTCTTCCAGCAGCTTGAAAATCTCTTCCGGTGCTTCCCTGCTCTGGATAAAACTCTTCTCTCCCATCTGCTTGCGCAGGCGGATAAAATACGCATTGACTGCACTGGCAATCTTGGACAGCGATTCCGCGGAATGCTGGTAATCCCTTTTCAGATCGAGAAAGTCCGACTTGTTGAGTGCTGCCGAGAACATACTGCGTCCGCGGTCAACCAGATTGTGTGCCTCATCGACGAGCAGTACCGTGCTTTTACGCTGATCGTCGGTAACACGCTTGAGCGATACCCTCGGGTCAAATACATAGTTGTAGTCACAGATAACTGCATCCGAAGCATAGGATGCGTCCAGCGACAGTTCAAAGGGACAAACGGTATGCTTGCGTGCATACTGTTCGATAATTTCCCGTGTCATCATCGTCTCGTGGGTCAGCATATCCAGAATGGCTCCATTGATCCGGTCATAATAACCGTCGGTATACGCGCAGTTCTCCCGTCCCTTGATTCCATCTGCCGTACAGAAGCAGACTTTGTCCTTGGCGGTGATCGTCACTCCGTGCAGATGCAGTCCGTTCGTCTGCATTCGCAGCAGCGCATCCTCCGCATTGGCACGGGTAACCGTCTTGGCGGTAATATACATGAGACGCTCGGCGCGTTCACTGCCAATACTCTTGATCGCCGGGAACAACGTGGAGATCGTCTTGCCTGTTCCTGTCGGCGCTTCGGCAAACAGATTCACTTGCTCGCCGATTGTCTTGTAGACCGCTCCGGCAAACTGCCGCTGTCCGGAACGATAACCCGAAAAGGGAAAAGCCAGCTCTTCAATGCTTGCATTGCGTCTGCGTCGGTGCTCAGCCAGCATCTCGGCGTAGGGTGCATACTGTGCGATCGTATCCATGGTAAAGTCGACCAGCTGCTGACGTGTACGTATACGCTCCAGACGGGTCTCCTTGCCGCTGCTTTTGTGTACATAGGTGAGCTGGATACGTACCTGCTCCAATTCCCGGTCCTGAGCCAGCATATAGCCGTACATCTGCGCCTGTGCCCAGTGCACCTCCCGGCCATCGCCGATATCTTCGGCCGAGATCGAGGTGGACTTGATCTCGTCGACGGTCAGAAGTCCATTTTCATCCACCCATAATCCGTCACAGCGTCCCTCGATCCGGAACAGCAGGTCATGATAGGGAATCTCGGTTTTGAGATGGACTTCCTTTTCCCCGTGCTCTGCGTATCCCTGCTGAATCTGCTTGTGAATTCTTGTGCCTTCCTGCATCGACTGGGCGACCCGGAAGCCGGATTCGATACTGCCTGTACGATATACGTACTCGACCAGCGGACGAACAGGAATGTCGATGATTGTTGTCATGTTGGTGTCTTCCTTTCGCGATGCCTGCTTGATATCCATACATCTATAGGTTGGTTCTGAATGTCTTGTCGTCGATCATCACTATAATAGTGTTGTACCCTTTATTATCTCATACAACGTCAATACAATCTGCTGATAGGATTTTGGGTTCGACCATAGCATTGGTTTTTTATATAATAGCAAAAGATGGATAATATGGAATTGCAATTATCCGCTTCTATCATCCTGCGAATCTGCTGTGTTTTTCTTGCTAGTATAAGTCAGGATGTAGCAAATCATACGGAATGGCATCTGCAATCCGTTTACAATTGTAAGCGCAATCTTAAAAGAACAGGTAACCCTCCTGTTCTTACCATAGCATCGGAGTTCCAGTTTACCGCCGATGCATCCAGGGAAGGATGAGAACTGCCGCATGCTGCGACTTCGATTAAAATTTTTGCTGCAAAATAAACAGACGCGGCTTATCCTGCTGCTCACTCTCTGCCTGTCACTGCTGATTACAGCTATTGGGTTATTCTCCTACTCCCGCTACCGACAGGAGCTGGACAGTGAACTGAATACACCCAATATCGAGCTGCTGCAGATCAATCTCGATGTAACCAACCGTGCGTTTCGCGAATCGGACAACAAAGCGGTGGATGCTTCGTTTCAACCGGATGTGCTGCGGTATATCCAGCAGGGTGCCAAGGCCGATCCTGCGCTTGTCTCCAGGGTACAGCAGTATCTGCACACCGTATCTGCAGGAAATGAGATTCAGTCTATTGATATTGTCCGGTTCCATGATCAGAGCGTAATTTCCAGTACATCCGGCTATCACAACTGGCAAAAGGCTCCTGACCGTACATGGACCGGCTGGATTGAACAGATACATAACAAGCCGCTGCTGATCGAGCGCCGCTGGCAGGGCACCAATCCAGCACAGGGAGAGACCGAACTATTGTCACTTGCCCGTCCTGTCCTTACGGATAATCAGGTAACCGGCGCTGTATTGATCAATCTGGATTATGACCGCTTTTTCTCCAATTTCTATATTCATCTCTCCAGCTCCCAATATGTCTATGATCTGGATGGCAGGCTGATCTATCCCAAGCTGGATCGTTCGGTACCTGCAGCCGGTATGCAGCAGGTGCTGGATGAGCTGGGTGTACAGCCATATGCCTATGTACAACTGAATGGACAGAGCTATATGGCGAATCAGACTTTCTCGGATGTGACCGGCTGGCGGCTCGTCTCCCTTGTTCCAACCGAACAGCTGCTCAAAAATGTAAAGCTGGCCCGCAATATGATGCTGCTGCTCTCGCTGATCTCGATCCTGATCGGCTGCGCTGCCATATACTCGTACAGCTATGCGGCATTTCGCCCGCTGCGACGAATCAATCGACTGCTGCATCCCGAAGACCCGGACAGCCGGCAGTCCCTGTATGATCTGGAACCGGTCATCGGCAAGCTGGTCGGCGACTTTCACAGCAAGGCACTGGTCGCCGAACGCAGCCTGCCCGAACTGCAGATCAAATATGTACAGGATGTGCTGCATCGCAGTATCGGTCCACAGGAAATGAACAGCAAATGGAAGCAGTATTTTCAGGATTGGCAGCCAGGACCATCCGTCATTGTGATTATCTCTATCGACCGCTATGATATCTGGTCTGCCACTTATTCTGAATCCGACCGGATGCTGTTAAAGTATGCGCTGCACAATATGATGGCCGAGATTCTGGAACCCTATTGGCGAACCACAGGAATTACCGGCGAACAGGATCGACTGATCTGGATGCTACAGTCCCGTCTGGCACAGGACTATGAAGAGCGACGCATGCAACTGCACCAGGATCTACAGCGCATGATGACAATCGCCAGTGAGCATTTGCGATTGTCCCTGTCTGCCGGAATAGGCGAAGAAATGATTCAGGTCTCCGAGGCCCCCTTTTCCCACCAGCAGGCAGACGCTGCATTATCCTGGCGGCTGTATCATGGATACGGGCGGATTCATGAATCGGATTATCCCTCCGATACGAATGCCCGCACGTCACAAAATGAACCGCTATTGCCGGATGATCAATGGCGGCGGGAGCTGCTGCAATGTGTGGAGCAAGGAGACGCAGATACCGCACTGGTCTGGCTGCATCGCTGGTGTGAAGCTGCCCGGGAGCATGAATCGTCTCCATCCACGATCTGCCTGCTGATTCACAGGTCGCTGGAACAACTGATCGAGCTGACTGTCCAGCAGCATCTGTCTCTCCCGCCAGAGATGGTCAACTACCATCAACAGCTGCTGTCTACGATGAATCTGGCTGATATGGAGCAGCTGCTCACCCAGACGATCACGCATCTGACTGGTCAAATGGATATCCGGCGTGATTCCCGGGAACATCTGCTGGTCGAGAGTATCAAGCAGTACATGCTGGAACATCTGAGCGACAATATCGGTCTGCCGGATGTAGCGGAACATGTACAGCTGAGCGTGTCCTCTGTCAGTATGCTATTCAAGGAACAGACCGGCAGTACGATCTATGATTATCTCACCCGATTGCGGCTGGACAGAGCCTGTGAACTGCTACGACACAGTCATTTGAAAATAGCCGATATCGCCGCCCAGGTCGGTTACCAGAACGAAAACAGCTTTATCCGTACTTTTCGCAAGCACAAATCTGTCACTCCGGGCAAATACCGTGAGCAGGGTTAAATGCCTGCTTGCCGTACATACCAACAAGCTTTCTATTCACGAAAATGGGCTGCCGATACACCATATGCAGATCTGCCAGAACCTATGCAGATTCGCCAAAGCCTTGCTACTCCAAGGTTTTTGCAGATCATAACGAGAATTAACCGATAGATGATCCATCTCCCCGTGCGCTAGACTGAACGTGTAACAGACAGCACGATCTCAATCGCACATACGGAGGTGAGCAACCAATTCTGCATACAGGTTCTATCGATACGGATCAGGCCGATTCCGTACTTTACGATACGAACCTGCAGCGAAGAGAGGGAGTTTACCGTGACTACTGACAATCACAGATGGCACCGCTGGAAAATGTACAGCAGCGCTGCTGCCGGATTGATCCTTGTTGTTGGACTGGTTACCTTTTTTACAGGACATTGGTCTTCTGTCCCCTTCTATACCAAATCAGCTGCCGATTATCCGGCTAAGCCGATTACGCTGGTTGTCCCTTATGCAGCCGGTGGAGGTACGGATATTACGGCACGTGCACTGGTTGAAGCTTCCCAACCGTATCTCAGTCAACCGATTACAGTCGTAAACCGAACCGGCGGTGGTGGCTCGATCGGTCTAATGGAAGGTGCCAATGCCCAGCCAGACGGATATACGGTTACGTATCTGGTCGCCGAATTGACAACACTGCCGCATATGGGCCTTTTGCCGATTACGTATGAGCAGTTCAAGCCAATTATCCAGACCAATTATGATCCGTCTGCCATTACCGTAAGGGCGGATGCACCGTGGCAGACCGCGGATGAATTTCTCAGTTATGCCCGGACCCATCCCGGTGAAGTGAAGATGGGCAATGCCGGTACAGGCAGTATCTGGCATCTGGCTGCCGCTTCGCTGGAGCAGGCTACCCATGTCACGTTCTCCCATATTCCATATGAGGGAGCGGGACCTGCGGTATCTGCGTTAATGAGTGGATTTGTCGATGCGGTGCCGGTCAGTCCGGCCGAAGTCAAAACCTATGTCGATCAGGGCAAGCTGCGTGTACTTGCCATTAATGGCAGCGAACGTTCCCAGGCACTGCCGGATGTACCTACCCTTCAGGAAGCAACCGGGTATGCAGTGAATTTTAGTGGAACCTGGCGCGGACTCGCTGTTCCGGAAGATACCCCCGACGAGATTGTTCAAATACTTGCCGATGCCTTCACCAGAGGCGCCGAACAGCAGGAATTCAGGCAGACGATGGCAGATCATGGATTGGGACTGCTGATTCGTGACAGTGATGGCTTCCACCGGCAGCTGCAGCAGAGTCATGATCTGTACGCCAAGCTAATTCCCGAACTCGGTCTCAGCCGAAAATGAAAACGCTTCAGTGACAGGATGGCAATCACGAGAGGATTGGATATTGATGAATATCAAAAAGACAATTGATAAAATACCGGGCGGCATGATGCTGGTACCGCTGTTTATCGGAGCATTGGTACATACTTTTGCTCCTGATTCAGGAGAATACTTTGGCTCATTTACCAAAGGACTGATGACCGGTACCGTACCAATTCTGGCCGTGTGGTTCTTCTGTATGGGTGCCTCGATTGATGTACGTGCTACCGGAACCGTGCTGCGCAAGTCCGGTACCCTCGTACTGACCAAGATTGCGGTCGCCTGGGTCGTTGCCATGATTGCTGCCCAGTTCCTGCCAGCCGGAGGCGTGCAGACCGGATTCTTTGCCGGATTGTCTGTACTCGCTCTGATTGCCGCGATGGATATGACCAACGGCGGTCTGTACGCTTCCATCATGCAGCAGTATGGCAGCAAGGAAGAAGCCGGAGCATTTGTACTGATGTCGCTTGAATCTGGTCCTCTCGTCACGATGCTGATTCTCGGCAGTACTGGACTGGCCGTGTTTGAACCGCATGCTTTTGTCGGTGCTGTACTTCCATTTCTAGTCGGCTTCCTGCTTGGTAATCTGGATCATGATTTGCGCAGCTATTTTGGCAAAGCGACTCAGACCCTTATCCCGTTTTTCGGATTTGCCCTGGGATGTACGATTGATCTGGGTGTGATCGTACAGACCGGTATGCTCGGTATTCTGCTGGGTATCGCTGTTATTATTATCACTGGTATTCCACTCATTCTCGCTGACCGGTTTATCGGTGGAGGTAATGGTACTGCAGGTCTCGCCGCTTCTAGTACAGCCGGCGCAGCAGTCGCCAACCCGGTGATCGTCGCCAGCATGAAGCCCGAATTTCTCCCGGCTGCACAGTCAGCTACTGCGCTCGTCGCCGCTTCGGTGATCGTCACGTCGATTCTCGTTCCGATCTTGACCGCTTACTGGTCCAAGCATATGAACAAGAAACGTCAGAATACTGAGTCGATCTCTGCTGCAGAACAGGATAGGGAGATGAAGCTGCGGAGCGCCAAGGGAAATATTTGATTAGTTCTTATAACAACGAATTAATGAATTTATGTTTCAAAGACGCCAATTTTACCAACAATCTGCAAAAAGCATGGTATAAATAACCTGTAAATCCGTGAGGAATATTTATCCCCTCCTTACCTAATCAAAGAAAAAAGACTGTTCACCTTTATCAGGAACAGTCTTTTTTGAATTCATTATCGAACATCCTATCCGTTCAATTCATAACGTACAGAAATAACGAAGGCTGTATTTTTAAGCTATTTACAAATCAACGTTTTACCGGAATCGTGAAATTCAGCTCCGGCAGATAGACTCTTTTATCTGTTTTGCTATCTCCATAATAAGGCTTGAACTTGACGGTGCTTGCTCCTTTGGAAATCTCTCCGCTCATCAGGGACACGGTGTAATGAATCGTTTTGCCGTCTGCGTCCAGCTCGCCGCCGCCGATGCTTTTCCATGTTTTGCCTTTGCTATCGATCGCTTCAAAGCCCAACCATTGATCGTTGCTGCCTTTTGGCTGATAGGCAGAAGACCATTCGGTGCTGATCAGCATTGGAGAATAATTCACCTGTTCCAATGTAAGATTATGCTGTTTGGATGTTTTGCTTTTGCCATAGTCTACTGTAGTTCCTTTGCCAAGCTGCTCTGCCTTGATCGTATAATCAAAAGCCTGCGGCTTCTCCATGCTGCCGGTAGCCAGGCGGATATGCAGTTCTTCTCCGGCAGACAGCGAATCCAGCGAAAGGGTACCTGTCTCGAATACAGCGGTCTTCAGTACCGGACTCGCCAATGTCATCACTTCATTCAATAGGTTACCATCCTTGTACGTAACACTTTCCAGCCAGGTCTGCTCCAGCGTCTTGAGGGAATCGGCTTTGTATTCGATATGCAGATGACCATCTATCAGCACAGCACGTGTAATGATTAACGTCTGATTGCCATGGGTTACGCTCTGGTTGATCACAGGTGCAGCAGCGAGCAATTTCGCCTGGCTCTGATTCTGATTGCTCGAAGATTGCGCCTTGATCGCAACCGGATGCTGTACGGGAGCAGCCTTGGCCTGCATGATATATCCGGAGCTGAGTGTCACGCCGCCTACCATGGCTGCTGCAGCCAATCCCCATGCACCGCGTTTCAGAATGTCTTTCCATGTGTTGTCCGTTGTATTGTTATTCATTATTAGTTCCTCCTGTATGGTTGTTTTTGTGATGTTACAACCGTTAGAGCATCTTCCCCTGCCAAAGGTTACCGGATACATCACATTCTTTTTGAATAGCGAGGCCTTGGCCAACAAAAAAGCCGATCCCGAAGGATCGACCTGATCATTATTTGGTTATTCGCAGCACGAACGATATCTCTCTACTGGGTAGCCGGAATGGTGAAATTCAGCTCTGGCAGCTGCTTTCTCTTCCCTGCAGCAGCATCATCGTAATACGGCTTGATCGTGATCGTACGGGCAGAAGGTGTAATCTCTCCATCCATAAAGGACACCATGTACTGAATCCGGTCGCCCTGCTCGTTTATCTCGCCTCCACCGATACTTTTCCATGCATGTCCCTGATCATCTTCGGCTTCAAAGCCAAGCCACTGGTCATTGTTCGCTTCTGGACGATAAGCCGATGACAATTCAACACTGACCATCAGCGGAGTATATAATACCTTGTCCAATGTCAGCGTATGGCCTGTCGGCTTGGCAGAATGAGTCTCTCCCACCTGCAGTACCTTGCCCTGTCCCATCTGCTTGGCAGGGACACGGAAAATGAAGCTATGCGCATCCTTGGGATCGGCTGAAGTCTTCACACCAGCACCCGCCGTACTGAGATGCAGCTCAATCGATGCATTGTCAGGAAGGGGATTCGGGATATTTACAGCCTTGGCTTCAAACACACCGGTCTGTTTGACCGGGTTGCCCAGCGTCATTACACTATTGGCATGCTCACGGCCTTCATAACGAATCGATTCCAGGGAGATCTTCTCCAGTACGTCCAGCCGGTTCGCCTTGTACTCAATCTGCATATCTCCGTCAATCAGCGCAGCTCTGGTCAGGGTAATCGACTCGCTGCCATGGGTGATTGTCTGATTAATCTCCGGAGCTACTGCAGCCGGATTGGGTGTCGATATATTCTGCTCCGGATCTGTCGATGTATGATCCGGCTGTATCCAGCTGCCCAGTACCGGTACATTGCTGAGCGACCAGCCGGTGCTGCCACTCCAGCCGGAGGCGAAGATCAGCACCGCTGCCGCTGCTCCGATACCTGAGTACCACCAACGGTTCGCTGTCGTACGGCTGCCTCCGCGCTTGCTGCGAAGATGCTTGCCTGTATCGGTTATACGATCTGTTGGCTGGTCTGTGCGGCTCTCCGGTGTGCTATCCATCATCTGTGCAGGTACTTCTGTTGTTGTCTGCTCCGGCTGTACTGCCGGCATATCCATATCCTGTATCCGGGCATACGTCTGTTCCAGCCGAGTACGGGATTGATCACTCAGCGGACGATCCTGTTTCTGCTTTTCTGTATTCAGCATACGATCCAGCTCATCTGGTCTCATATTGGTGTCCCCTTCCCGGCTCATCGCTGAGCCAGTCCATTAATGTCTTGCGTGCCCGGTGCAATCGGGTCTTGACTGCTTCTGCCGACAGATCCAGCACATCTGCAATCTGCTGGATCGGCATATCCTGAAAATAATGCATCGCAATTACCAGCCGCTGCGGTTCGGGCAGCTGATGCACCGCCTGCTGCATATCGATTCTCTCGTATTCATCCGTCCGTGCAGGCAGGCTGCTCCATTCATCCGTCACGACGACGCGGGCACCTTTGCGGGCGATATTATGGCATTCATTGATCAGAATCCGGAAAATCCAGGTCTGGAAATAGTCCACTTCGCGCAGGGTGTGGATATTGCGAAATGCCTTGAGCATCGTCTCCTGTACAGCATCATCGCATTCATCATCGCTTCTCAGCATCGATCGTGCCATCCGGTACAGCGGCCTTTCCATATCACGCATCAGCTGGATAAACGCATCCTTCTCCCCGGCACGGGCAGCGAGTATGTCTTCCTTACGGGTATATTTCATCTCGGCGATCCTCTCTCGATCTGCTCTTCATCGGTTTCTCTCGAAGATCCGGTGCAGGCAAGATTTCTTTACGGTAGTCTGCTCCAAAGGCAGCTTGAATATCCGTTAGACTGCCTATCCAGATGAAAGGTTACCGATCTAAAAACATCATTTTGATCAACTGGGTTACTTCTATATTAGTAGAAGATACTTTCATTAGTAGAACATACCTTCCTTGGCTGTTTGTGTATGATGCCGTCCGGAACGAATGTTCAGATTCATTTCGCCTCGTTATTATTGTCCTGGAGATTACCAGTATAGCCTCGTGGAGCAAGCAGCAAAAGAATACCTGATCCGATCCGTAACAGAAAATAGCTGCACCTATACAGGAACAGCTATTTTTCATTCACAAATTTATATTCAACTTTATGCATATCTTATAATTAATCCGCTTGTTCCTCTATCTCGTCTCCATCATCTCACGCGTAAATCGCAACCACTCCCTGGCAGCAAACGACAGATACCGCTCCCGATGCCAGATAATGCCCAGATGCCACGGAATAACCGGCTCTACGTTCGGAATAATACGGATATTGCGCTGGTTGATCTGATTGCAGATCGTCTCCGGCAGCAGTGCTACACCAAGTCCCGCCCCGACCATTTCGCTGATCAGATCCCACTGGGAACTCTCATAAATGATCCGCGGATGAAATCCAACCCGGATGCATGCTTCAATAATACGCCCATGCAGCGTAAAATCCTCACGGAAAATAATAAAAAAATCCTCTGCCAGCTCACTCATCTGCACTTCACTGCGCTCGGCGAGAGGATGATTATTCGGCACGATCAGATTCAGTTTCTCCTCGGTGAAGGAGAAATATTCCAGCACATTCTCCGTGACCGGCAGCACGGTTACTCCGATATCGAGCGATCCGTTTACCACATCACTCTCTACCTTTTTGCCGCCGTCTTCGAACAGTTGGATCGTCACATTCGGATAAATCTGGTGAAAACGACCGATGATCTGCGGGAAAAAGCGCGATCCGATCATCGGCGGCAGACCGATGCGCAGATGACCACTCTCCAGATTACGCAGGTCATCCAGCTGTGAAGACAGACTATGAAATGACTTCACGATATTCTGGGCCTGCTGCTCAATCACTTTGCCTGCATCGGTCAGTTCTACAGAGCGTCCCACCCGATTGAACAGCGGTGCTCCTAATTCCTCTTCCAGAGAACGGATCGTCTTGCTGATCGTAGGCTGGGTGATGAATAGCGCTTCCGCTGCCTTGGTGAAGCTTCTCAGTCGGGCGACTTCGATAAAATACTGCAAATGACGAATATCCATGCACACGCCTCCTATAGCCAAATGGAATACATTTCATGCCATATATGAATTTTACCTATGAAAGAAAGAGATGTAAACTTTCATATATACGAAAGTTATATATGAAAATGTTACAAATGAAAGAAGGATCTCTTCTATGAAAAATATAGGAAAAGGCATATTGCAGGTTGCTGCTTTGATGGCCTTCTCCGAGCTGCTTAACCGGCTCGCAGACTGGCTGCACTTGCCGGTTCCCGGCAGCATTATCGGTATCGCGCTGCTGTTTATCCTGCTGCAATCCGGAGTCGTCAAAGTGGAATGGATCGACCTGGGAGCCAGCTGGCTGCTCGCCGAGCTGCTATTGTTCTTTATCCCGTCTGCGGTCGGTGTGATGAATTACATACCGATGCTGGAGCAGGACGGCGTCCGCATTATTGCTATTGTCATCTGTAGTACGATTCTCGTTATGGTCAGCTCGGGACTGCTGGCCGCGATCATGTCCAAACGAAAGGAGCGTCACGCGAAATGAATTCCATCTTGTTCCTGCTTGCTACATTAATCGTCTATATGGGAGCCAAAAAGCTGTATCGTCGTTTTCCCCGGGTGTATCTGTCCCCATTGCTGACGACTCCGCTCGTGCTGGTCATTATCCTGCTGAGCATGCATGTTCCTTATACTCACTATAACGAAGGCGGACAATGGCTGTCTCGTCTGCTGCAGCCGGCTACAATCGCTTTTGCAGTGCCACTGTACAAAAATCTCAAAACCCTGCGCAAGCATGCGGTCGAGATTGTCGCCAGCGTACTGTTCGGCTCGATTGTGGCTGTCAGTTCCTCGGCGCTGCTGGCCCGGTTGATGCATTTGAATCATGACCTGATGGGCAGTATTATCCCGCGCTCCATTACTACACCGATTGCGATGAACGTATCGCAGGCGATCGGAGGCGTACCGACCATTACGGCGATCTTCGTTATTATTACCGGCCTGATCGGCAGTATGATCGGACCTTATATCGTTAAATGGCTGCGAATCGAGGGCGAGATTGCCCGTGGTATTCTATTCGGAACCGCCGCTCACGGTACAGGAACTTCCAAGGCATTTGAATTGAGTTCGCTGACCGGTACCATTTCCAGTATTTCGATGATATTGTCTGCTTTATTTACACTGGCTGCCACACCAATACTCGCGTTAATTATGCTGCCCTGAACAAGGGCAGCTTTTTTTGTATATTACATACATAACAGATTGCCGAATCGCTTGATACCTAAGATTTAACATTCTTATTATACATAATTATGTATTTTTATACTAAAAGAGATAAATTAAGTTTCTGAGCTACAGTTGTTATTTATGTCCATAATTAGCAAATAAGAATTGAAATTATTAGGAGATAATGCCGAAAACATCGAAAATTCCTCATTTTTCCTCCTTATTCAAACGTACATATTCGGACTTTTTCGGTTATATTTATATATAGAAGTTTGCCAAAGATGAATTCGGTGCTAATATTGTTGTATATTTATATAAAGGATCTAACAGTCTGATTCTATTACATCCAAACTGAACAAGCGGAGGACCTTTATTATGAAAAAAACCGGCATGGTACGCCAATTAGACAGTCTGGGAAGAATTGTGATTCCCAAAGAAATCCGGGACACGATGGAAATTGGCATCAGCGATCCCATGGAATTTTTTATTACCGAAAAAGAAATCATTTTCCGCAAGCACAAAGGCATCCAGTGTATCTTCTGCGGCAGCTTTGATGACCTTGTCTATTACAAGGATCAATTCATCTGCGGCAGCTGTGCCGGACAAATGGGCGACGAATCCATGCATACACCACTGAGCGAGATGACCGAGTCTCCTGCAGCCCAGCGTAATCTCCATTCCTCCCTGCGCAAATCACGCAACAAACGGGGAGAAATGATGACCAAAGTCGAATCTGCCATGCAGGAACATCCAGGCGCTACCCAGAATGAACTGGCCCGTATCCTCGGTATCTCACAGAGTCGTGTCTGCCAGATTCAAAAAGAACTGCGTGCCGGACATCATCACGAACTCTGATGATCCGGCTCCTGTCGGTCACTTCACTTCTGCAAAAAACGGATTGAAAAGCGTCAACCCTCTCTGAGTATTCTCAAAGAGGGTTGACGCTTTTGTATGAATATGAGAATTCGATTTCGACATAGCTAAATCGCTAACTGATATTTCAAGCTGATTTCACCATTTTTCGGCATCTTGTTCTACTGTTTGACCCAGTATTCGCTACCATCTTCCTTGCGATCCATATACCCGTATTCGATCAGATAGCGGCGCAGTGTAACATAATCCGGGTAAGCCTGTTCCAGCAGTTCATTGACCTGCTTTTCCGTATAGATGGTTCCCGGCTCAAAGCGCTGCATCAGATGGCGCATAATCACTATTTTGCGTTTTTCCCGGCGTGGGAATTCGGACAATGGACCATCCAGTCCTTCCGGAAAATACTGCTTAAGCAGCGATTCATTCTCCTGCTCGGTGATCGCATATCGCTCATCCAGCATCGTCGCTGTACGGTGAATCGGTATAAAAGGAGAGGGTTCCTGCTGCTGCTGTTCCAGCAGTTCCATGACTGCCAGAAATACACGGGCCTGCTTGGCTTTTTCCCGCAAGGCGAATCGATGATTGCGGATCGTTGACTTGCTGCCACCTGCTTTGGCTACAATCTCGGTATCACTTTTTCCTTCGTAAAAGTCCTGCACCAGACTGCTCTGCAGCTCGGTCAGACCGGTCCACTTTTTGTCCAGGGTCAGCAGATAGTGGAACATCGATCCATGTTCTCGCCGGATATGCATCTGCATATACCGCTCAGCTTCATAGAATGATCCATCTTCCGCATAGATCTGCCCTTTTTCATATATCTCACCATCGATCAGGCAAATAAATCCACCAAACGGCCCTGCCTGCGGGTCTTCGATATATCCTTTTTTGAGCTCCTCCAGCGAAGCTTCCCAGAAGCGCTCCGACAACTCTCCGGTCTTTTTCACTTTGTTCATTTTCTTGTTTCCTTCCCGGCCAGCTATTGTTCAATCCTTGTTCGTCAGACAGATATTTGCTGCATCTATTCATGTCTTAGACATTATATAAATAGATATGATCTTATTCAATCCATACTTTTATCTTCTACAATAGAAGAATGTGATCGATTCACAAATGTTCTATCATGCTTATAACTCAGTGTCCCAGCTCCTCCAGCAGCCGCGAGAGAATACGCAAACGCTCTCCAATAATATGCGCATCCTCTTCAAGCACCTGCTGAAATGTCTGTATATTCTGCTCAATATTCTCATGGTCCGCAGCAAACCCTACAGATAACGCAGCCCCCTGCAAAGGAATACGGTCAAACACCGGTTGCTCGGGATCATATAATTTCTCCTGTCTATATGCTTCCTGAAAATAATCAATCGACCGGCACAGCAGGATCGCTGCATCCAGAATCCGGTGAATCGGCCATTCGGATGTTGTACAATCCTCTTGCCTTGCTGTCCTACTACCTACCTGTGCTGTAATCTCCATCCTGTCATCTTGCTGCATAGTGTGCAGCCCAAGCGACAGCTCGCTCGCCTCCTGCTGGTAGGCTCGCTGTCCATCTACCTGTGTGTAATCTGCTACTGCCATTACGGGTTGGTATTTCAAATAATCGGTACGATTCATTTGTTTCTCCCTTCTTCCTATGGAAAGTATTCGGATCACGACAACTGTACACTTATCTATTCAATATATAGACAATATAATTTATATCTGTTTATAAATCAAACATTTTATTTATATGTTTATCCTTAGAATAGACAAAATCTAAAAAAATCCCCGATCACAGCAGAAAAACTCTGTGATCGGGGATTAGACTTTTATATCATTTTCGATCAGGACGTGTGTACCGATGAACTCGATACACGCTTGGCAGCTCCGGACGGTCTGGACAGCGAGTACAATGCGCAGCAGAACGACAATACGACAATCGCTGCACCGACCCAAGCATTCATCGTTACCGAACCGGTATTCTTGATCACGATTCCGCCAAAGGCCGAACCGACTGCAATACCGATCTGTAGGGCTGAGAAGTTAAAGCTCTGCTGAATATCGGCAGTTTCCGGTGCATTCTGGATCAGATAACTCTGTTGTGCCGGTGACAGTGCCCAGCTGAGTGCCCCCCAGACAAACAGGACGACCGGGAAGATCCAGATGAACTTGGCTGACATCGGCAGCACGAACATCGCCAGTGCAAACACGCCGATTACGATCAGTATCGTCTTGGTACTACCCAGACGGTCAGACATCACACCACCGATCATACCGCCGCTTACCGCAGCTAGACCGAAGACAAAGTAGACCACGCTGATCCAGTACGCATTCAGATGCATTGTGCTTTCCAGGAATGGAGTCAGATACGCATACATGGTGTAATGACCTGCCAGCAGCAGCAGCGTAACCAGATGCGCGCTGAGTACTTTACTATTTTTGAGGGAAGCGAACTGTGCCTTGAGCGGCATGATTTCTTCTACCGGAATATGGTCAAGGAACATATAGATTACGACCATTGCTACCAGGGTCAGCAGCGCGATTACGAGGAACAAAATGCGCCATCCGAGTGCTTCTTCAACCAGTACGCCGAGCGGTACGCCCAGCACGATCGAGGAGCTGATCCCCATCGAGATAATACCGATGACACGCGCACGGAATTCCGGCGCAACGACTTTAACCGCAATCGTCAGAGACAGGGTCACGATCAGTGAACCGCTCGCTGCTGTCAGCATACGGGACAAGAACAATACTTCATAGTTGGGACTCCAGAAGGCAATCACACTGCCAATAGTGAAGATCAACATGGACCAGAGATAGAGGGATTTGCGCTCCACTTTGGAAGTGAAGGCCAACAGGGTAGGTCCGGCAATCGCGTAGACCAGTGCATAGATGGTGATCAACTGTCCTGCGGTGCCGATCGACACGTTCAGGTCATTCGCAATCTCCGGCAGCACACCGCCGATGATGAGTTCAATCAGGCCGACCGTAAAGGTGGCAATAGTGAGGATAAATACTTTGAAATTCAAGCCGTCTCTCTCCTTTGTGTAATAGTAGGTTGGCTGTCCGGCAGATGAATGCCGATGCAGCAGCAACGAACGAAAACACTGGAACAGTGCGGAGCCGCAACAAAAAAATCCTGATTACAACAGGATACGCGGGCTGCGCATCATCTTGTAATCAGGATTGTTCGGTTCCTGGTAGAGACCCTCAAACCATATTATTGAGGTTATACAATGATGTATCATCATTTATTCCAGTCGTCATTCGGTTGTACATGTGTGGATGCACGTATGCATCAACGTTATATACATTAGCAGATTGAAAATGGTATTTCAACAGGGTTTTCGGTAAAATTAAAAATAATTGTGCTGTGTGTGCAGTAAGGGTTACTCATGGCTCTAAACAGAATGATGTGAATAAACAGCATCCACTTCGGCAAGAAATAAGGACACGTCCTCCGGTGGAGCCTAGAAATCTACGAATAGGGAGAAGATGTAGATTCCCGGGCTCCAATGTCGTCCTTTGCCCTTATTTCCTTGCCTGCGTTCCGTGCATTTTGGTCATTATTTATTTGTTCGTGCTCATTTGTCGGTTGGAGTATATGCTGGCTGTACTTATCTACGGTATGTCTATTTAAAAGCGAATAGAAGCGTTCGATGATTCCGTATAGGCACTTGTTTCGTAGTAATTACAAATACATAATCTACTAAGGAGCTTATATTTTATGAAAAAGATGTATTTCCAATCAGCATTCGCGATTGTATTAATTGCTTGTCTATGCGGATGTACTCGCGTACCTTCCAGTCAAACGGCAACAGAACCGGTTAATGCCCCCTCTTCATCCTTGTCTAGCAATACAGTATGGTCTGAAGGAACACCGCTTACGGATACAGGTTTTTCTTTTGATATGCGTACAGAAGGAGCCAGTCCGCAAGTTCCATTTCGTATTTCTTCAGATCATCAAACTTTGGAAATACAATTGATGAATCATGCCAAGTTCACAACTACAGCGAGTCTACAATATCGAGATCATAGTCAGGAAATAAAGTTATGGACTATAAAAGGGGGGCAAAAGCTACATTGGAACAGTAATACGGAGTTTCCAAAAGGCTTGCCTACAGGTGATTATATTATTCAGTATCGCGCCGATGGACGTAATGTCTCTATGGATACAAAAGGAGTTATTAGAAAGGATCAGTAATGATAAAAAATTTATTCTGCTTTTGCTTTCAACGAAAAAAGCCACTAGACCAGCTGTCAACGTTACGATTGTGCATTTTCATCATGAAAATGTGCAATCTATCTTGACGGTCACTATTATACGTTATATGCTACGTTATGAAACCGTAACCAAAATATTAACGACCGTACATCGGCGTGTTACCAGCAATGGGCATGAGCCAAGCAGCGGACGATACAGGATACGTCTATCGTATTCCCGTGTCTCCTTGTCTTGGCTCTTTTTTGCGTATTTGCGAACGTTCCGTCCCCCATTTAGCGGTTACACGAAAAAAAGTCAGGCTGCTGTGCTCTTCTGTCTTTTCGGATGCCACTTGTCGTGTTATTCTGCAAGCAAGAGGTGATTATCGGAATGAACAGAGACCATCGGATTTTACGTGTGGAGCGCGTGGTCGGCAACAATATCGTGATGGCCTGCGATGAGGTAA
This sequence comes from Paenibacillus shenyangensis, assembly GCF_000346635.1. Lineage (NCBI taxonomy): Bacteria > Bacillati > Bacillota > Bacilli > Caryophanales > Paenibacillaceae > Paenibacillus > Paenibacillus shenyangensis. Next base: position 226,986 of record NZ_AOIG01000002.1, read on the forward strand.
AAGGCACCGAATATGTACTGCTTGGCAAAGGACTTGGCTTCGCCGCCAAAAACCTGCAGGAGCTGAGCACGACGGATGAACGGATCGAGAAGCGGTTTCGGCTGGAAGACCGGGAGCAGATGATGAATCATCCGACCTTTTTCGAGGATATGGATGCGCTCGTCATGGATGTCTCCGACCGGATCATCCAGTTGATCGGACAGAGTTTTCCAGAGAAGCTGAATGAAAAGATTTATCTTGCTCTACCCAGTCATATCCAGTTCACAGTGTACCGGATACGACATAGTATTGAGATTGTGAATCCATTTCTGCAGGAGACGCAGGTTTGTTTTCCACAGGAATACGAAGTGGCACTTCAGGCACTGCAGATGATTCGTGAGACATTCGGACTCGATATCCCCGAGGATGAAGCCGGGTTTCTGACGTATCATATTCATTCGGCGGTGACCCACGTTCCTGTGGGACAGCTGGTTAAAATGTCTTCTCTGCTCGGCAAGCTGCAGCAGATGATCGAAGAGGAACGGCAGATGACATTCAGACAGGGCAGCATGAGTCAGGTTCGCCTGATGATCCACCTGCGCTTTGCCCTGGAGCGGATTGTACAGGGATCGCTCGTCGACAATCCGCTGATCCAGCATATTCGTGACCAGTATGCCGACGAATACCAACTGGCTTCGCGGATGAGGCTGGTCATGGAGCAGGAGCTGCAGATGGCGGTACCCGAAGATGAAGTCTGCTTCCTGACCATGCATCTGTATCGACTGTTCCGCACACACAAGCCGGACAGCTGAATCTGCTGCTATTTTCGCCACTTTACTATAGACCTGCCGGTACCGTACATCGATCTGATATGGGTGTACGGTAAGAACAGGTTTCACACTCGCTGATCCTTCATATGAAAATAATTTTCATGAATTATGATCGGTATCGATACTTCTGTTGTATAACACCACTTACGAAAATGAATGACGGGTTAATCAAATGAATAATCCAAAGGGGGATTACCATGCTACAATTTTTGCAAAAAATCGGTCGCTCATTGATGCTTCCGGTAGCTACACTGCCTGCTGCTGCGATTCTGCGCGGTTTTGGCTTAATCAACTATGAGACGGATATTCCGCTTGGCTCTACAGTAGGCGGTTTTATGAACCATTATATCGGTCCGCTGCTGACTGCAGGTGCTGGTGCTATTTTTGACAATCTGGCACTGATCTTCGCTGTCGGTATTGCGATCGGGATGGCCCGCGATGCGGTCGCTGCTCTCTCTGCTGTACTCGGTTATATGATCCTGACAGCAATCCTCAAGGAAATTCCGGGGATTATGGGGTACATACCCGACGATGTGAAACTAAATATGGGCGTGCTTGGCGGTATCCTCGTCGGTCTGTGGGCAGCTTATATGTATAATCGTTTCCACAATATCAAGATGCCGGATTGGCTCGGATTCTTCTCGGGTAAACGTTTTGTTCCAATGATTACGGCAGCTACCACCATTATACTGGCGTCCCTGATCGGGATGATCTGGAGTCCGATCCAGGATGCAATTTCTGCTTTTGGTATGTGGGTAGTGAGTCTGGGCGGATTTGGTGCCTTTGTCTTCGGTACCGCCAACCGTCTGCTCGTGCCGATCGGTCTGCATCACGTACTGAACTCGATTGCCTGGTTCCAAATCGGAGATTACACCAATGCAGCCGGTGAAGTGGTTCACGGTGACTTGACCCGCTTCTTTGCCGGAGACAAATCGGCAGGCATGTTCATGTCCGGCTTCTTCCCGATCATGATGTTCGCGCTGCCGGGTGCCGCTTTTGCAATTATTCATACAGCACGTCCGGAGAAACGCAAAGCGGTCGCTTCGATCTTTATCAGCGCGGCTGTTGCTTCCTTCCTGACCGGTATTACCGAACCGCTGGAATTCGCCTTTATGTTCACAGCACCGCTGCTGTATGTAGTGCATGCGCTACTAACCGGTCTGTCCGGTCTGATCATGTACATGCTGAATGTGAAGCTGGGCTTCGGGTTCTCAGCAGGTCTGATTGACTATCTGATCAATATGAAGCTAGCTACCAATCCGCTGCTCATGATTCCGGTAGGTCTGGTGTTTGCTCTTGTATACTATGTACTGTTCCGCTTCCTGATTGTGAAGTTGAACCTCAAAACACCGGGACGTGAAGATGATGATGCTATCAACAGTTCTGCGACTACAGTAGATAAAACTGCCACTGTCCCGGCTGCCGCAGCTATTACAGCTGACAACGGAGACAGCAAAGCCGCAATGGTACTAAGTCAGCTGGGCGGATCGCCCAATATCGACAGTATCGATGCTTGTATTACTCGCCTGCGACTCGTTGTCAAAGATGATCGTCAGGTAAACGATGCCGAGCTGCGCAAGCTGGGTGCTGCTGGTGTCATGCGACTTGGTCATGGTGCGGTACAAGTGATTTTCGGTACCCAGTCCGAAGCGCTCAAAGATGATATCAAGGATATTATGGATCACAAAGCCTAAATATTCTGTTCATTTGCATGTACCACTCCGATTCTTTGAACAGAATGATAAATAGAAACAAACAAAAAACGTACGGTTGCCCTTAACAGCAGCCGTACGTTTTTTGCTTTGTACAGTACCAACACATCATTGCTTCAGGTCCCAACTTCCTGCATTCTCTGTTCATTCTGTATATAATTGAAGGAAATCAGCTCATTTCTTGTTCTGGATGGGTAAATACATATCGTATCTTATACGGAACGGAGGCTGTACATGCATCATTTTAATGAAGTATTTATTGAAATTCTAATTCTGCTCGCAGTGTCCCTGGCCGTTATTGCTGTTGCACGCAAGCTGCGGCAGCCTGAGTCTATCGCTCTTGTACTGGTAGGGTTGCTGCTTGGCACCGTGAATATTCCTGTGCTGGAATCTGCAGAAACATACATTACCCAGTCCAATGTTTTTCAGGCAATCATTATCTCGCTGTTCCTGCCCGTGCTGCTCGGAGATGCTACGCTCAAGATGCCCTTTTCGCATCTGCGCGAACAGTCGCGGCCTGTTATCGCTCTTGCGCTTGGAGGGACCCTGCTGTCATTCCTATTCGTTATGCTGGGCTCCTATTATCTAATCGGCCTTCCTCTGGTTGTCGCATTCACCTTCGCCGCCTTGATGAGTGCAACAGATCCGATCAGTGTCATTTCTATCTTCCGCTCACTGGGTGTCTCCGAGAAAATGGTGACCACTATGGAAGGTGAATCACTACTGAATGACGGGATTGCTGTTGTTCTTTTCCAGATCTCGACTGTGTATCTGCTCACTTATATCAGTATGGGCTGGCTCGGTTTTGGCAGTGGTATACTGTTGTTTTTGCAATTTGCCGTAGGTGGTATAGCCGTCGGGGGCATACTTGGATTCCTGTTCTCTCGTCTGATCAAGTATTATGACGATTATCCGCTGGAAATTGCTTTTTCCATGCTGCTGTTCTTCAGCTGTTATTTTATTGGAGAGCATCTGGAAGTATCCGGGGTTATCGCTGTGGTGACTGGCGGACTTGTATTCGGTAATTATGGTAAAAGAATCGGTATGTCTCCAACAACCAGCCAGAATATCAATACATTCTGGGATGTTATTACGCTGATCGCCAACTCCCTGATCTTCCTGATGATCGGTCTGGAAATCCGCAATATCAGCTTTGCCGACAAATGGGGTATTATCGTACTCGCTATTGTCATTGTATTGGTTGCCCGTACGTTGGCCCTATTTATCAGCTTGTTCCGGTCGAAAGACTTCTCCACTCCTGCCAAATGGGTACTCAACTGGGGCGGTCTAAAAGGTAGTCTTTCCATTGCACTGGCTCTGAGCCTGCCGGTGGGATTTGAAGGACGGGAGACCATACTCGTACTGACATTCAGCGTCGTACTGTTCTCGCTGATTATCCAGGGGTTGACGATCAAACCGCTGATTACAAAGCTCGGTCTGATTCCCAATACCGCTTCTGTTTCAGAACAAGAAAAGCACAGTGAACATCATTAATACTATTGAAGCCAAGACGAAAAATCCCCTGTACTCGTTCCAGAGTACGGGGGATTTTTCATATCTACTATCATCCTGCCTGGAACAAAATGCGCGAGGATTCATAGCTTGTTGATCTACTCTATTATCTATTTAGTGCTCACGGAGTGACCGTTGATTTTGATCACTTTCCCTTTGACCTCTTCGATCGGGACAAAGCCTGTCATCCGGCTGTCCTGGCTATTGGAACGATTATCTCCGAGAACAAAAAAGCTATGCGGAGCAACACGATTATCTTCTTTGGCACTGGTCGGGAAGTCATTGATATTATACGTATAATGCTGATCATGTGCTTGCTGAACCGCTTTTTGAATATAAGGCTCCTGAATGACTTTTCCGTTAATCCACGTTTTGTCGCCTTTCATTTTCACCTTTTCTCCCGGAAGGGCGATGACCCGCTTGACGAATTCTCTGCCCTCGGGTGCCTGATACAGAATCAGATCGCCGCGATGAATTTCATTCTCGGCTGCAGCCGTCACCGTTACACGATCTCCGGTTTTGAGCGTAGGCTGCATGGACGGCCCATCAATCACATAGTTCTGAGGGGATGCCATTTGCAGAAAGGCTGCTATCAACAACCCGCCAATCGTTACGTTCACACTTTTCACTCTCCATTTTCATATCGGATCGACATGTATTGATATGTACATTGAGATGCTATAGATGCTTTGCTGTTTTCTTTGCTGCTATTTAGTATCCAGCAGACCTTACTTTCCAGCTCCATCTTACCAGATAACGGGTAATAAGCAATAAAGTTATTATTCAAAGGAGCGATCAATATGCCCGAGAAATTCAACTATGATATCGACTACTCTACACTGGATCTGCGCGAACATCCCGAGCTGTATCGTGTCGGCAAAGGAGAACAGGGCGTGCTAATGGTCGAACCCTACAAAGGCGAGATTCTACCCCACTGGCGCTTCAAAACACCAGAGATCGCTACGGAATCTTCGGAGAAAATCTATGCCATGTTCCTCGAATACAAGGAAAACAATGATTTTGTCGGCATGGACATGGCACGCAAGTTCCTGCAGATGGGTTATACCCGTGCACGCCGCTACACCAATCACAAAGGTGGCCGCAAGTACGACGAGAATGGCGAGATTCTCCCATACACCAGCGATCCGGTCAAAGCCGAATCCGCACGCATTTTCAAGGTCAAATGGGATGAAGCCAAACAAGACCCCGACTATATCCGCATGAAAAAAGAGCATCAGCAGAAGTATGGTTAAGACCGTTATATGTATTGCAGATTCAGCTTTTTATGTATTTTTAAAAATTTGTAATTCTTGTGAGTTATTTGACAAGATAGATACACGGTATGTTAACCTTTACTTACAATTTATTTCCATTTCATAAATTATAAATACTATTAAAAACGGTTATGAGAGCAATTACTATTAAGGAGAACTATGAATAGTGTATCTACGAGTAAAAAAAAGTATTTTATTTTTCTTTTGCTTCTCATTATTGCTGTGGTTGCAATGGTATTCATTGCTGCAAAGTTGAACATGAATACATTGAAAGATACGGATTTATCTAATGTCACGATATACCATATCAAGCCGGGAGAATCGCTAAATCAATTAGAAAAGGATCAATACGGCTCAAGACAGGATTTATTACCTCAAAAAAATAGCTACCATTTCAAAAACTTCTCAGTCACATATAATGATCAAAAAATTATAACAGCCATTCAGACGACTACAGATGAAGGAAACCAACATTTTGAAATTAACAATACACCCATATCCAATCTGGATACTGCCGTAACGATCCTGGGAGAAAATTACGGAAGTACAGAATATGATAGTGAACAAGGTCTATCCTCCCGAGAGTATACTGACCAGAAACATGGAATTCAACTTTCTTTGATTTATAGCAAAAATCAGGGGAACTATAATGCTTTGGTTTGGGTGATTATAAAAAGTATTGATCAACCTCAATAACTTTGTATTTCTTATACATTATCTCGGCAATTCTTGCTGGGTTATAAAGCGGTATGATGAAAGTATGTATGTTTATGTCTCACATCAAAAAGTCATCCTTTTGAAGAACATATCTATGTCTCTTGAGGATGACTTTTTGATTTTTATATTTTATCAATTGTTTGCGTTAGTTTTCTTGTATTACAGAATCAGGAGGACGCTTTTTCTTCATAAATGACAACGGACTCACTCACTGGTTCCCACTTCACTGTAGCTCCCAGCGCTTCGCTGATCACGCGTACCGGTACACGGGTGGAGCCGTTTTTCATCACGGGTGCCGCCTGTAAACTTACTGTTTTACCGTTCACTACTGCATTCTTTTTATTTACATACAGCTTGACGGTCTGACCATCCTTTACAACAGTGACCGATTGATCCTTGGCACTCCATGTTACTTTGGCATTCAACGCTTCCGAGACGACGCGGAAAGGAACCAGAGTCGTTCCATCCTGAACCACAGGCTCTGCATCTGTGTAAGACGTACCGTTGACGAACAGATTCATTGCATCCGGGTCAGCTGCGATCTGGTCGGATAATTCATCCAGACGCTTGTAGCTGTCAAGATCGGTAATGTCCGATTGGATCACCTGCTCCTGCAGGGCAGTCGCATCGTCTACATTGCCGCTCTCTTCCAGCAGATCGGTGGCTTTTTCCAGTGCTTCTTTGGAGTTCTGGATTTGTTCCAGTTCTGCCTGCATTTCCGGGGTCAGCTGTGTCTCGTATTGGGTGAGCAAGAGATTGGCCAGTACTTGTCCGGCGGGCTTGTCTTTTACATTATTGATGGCATGGAGCAGACCTTTATATCCCTGCTTGCCTTTGCCGCTGCCATATACATCGTCGGTTACGCCGGCTGCGCTCTCTTCCACTTTATCTTTGGAATGGCCGTTCGCTTTACCATTGCCATTTCCGTTATTTTGTTTTTCTTTCTTTTCTTTCTCTTTTTCGTTCTCCTGCTCCGTGTTCGCGTTATCTTCCGCTGGCGGCTTTGGCTGTACAGTCGGTGCAGGCTCTGTGACCGCGGGTTCTGCGACCGGTGATTCCACAGCAGGAGCAGCCGGTTCCGATACAGGTTGGCTGCTATCGGTTGGCACTGCAGTTACCGCACTGGTGCTATCTTCCGGCTTCGCCCGATCTTTGGACTTATCCTCGGATTTGGAGCTGGCGGAACTGGATTTGGACGATTTGCCACCTTGATCCGATTTGGCCATAACGTTACCTGTTGCCATGCTGGTGACGAGCAGACAGGTTAGCAGCACAGTAGTAAATTTCTTCATATATCTATCCCCTTTTGGTTATAATCAGGCTTAAGTATTGCAGAATATCTATAGACTATAACGGTACAATACAGCAATTTATTAAGGTGGTAAGGAATCTGATGAAAATTAACGAACTGGCGCGTAAGCTCGGCATCACCTCACGCACGATCCGTTTCTATGAACAGCATGGATTATTGGAGCCTGCCCGGCAGCAGGACAATCAGTATCGGGTATTTGTAGAAGAAGATATCTGGCGGCTGCAGACGATCATTGCCCTGCGTGAAGCCGGTATGCCGCTTAAGGATATACGCAATGTACTGGAACCGACCGGTCTGCCGGACAACGAGCGGCTGCGTTACTATCTGGAACTGCAGCATTCGCTCCTGACGACCCAGTGGCTGGAGATGAAGCGAATGACCGAGACTACGGCCCAGATGATTGAGCTGCTGCGCAGTCGACAGGAGCTGCCGATCGGGGAAATCTATCAGCTGGCTGACCATTCCCGGAAGCTGCGGGAGATGCGCCAGAACTGGCAGGATCATTGGGACTTTGACCAACGGGCGTCAAATCACGATGACTATGTACAGACCGAGACCGGGGAATACCCGGATTACGAAAAAGCCCTGGACAGCACAGCGAGTGCTATTCAGGGCATTGCAGCAGAACATGGTCTGGATCTGGGAACAGGTACCGGCAATCTGGCGGGCAGACTGCTGCGGCGCGGAATACGCATGTCTGGTGTCGATCAATCCCAGGAGATGCTCAAGCAGTGCCGCTCCAAGTTCCCGGAAATGGATCTGCGCATTGGCAATCTGTTAGCGATCCCTTATCCGGATCAGTATTTCGACTTTGTCGTCTCCAGCTTCACTCTTCAGCATCTGAGCGCCGAGCAGCAACTGCTGGCTCTGCCGGAGATTCAGCGTGTGCTAAAACCGCACGGGCGTATCTGTATTACCGATCGCACCAGTATCCTCTCTGACGGGAATGGGCCCCATGCAGAGTTTCTGCTGGATTGGCTGAACAGCCATGGCTTTATCGCCACCCGTCTGAATCCTCAGGATAATTGGTTCACCCTGCTCGCCATCTCTATCCGCTGATGGACACAAAAAGGACTGCATATACAGATATGCAGCCTTTCTCATGTATTCGACTTTTCTTCTAACGCTGCATGGTTATGGCTTCATGCCTTTTTGGACAGCTGCCCAGAACATATTATCTTCCATACCCAATGCCCAGACGGAGGCGCCGCCCAATTTGTAGGCTGGTACCAGATGGGCTTTTTCCTCTATGCTGCGTGCATTCTCATACCAGACCACATGCTTGCTGCCCTGGCTGTCCGTATAGTTAAAGTAAGGGGATGACGTTGCTGCATCCCATTTCACCGCCGCTCCGGCTTTCTTCACCAGGGCAGCGATCTTTTTGCCGGCGATCTGATGATGATCTTCTTCACGACCTGTCGTCAGGTTCCAGTCGTAACCGTAATCCGGCAGACCGATCAGCACTTTGGATGCAGCGACCTGAGAGACGGAGAACTTCAAGGAATCTTCAATCCATCCTTTGCTGGCTACAGATCCCGGTTCGGACCATGGTCCGTGCTCATCGTAAGTCATGACCTGAAGGAAATCGACCGATGCGCCAAGTGCTGCATAGTTGTACGCACCCGACCAGCCATTGGATGGATCATCCTCCGTCTTGGCGGGAACCGAGACGATCACTTTGTATCCTGCCGGACGCAGTGCATCCGATACCGATTTTACAAAGCCGGTCAAGGCATTGCGATCTCCAGCCATCACACTTTCAAAATCAATATTCACTCCGGTATAGCCATTCTTCTTCACCGTATTCACAATATTCTGAACCGCTTTCTGGCGGACTGATGAATTCGTCAGAATGACATGCGCCAGATCGGGATCAAAATCGCTCGTACCAAAGTTCGAGAAGCAGGCATACGTCGCCAGACGATTAGCCTTGGCATAGGATAGCGCCTTTGTGGGTACATCACCCACTACTCCGCCAGATGCATTCATGTTAAAAGAATCGGTAGAGACACCGGTTAAATAGTTATGATAGGTGGTAAGCGCCTGATAGGATGCATCATCCGGCGTATAGTAACCGAGTACGCTGGCTGCCTCCGCTTTGGTCTCATCTCCCGCAAATCCAACCGTGCCTGTAAGCAGCAACGCCAGTGCACCAGTGGCTGCCCATTTCGTGAATGACATGTTCATTCCTCCATTTCATAAATGATGAGACTAGTATAAAAAAAACCGCCTTTCCGGCGATCCTTTGCTTAGGATACCGGAAAAAGGCGGTTTTGTAAAAATATAGCGATCTTATATGAATAGTTGGACAATCCCTGAACCGTGCCGATTACCTGACCGATCAGACCGGAGCAGCCATCGGTACATTTTCCGGTGTTTCCGGTTCATCGTGCTGCACCAGAGAGTGTTTCTGCCAGGCTCTGCTCTTCCAGCGGAAGTACATAATAACAGCCCGCACCCACTCATCGGCAGCTATCGCCAGCCAGATGCCTGCGAGTCCAAGATCCATTTTGAATACAAACAGATAACCGAGCGGCAGACTCATACATACCATGGAGATCAGTCCCATATAGACCGGGAACTTGGCATCGCCCGAAGCACGCAGCGAGTTGATAATCACGATATTGCATGTCCGTCCGGTCTCCAGCAGGAAGCTGAGCAGGATCACCTGTGACGCCATGCGGATGACTTCCGGATTGCTGGTAAACATGCCGATCAGCGGCTCGCGCATCAAGATAATGATTACATCCATGACCAGCGTTGCGCCCATTGCCCATTTTACACTGTTCCAGACGCGGTGATAGGCTTCTTCCTTGCGATTCGCACCGACCAGACGACCGACGATAATCGCTGTACCCATACCGATCGCAATACTGAACAGATAGATAAAGGTGGAAATATTATTCGCATACTGGCGGGAAGCCATCGCTTCACTGCCCAGATACGTTACATAGAATACGAAGACCAGCTGGCACATCTGGTAAGTCACTTGCTCTACTGCAGAAGGTACGCCGATTTTCAGGATTTTGAGAATATATTCCTTGGACATCCGGAAGTAATCGGCAATCTGAATACGTACTTCCATCACGCGGTACATCAACCAGAAGAAGATGACCACACATACGAGACGGCTGACGATCGTGGAGATCGCTGCGCCCTGCACGCCCATTTGCGGCAGACCCCAGTGACCGAAGATCAGCAGATAGTTCAGTCCAACGTGCAATACGTTCATAAATACCGAGACAAACATCGTTTCCTTGGTAAATCCGTACGTACGGATAACCGCCGCCAGTGTATTGATCAGAGCTTGCAGAAAAATGGCTCCGCCGACAATCGCGATATAGCTCTCTGCCAGCGCCAGAATCTCACCCTGCAAATGCATGGCTGCCATCAGGTGCCCACCGAACAACAGGAAGGTGGTACTCAGGAGCAGACCGACCGACAGGTTCAGCGTAATCGCCAGTGCCGTAATCCGGCTCGCCTCCAGTACTTTGCGCGATCCAATGTACTGGGCTACGACGATAGCGGCCCCGTTGCCGATTACCTCCAGGATCAGTATAGCGATTGAAATAACCTGATTGGATGTGCCGACAGCTGCTACTGCATTATCGGATACATCGCTCAACATTAATGTGTCGACGATTCCCATTAACATAAACAGGAATACCTCGAGGAAAATCGGCCAGGTCAGACGGAACAGGTTAAACTGTTTGTCAGCTGCCGGGCTGTTATCGTGTGTAGGGTTCATAGCGCTCATGATGTCACCTTCCTTTGTGTTCATAGTGGGTATTAATATGGCAGTTGGTAACTGCAAAATCTTCACGTTTTTACATGAAGATGAATGATCAAGTACGACGGGTATCTGTAAAACTCTACGTATCTTAGCATATCCATTTTCCGATTGCACTACTAAAATTGAAATTTTCTGAAAATTTTACAGAGTTTTTGATTCATTCCTATAAAACAAGGGTATGTAAGGGTTTTACTTCAAATAAAAATGCTTTGTGTTACATCATTTTTATATAGTTTTCATAAGCAAGCAATATAGCAAAAAAGCGTACCTGGTTATTTCCTGATGGAAATTGGTACGCTTTTTTGCTATTCAAATATCGGCAATCCGATGAGAAAGCAATCATGGAGAGAAAGATGATCTTGCGAAGATTTATTGCTCAGCGAGCGTGACGACGACTGCATTATAACCTGGCTTAAGCGACATGGGATTGCCCTGGATAGCTACGCCGAATTTATCATCCAGCGTTCCGGCAATACTCAAGCCAGTCTCATCGACCTGATTGTTGAACAGGCTCAGCTTATGCGGGGCATAGTAGGCCAGATAGGCATTTCCGATATCTTTTAGACTCGCCTGGGTAGTGTAGTTCAGGAATAGCTGCTTTTTATCGCCGGCTACCTGTTCACTTACTTTTCCTTTGACGGCATCGGCTGGAAACGGGAAATCCGTTGGCAGATATTTACTCGTAATCACACCTGTTGTCATACTGATAACCGGTGGCGCTGCAGCCTCTTCTACTACAGGACCGATCGGACCTTCGGTTACATTGCCTGCAGTGATTTTGGCAGCCTCATTGGCAGCGCTGATATACTGGGAAGCTGCTGAAGGTTTACTGCTGGTTGGCGGCGTACTCGTAGCAGCAGGTGTAGTGGCTGCAGCCGCTGTACCCGAGGAGCTGCTGGAAGTTCCGGCTGTACTTTTCCCTGTACTGTCTGACTTGGAAGTCGTTGGGCTGGTACTACTGTCAGCTGCTTTACCGCTGGCTGACTGGATCATGATCTTATTGTTCATCACATCAAATAACACTTTGGAATTCAGTGTTTCTCCTACAGCCCGAATCGGTAAATAGGTAGTGCCTTCATACGTAATCGCCGTCATCTTGTCTCCATTGGAATTGATTGGCGTATAGGCTTTGCCATCCAGTTCGATACTGATTCCGTGATTTTTGAAAGCGGAGATTTTCTCCATCTTTGCACCTGCATATACACCTGCCGAGCTGGTGAGCAGCATACCTGCTACCGCAGCAACAACTATCCATTTTGTTTTGCCCATCATGATCATTCTCCTGTCTGTTCTGGGTTTGCCTGTATCTATGGGACGCGGATCTGTGTTCATTACAGATCTACTGTTCTGGTTAAACCACTGCAGCCTGTGCCAATGGCTCAGGTGCTTTGTTATATTATCGGCGAAAAGTGGTCGGACAATTATATTCTATAAATGGATAATATTACTTTTTGTTATTATTTTTGCAGCTATAGGGTATATTGCATCTTCTATATGGTCTCTGATGCCAAAAAAAACCATCTGCATGAGCTGCAGATGGTAATTATGTAGATGGGTATACTGCTTATGGGAGAATAAACTTCTTCGCTGGCTATCTAGCTATACTATGCTAGTTTTTTCGTAGTAAAATGGCATGAATAATCTGCAGAGTGATCGATCCTATATATAATGGCAGCATGATCGCCTGATTGGCAGTCAGTGGCATAGATGGAAACAACGTCAGAATGTATATAATCACCATGTAGCCAAGAATAAAGTAAAAAGTCATATAAATGGCCTGCTTGCGAATAGCATTCAGGCGTTCATCCCCACGGACAAAAAATTCTTCACTCATAAAAGCCCATGTCAGGAAAATAATCACCAGTCCAATATTGGGCACATAACTCATCCAATCGATCTCCCTGCCCATTTCCATACGCATATAAATACCGCTGATGATAACGTATAGTTGAACTACTCCTATCAGTACAAACATGATTCGGGTCAACATGCGGTTTTTTGATGCCTGTGATATTTGTGTTTTGCTCATGATGATTCCTCCTCCAAAAAGAAAATATGCTCGACAGTCGTCCGGAACACTTTTGCCAGCTGCAGGGCGAGAGGTAGAGATGGATTGTATTTGCCCCGCTCAATTGCATTGATCGTCTGCCGGGATACGCCCAGCAGGGTCCCCAGCTGTTCCTGCGAATAACCATTCAGTTCACGCAGCAGTTTGACTTCATTTCTCAGATGATGCTCACTTCTCATGCTCACCCCTCCATACTTCCATTTTTATGGAAAACACTCCCGATGTCAAGTTTACTTTACATTTCCCATTCTATAAGGCATGTATCGATCTTCTTTTTTCGGTTAGACACAGCAAAAAAAGCAGCCCATTCGCTTATACGAATGAGCTGCTTTCTTCTATATAAAAGTATATCTATGGATTCTCGCCTGTATCATCTGTGATCCGTCCGCATTTTCCGATCAGTTGCGATCCGAATCCGTCTTGCGGCAGCCGGATTCACTCCTTCTCTCTATCTGCACGATAAAGCTCTGTCTGTTCACGGATATGACGATCATAGCTATTCTGGTGCAGCCAGACACTATTGTTGACACTGGCTGCCTGTCCTAGCCCAAATAATACAGCTATAATCAGGAAAATCATGCCGTAGGCGTACATGAAATAACCAAGATAAAAACAGGTTATAATGCCCACCAGCAGGGCTAAAGATAGAATGATCAGCAAACGGATCATGACTTTTTTCATAGGTTTCTCCTTCAGGTTTGACTATGATTCGATAGTGGATTTCACAATCTAACATCAGTTGACTTACTTATGACTTAATTTTAACAAATTTTCGCAAAATATAGCATGACTTTTTGCAAAGCAGGAGTATAATGAAATACGCTTGTCCGATATCACTTCGGGCATAGCCCCAATAGCGTTCTGCTTGAGAGATGCTGAATAGGTGTATATAAAATTTAACATTTTGCTTATTCCTATTTTTGTGTATCGATTACTCTGCCTTTTGGCTGTCTATTCAGCAGGCGATCCTTTGTGGTAACCAACCAAAAAAAACATTTAATTAATGAAACGAGGGTGTACGATGTTTGGCAAGGTAAAGCGTGTATTAATCGGAAGACCAATGAAGTCAGCAGAATTGGAAGCTGAAAAGCTGGGTAAGCTTAAAGCACTCGCCATACTGTCTTCCGATGCGCTATCATCGGTGGCATACGGAACCGAGCAGATTTTGCTGGTTCTGATGGTTGCTGGTTTTGCAGCATTATGGTATTCCGTTCCAATCTCTATAGCTGTATTGGGACTGCTGGTTATTCTGGTGATTTCGTATCGTCAAACAATTTTTGCTTATCCAACAGGCGGTGGAGCATATATTGTCGCCAAGGATAATCTGGGGCAGGCTTCCAGTCTGATCGCTGGTGGATCGCTGCTGGTCGATTACGTGCTGACGGTAGCGGTAAGTTCCTCGGCAGGTACGGATGCGATTACTTCCGCATTTCCGGTATTGCATGATCACAGGGTATTGATTGCACTGGTAATGATTGTATTCCTGACGCTGATGAATCTGCGCGGGGTTACCGAATCAGCTTCAGTACTGGCGATTCCGATCTATCTGTTCGTTATTTCGATTTTCTTCCTGATTATCAGTGGAATGATCAAATACATGACCGGTGGTATCGAAGCAGCTGCTCCGGAATTTGGTACGACGGTATCCAATGTCAGTCTGTTCCTGCTGCTCAAGGCATTCAGCTCCGGGTGTTCGGCACTGACAGGGGTTGAGGCTGTATCCAACGCCATTCCGAACTTCCGCCAGCCTGCCGAGCGCAATGCAGCAGCTACCCTGCTCATGATGGGTCTGATCCTGGGTGGTATGTTTATCGGGATTACACTGCTCGCCTACTGGTATGGCGTCACTCCATCAGGCAAGGAGACCGTTATCTCGCAGATTGCCCGGATGACCTTTGGCAACGGGATTATCTATTATATTATACAGGGTGTGACGGCACTGATCCTGTTCCTGGCAGCCAATACAGCCTACTCAGCATTTCCGCTGCTCGCTTTTATGCTTGCCAAGGATAAATACATGCCGCATATGTTCATGGTACGCGGTGACCGTCTCGGCTTTTCCAACGGTATCATTTTCCTCAGTCTGGCTTCGGCTCTGCTCGTTATCGTGTTCCATGGAGAGACAGACAGTCTGATTCCGCTCTATGCCGTGGGTGTATTCATTCCGTTCACGCTGTCACAGCTGGGCATGATGATTCGCTGGATCAAGCTCAAACCTGCTAACTGGATACTCAAGTTGGCGATTAATACGATCGGTATGCTGACAACATTGTCCATCACACTGATCTTTATCTTCACCAAGTTTGCCCAGGTATGGATTATCTTTATTTTCCTGCCGATCGTCGTCTATATTTTCTACAAGATCTATATTCACTATCAGAATACAGCCGAGCAGCTGCGGATTGATATCACGACAGACAAACCCCAGATCAAAGGCAATACGATCATCATTCCGGTGGCAGGTATTACCCGTGTCGTAATGAATACGATCAGTTATGCCAAGACACTGTCGCCCAATGTGGTTGCCGTCTATGTCGGCTTCGATGATGAAGCTATCCGCAAAATGGAAGACAAATGGGAACAATGGGACCCCGGTGTACGCCTGATTGTACTCAAGTCCCGTTACCGCAGTATTCTGGGGCCGTTGCGCCGGTTTATTGATACGGTGGAATGGAAAACATCAGCGACCGATCATATTACCATTCTGATTCCACAGTTTGTCACCAAGCACTGGTGGGAGAGTATCCTGCATAATCAAACGAGTCTGCTAATGCGTGCTTATCTGATTAACTATAAAGATGTTGTCGTAGCGACTGTGCCTTATCATCTCAAAAGCTAACTGCTAATCGATAGCTATACATGACAATGCAAAGCCCCTCTTGCACAGAGGGGCTTTTTGCTGCCTAGAATTGTCCATGATAACGCCTGAATTCATGTTTTACATTTCCGTTATTTTGTTGGATAATGCAAGTGTACTGGGTATAATATCCATAATCATGAACCTATCGTCTGGAGGGATATTAATGAATATAAAAAAGAGCGCAGCAACCTTTGCTGCGGTCATGCTGGCTTCTACGCTGGCTTCGTCCGCTTATGCCGCATCTGATCTGACGGTACCGGCAGCCGAGCCTTCAAGTGTAGCGTCTCCTTCTGTACCGGTAGTACCATCTGTACCCAAAACTCCGTCGACACCGCAGAGCAGTTCGTCCGGCAATACCAGTTCGGGCAATACTAGCAGTTCCACTAATCTGGCTACTTCACTGGTGAACACGGCAGGCTTTAGCTCAGCCAAACAGTTCACTGGCTACTTTGCCAATCTGAAGCGCGCAGTTGCAAATGGCAACCGTGATGCTGTCGCCAAACGTGTCTCTTATCCGCTGGTAGTGAATGCCGCCAACGGTACCAAACGTTCCATCCTGAACCAGAAGCAGTTTTTGAATGAATATACGTCCATTATGACATCCAATGTCCGCCGGGCATTGTCCACACAGAATGTGAATCAGGTGATGGTCAGCTCCCGCGGCGTTATGATTGGCAATGGTCAGATCTGGATCGGCGCGATTGACAACAAGCCGGGTATTTATGCGATTAATCTATAAAATCAGTCTTGCCACTGCTGCACAAAAAGCGTAGTTGTTTGGAGAACTACGCTATGCGCATCTTAACGTGCAGGCACAGAAATGAACGGTATAACAAAATGAAGACGAGGCGTATCTCCAGGAGATGCACCTCGTCTTTTTTAGGACAACAACATTTACTCGACCTATAGCCATACTGCATCCATACCCATAAGCGGTATTAAGCTTATGATTATCATCTATTTCTGTCCTATGGGCTCCAGCTTGTTTTCTTGTCTGCGACGGATATCCCATAACCCCAGCAGGGAATCCAGATTGGTCAGGAGCACTCCGATCAGTACCACAGCTGCACCAGCTGCCATTATCCAGCTCAGCGGTTCTCCATATACCAGCCATCCCAGCAGCAGAGCAAGGATTGGTGAGATATACAGCCAGGTCGAAGGAAATACCGGATTCGTCCGGGATATTAACCAATAGAACAGCGTATGCCCTCCCATCGAACCGACCACGATCAGATATACCAGAGAGCCAATAGCTGCCGCTGATCCGAACGCCTCGATATGCATCTGGTTATGCTCGGTAATCAGAGACAAGACGAGCAGCATCCACCCGCCATGCAGTAGCTGGGCAGCATTCTGGGACACCGACGAAATTTCCTTAAGAGCCGATGATACCTGCTTGGAATAGACTGCTCCGCTGGCATAGCCAATCTCACCCACAACCACGACCACACAGGCGATCATCCACAGTGGATGGTAATCTCCGCCGCCTGCCAGACCCGGCAGCATCAGCAGCCCCACACCCGCTAGTCCGATTACTGCACCTACAAATGCCAGCGCAGGAACACGTACTTTCAGTATCAGTGCCCGAATGAGCAGAATCATCGCCGGGCCGGTTGCCGACAGCAGCGCGCCTACACCGGAGGTAACATACTGCTCTGCCCAATACAGACTCGCAAAGGTCATAAAGGTCATACTGGCACCGATCAGCAGTGTCTCCCGCCGCCACAAGACCGAGAAGCTGGCTTTGCCGCGCATATACATGATGCACATCAATATCAGACCTGCCAGGGCAAACCGTATGCCTGCACTCCCAAATGGTGGCAAGCCGGCATCCACACCCACCTTGATCGCCAGGAAAGTCGTTCCAAAAATAATGCACATTATTATGTAGCCTATCATAATCATCGGTTATTCCCCCTCTTCGTTCTGCTATTGTAAAGGAAACCATACAGACCAGATGAGGATATACAGAACAGATGACTTTAACGACCCACTGCGGTAGAGTATGATAAACACCTGAACCGAAGTACATAGGAACGACATTTGTTGAAAGGAGCTTTGCCAATTATGACTTCATTCCCCGTTGATCCGTATACAGAGAAGACTTCCCCGCAGTCTGGTTCGCTCCACAAAAATACCATTAATTCCCATAATACTTCTAAATCTTTTCGCCAGATCAGTGCGTATCTGGAAGCACGTATTCGTCGTGGGGACTGGCAGGCTCATGAGAAACTGCCTTCGGTACGCCAGTTGGCAGAAGAAAGCGGAATGCATCGGTTGACTATTCTCAAAGCTTATCAGCAGCTCAAAGATTCCGGACTTGTGTACGTACGGCACAAATCGGGTTATTATGCAGCTCCGCCAGCAATCAGTGCAAGCCTTGATCATGCCCCTGAACCTGTCCTGTTTGATGGCAATATGGCTGCGCTACATCAGTTGCCCGCGCGGTACCAGTTCTCGCAGGCGCTGATTGATCCGAACCTGCTGCCCAATCATTACTTTGCCGAGTATATGAAAGAAGTATTCGATCTGTATCCCAAGCTGCTTGGTACGTATGCCCAGGTGCAGGGAGATCTGGAACTCCGCGAAATGCTGGCCGACTACTTTAGACGATCTGCTCAATTGCATCTGGATGCAGAGGAACTGCTGATTACCAGTGGAGCCCAGCAGGCGATTCATCTGATCGCCGATATCTGGATTCGCCCTGGTGATCCGGTGTTGGTCGAATCGCCTACGTACGCCAATGCAATAGATGTATTCCGGCAAAAAGGAGCACGCCTGCTATCGATCGGTATTCAGGATGGCAGCTACGATCTGCAGGAGATTGAACAGATTATGAAGCGCTATCGTCCACGGTTGTTTTATCTGAATCCTACTTTTCATAATCCGACCGGTATCTGTATTCCGGTCGAACAACGCAAGCAGCTGGTTGATCTGGCGGCACAGTATAAATGTCTGTTGATCGAAGATGATACCTGCAGCGATATCTACTTTGACCGCAAGCCTCCTGCTCCTGTATTCGCCTATGATACAGAAGGTTATACGATTCATATCCGCAGCTTCAGCAAATATATCTCTCCTGGTCTGAGAATCGCCTGTATCGCTGCCCGGCAGCCATGGATGTCCCAGCTGCTCGCTGCCAAGTCTCTCTCAGATGGCGGTACACCGCTGCTCAATCAGAAGCTATTCCTGCATTATTTCATGTCGGATCGTCTGCATCGCCATCTGGACAAACTGCGGATCGCTCTGCGCATTCGCATGGAGATTATGCAGCAGGAACTCGATCAGGCGGGCTGGTATTATAAGCAACCGCAGGGTGGGCTCAGTCTGTGGGTAAGAGTGCCTGATCATCTCTCGGTTCCTCTGCTGCTTCGTGCATGTCTGGCCCGGCAGATCAGTCTGGTACCCGGTTCACTATTTGACGTCCGTGAGCAATGTGGACAGTATATCCGTCTTAGTTTTTCTTTTGCGAGCGAGACACAGATTCGAACAGGGATGCGCGAATTGATAAATATTTCCCGGGACATAATTGGGCAGTAAAGGGTGGAAAATCATAAATTCCCGAGAGAATACCGGCTTATTCTCCAGAGTTTTTAGTTACTTGCTGTTATTATCCATATATCAGGTAAGATATAATGCTGATTATCGATTAGGATCTATACGCAAACAGCACAAAAAAACCTGATATCCTCTGTTTTTTTGTAAAATCAGGCTTCACGTTGTCCGATAGGCGGTCTTCCGTAGGCCGCCTTTTGCTATGTGGTTCGTTATTCATACAGGTTTAATAATTGTCACCAAAGTCCAAGTGTCCGGGTATTATTTGCCTGATTCCCGATAAGGCGCATCCAGCTGCAGCGTTAATGGCTGCAGTCGCAGCATTCCTTTATCATACCGATAGACAGCATCCAGTTCTCCAATGAACTCCGATGTACCAGCTTGCAGGGAATAGACAGCATGGATCTGATTATCCTCTACTGTATACTGCTGCACATCTCCACCGTGAATATAGTTTGGCTCATTTGCTGCTGGTGGCTGTGCGAATGTATCTACAGGAATCGTCGTTGTCTGGTCATTCACATGGAGCTGAATATTTTCTTTGTCCAGCTCGGTAGTAAACTGGCGCTGGACTGAATTGCTGAGTGGTTCAACCGGCACCGAATCTCCATTCGGGCGGAATACCTGAATCGTGTTCAGATATGCCCCGGTACCATATCCATACGTGAGGTTCACGATTATCTCCTGCTGTCCATCTCCATCCAGATCCGCTTCACTGATCAGCGGCGCGTAGGAAGTGTTACTCACCTGCGTTCCCAGCAGGGTACACTGGAACATCGGTGTATGCAAGGACAGATTGTGGTAGTTACCGTCTTTGCCAAGAGCACCTTCTATGGTAATCCCGCGCTCTTCATCGGTCATGATTGTCTCCAGCAGTCCCTCCGGTTCGCCGGGATCGACAGGTGCCACTTCCTGTCCCTCCGCATGAATTGTACTGACCAGAACAGGTGAACTGGTTGTCGCCGTTTGACAGGAATGCAGACGGGCTGCCGATACTGTCTCAATACAGATTGCGCTCAAAATGACAGTGAGAAATACCCATTTTTTAATATTCTTTTTTATATTCAAAGGAGTGCCTCCTGATATGATATGCTTTTGGGATATACATCAATCTGTACATCCAATGGTTCAATCGTTGTCAATGGCTCCGCTTCGGAAAATCAGACACAGCGGAGCGGGGTGTCTGACATAATCATTCGTGTTCTCTCCTTATGCTACGCGTTGAAACAAAGAATTACCAGAAAAAATTGAAAAATTCCGAACAACCACTCAAATAGATGGAAATAGCAAGAAGCAGTATATAAATATTACCTTCACAGGAAGACCCATAAACAGGATTAACATCCGCGAAATGAAAATAGAAGCCTATGACGGCATGATCGCACTCTGGCAACACACCGAAGGAATGGTGAATGCACTCGCTGCAGACGGAATCGATCGCGCTCATCTGTTTGTATTAAATAATAATGAGGATGGACAGCAGTTCTGGACCGCCAGCCTTTGGAGAAAAGCAGATCATCTCTCTGTCTTTTCAAAAGATACTCATGGATAATATAAATCCCAAGCATCCTGGTTCTAGCTAAAAAGCCTGATGAGTCTACCTTTTCTCCGGCAGACCCATCAGGCTTATGTACATACAGTAAATTATCTACCACTATTGCGATTACGCATCATGCGAACCATCAGCACAATCAGCAGCACAAGAAAGACGACTGCTACCAGTATAATGGAACCGCTAATAATCAGTGAAGACCAAACAATATGCATAGTTATCCCTCTTTTCCCAAACGGTATTGATACCAAACGCTCTTTCTTCATTTCCCATAATGGCTACTTGTGAAACATCGGGCACGTTCTAGGCAGTAATGATCCATGCTGTATATGCTGGGTAACCGACCTTTTTTATACTCTCCTGCCGCTCTTCCTCCCTATGGAAAAATTTACTTTTACGGGATGTTGATTTGCGATATGATAATGGCTAAAAAGCCGTACATAAGGGGGAATACAATATGGTAGATCAAGCGATTACCGAAAATGTCATTCGCACGCGCACCAAGCTTCGCCGGGATACACTGGTCTCGGTGCTGGATGAATTTGATGCCAATATCATGAATCTGAATCCGCAGAAACGGGCCGAGAAATACAGCAAGATGAGCCAGACGGCATTTTCTTTTTTCCGGGGAAGTGCGTATCTGTTCTATTATGATGCAACCCGGCATTATTTCCCGTATCATACACCAGCAGATCGTCCGACATGGATTCAGGGCGATCTGCATTTTGAGAACTTTGGAGCTTTCCGCAATGAATCGGGCGATATCGTCTACGATGTGAATGACTTTGATGAAGGATATGTCGGCTCGTATGTCTATGATGTACTGCGCATGTCCGTTAGTATCGCGCTCGTCTGCCGCCAGCTGGGCTATGATCGGGAGCAGCAGCTATCCATGCTGGAGCACTACATCCTCTCCTACTACAAGCAGATTCGCTGCTACGCCGAAGGCAAAGAGAATCCTGCCAAATTCATCATGGATGAATCCAATGCCAAGGGACCTGTCCGCAAACTGCTGCGCAAGCTGGAAAAGCGCCGTCAGGGACATTTCCTCGAAAAGGTAACTGCTGTGATGCAGAGCGATCGTGTATTTCTGGAGAATAGCGAGCTGGCGATCCCGTCTGCCCGGGAACAGGAGCTGCTCGAACAGGCATGGACATCGTATCAAGATACCCTGCTATGCTGTGAAGACGATGTGAATCACTACAAGATCAAGGATATCGCGATCAAGCACGGATCAGGTACGGCCTCAATCGGCCTCGATCGCTATTATGTGCTAATCGAAGGCGGAGCAACCGGCGAAGGCGAAGATGACCTGATCCTGGAAGTCAAAGAAGTACGCGCACCGGTACCTGCCTATTTCCTCCCGTATACCGAATCGTTCTGGCAAAAATTTGGCCATCAGGGCAAACGCGTGACGACCACACAGCAGGCAATGCATCACAAGGCGGATCCGTATCTGGGCTATCTTACGCTGGAGGGTCGCGATTTCTATGTACGTGAACGTTCGCCTTACAAGAAACGGCTGAAGCTGGAGAATATCCAGAGCACCGACGATATGCAAAAGATCCTGTCCACCATGGCTCAATTAACTGCCAAAATGCACTCCCGTGCTGACCGCGATGTTAGCGAAGGCATCCTGCCTTATCACAGTGAACGCGAGATTTACAAAGCCATGGGCAGCAAGCCGGATGCTTTTGTCCAGCATATTTCCCGATGGGCGCATGCCTATACCGATCAGGTGGAACGGGACTATCAGCTGTTCTGCGAGTGGGCGGCTTCTTTTCAGACGGCAGCGGATTCTGCTGCACACGAAGTCGAAGCAGACAGCTGAACCGAACCCAATAGCAACAAATACTGCTCTATCGATGGAACAAACTTAATTCGTATGCTTAATCTTTAGGCTGCTGTACAGTAATTCTTTTTTAACAAGATACGCAGAAAGAATAAATATATGCAGAAATAACAAAAAGACCGTACTCCCTGTTAGAGATACGGTCTTTTTGTATATTGATTGCAGTCGTTCGCTTATTTCACCGAACCACGGGTAACCCCGCTAATGATCCATTTCTGTGCAAACAGATAAATAACGATCATCGGCAGCATCGCCAGCAGATACGAGGCGAATGCCAGATTATAGTCTGTATTGAACTGTCCCTGGAAAATATACTGCACCAGTGGCAGTGTGTACATATCCTGGTCACTGACAATAATCAGCGGCAGCAGGAAGTCGTTGTACGTGGACAGGCAGACGAGAATACCTACCGTTGCATTGATCGGTGCCATCAGTGGGAAAATGATCCGCCAGAAAGTTCCCCATGTCGAAGCACCATCCACGGTCGCCGCCTCTTCCAGTGCAACCGGAATCGAGCGGATATAGCCGACATAGACAAATACGTTAAATGCCAGTGCGTATACCGTATGCAGAATTGTCAGACCGACCAGGTTGGTCATATGCAGCGATGCAGTCAGCTTGACGATTGGCAGCATGATGATCGGGAACGGAATAAACATCGCGCTGACAAAGTAAAAATACAATCCTTTGAAAAACTTGCTGCGCTCCATATTCCGTCCAATCGCATAAGCGACCATCGAGTTGGTGAGCAGGGTCAGTACCACGGTCGCTGTAGTCACCAGCGCACTGTTGCGGAATGCCTGAAAGAAGTTCGTCACTTCGATCGCATTGGCAAAGTTGTCAAAACGCCACTTGGTAGGCAGACCGAACAGGGACTGGGACATCTGCTGCGGATCTTTGAGTGCAATAGTCAGGGCCATATACAGCGGGAACAAAATGATCAGTGTTCCGATAGCTACCAGTATATTGATCGGCCAGTTGATTTTGGTATTCTCTTTCATTACATGTCCATCTCCCTTCTTTGCAGGAAGCGAATCTGCAGAATCGAGATTACAGCAATAACGATAAAGTAGATCACCGAGTTCGCCGATTGATAAGCGAATTCGCCACCTTCAAATCCGCCCGTATAGATCAGGAAGGAGATCGACTGGGTTGCCCGTCCAGGTCCACCATTGGTCAAAGCGACAATCTGGTCGAACACCATCAGCGCATTTTTCATTGCCAGTACCATATTAATGGTGAAGAACGGAGCGATCAGTGGGAAGGTGATGCTCCAGAACTCCCGCCATTTGCCTGCTCCATCGAGGCTGGACGCTTCATACATATCTTTGGAGATGGTCTGCAGACCGGCCAGATACAGAATCGTATTCAGCGCGATACTCTGCCAGACCGCCACGATCACGACGCCGATCCAGGCCAGATTCTCATTACCGAGTATGTTCGTGGACAATGCGTTGATGCCCAGAGACTGTCCCCATACAGTGAATACATTGGAGAACAGATAGTTGAATATGTAACCCACGATCAGTACGCTCAGAATATTCGGCAGGAAATAGATCCCGCGGAAGAAATTACGGAACTTGATGCTCGCATTCAGTCCGAGGGCGATCAGCAGACTGAATACGTTAACGAAGATGGTAACGACTACTGCGAACTTGATCGTAAACCAGTACGCATCGCCCACCACATTATCGGTGAACAGATTAATATAGTTACGGAACCAGATAAAATCGTACGTTTTACCAAATCCATTGTAGTTGGTAAATGAATAATAGACCCCCTGAATCGCCGGCAGCGTCAGGAATAGAAAGAATAGCAATACGGCCGGAATGGTCATCCAGTAATAGGTGGACATCCGTTTGGACATGTGTCTTCCTCCCCTTCTTGGCTTTCCTCTGTTACGTTACATCTATCGATCAGGCCGCTCAGCTTGCCCTGCGAGCAGCCACCTTGTCCCACTCCTTGTCCAGCGTACCCAGGAACGCATTGATATCCTTGTTCTGCAGGAACGCCTGTACTGTCGGATTCAGCTGTACCGCACTTGGAATATAGTGATCGACAAAGTCGACAATTTTACCCTGTTCAAAATACGGCAGCAGACCGGATACACTCTCATCCTTTTGCTGTACACCGTCTACCGAAGAGAACAGATTCTGTTCATCAATATACTGCTGGCTGTTCTCCGGCTGCAGCAGGAAGGAGATAAACTGCTTGGCTTCCTCCGGATGCTCGGTCTGATTGGAGATGGCGAGCAGAGTATCCACGCCGGCAGTCAGTTTGTTCTGCGCTTCATCATTGCTGCCCGGCAGCGGGAAGAAGCCCAGGTTGATATCCGGATTGACTTTGCGAATCTCGGAGATTGCCCAGCTACCCTGGATATACATCGCTGATTCTCCATTACCGAACGCACGGTTACCGTCGGCATAGTTTTTACCAAAGTTATCGCTGTGTCCATAATTCAGCAGCTCCAGCTGCTTTTTGGCTACTTCCTGATAAGCCGACTGGAAAGTGGTCTTGTTCTCACGACGTTCCTTGTAAAAATCAATCCCGACCAGGGTTCCGCCCATATCGTTGAACGGCAAGTTGGTCTGCCAGTCATCCTTGTACGTAAAGTAGAATGGAATCACATCGGCTTCTTTTGCTTTTTTGGCTGTTGCGATCAGCTCATCCCAAGTTTTGGGTACAGACAGACCGAGCTTTTGGAAAATATCCTTGTTGTAGATGACGCCGCTGGCATTCAGGGCAAACGGAACACCGGTAACTTCCTGCATCCCGGTGACATCGGTCAGCATCTGTACATATTTGGGATCGATGTTCTGAAGTAGAGGGTCATTGGTGAGGTTAAGAAAAATTTCGCTTTGGGCCAGAAGAGAGTATGTATCGGTTGCACCCAGTCCGATAATATCGGGAATATCATCCTTGACGACACGTGTCTTGAGCACGGTCTCGGCATCCGGTGGATTCACCTGGGAGACATGAATATTCGGATGCTGTTCATTAAACTTGGCTACCAGTTTGTCAAAGCTGCCCTTGGCTTCAGGTTTGTTCTGGAAAAACTCCAGCTCCACCACACCGCTGGCATTATTGCCGCCACCGCTGCAGGCTGCAAGGGTCAGAATGATCAATAAGCCTGCAAGACATGCACTTCCCCATTTTCTCATGCTAACATCCCCTTCAAAATAGATACCTACTGTCTGACAAGCACCCTCTGCCGAAGCAAAACAAGGGGCCGATCAGCATTTTGCATAATATGCAGTTCTGTCGGATAATAGAATATCCCTATCGTTAAGCGCTTACAATATGCTAAAAGTTGGAAAACCTCATCCGGTTATTGTAAGCTCATATTGAAGGGTCTGCAGTTTTGCATATTTCAAGCAATACTATTTATTATAATTAAGAATACCCTTTTCGCTCAAAAAGTAAACGTTTTCTTTGAGTGACTTTTGCATTTACATAATAATAAGGAAGTAGATAACTAAATTAAGATTTTTGACAACCCTTTATAAAAAGCCATTTTATGGAATTATCCATTATCAATCGCAATTATATGGATATAAAGCTGTTATGCTATTTATATATTTATTAACCATCTCACACTTTTATTTCCCTTTCCGGCGGCTACCTTATTTATCCTTTCCAATTCACGTTATTTCTTATAGGATATCCAGAGGAACTACCGGATCAGGCTAATATATTAATAATTTCTCACTATATCAGGAAAGGAGAATGATTATGCAACCGATTCATCAACTGGTCTATGCAGGTATTGGAGCAGGTGTACTGATCTATCTGATCGGACTGCTGCTCGTCAAAGTCACTCCACAGCCGCGCTTTTTCCGGTTTTGCCCCGGACTGCTCGCCTTGGTTGCCAGTATGATTCTATTATGGCTGATTGTACCCTCGGGCAATGATGAGAGCTGGACAGGAATTCTGGCCTTTTGCCTTGCGCTGATCAGTACTTCACTGATCGGACTTGTGCTGCTGTTGTTCCAGCTGTTTTATCGTCTGGGCAAAGGTTATGCACGTCCGTAAGCGGCGGCATGGATAATCGGCATGATAGATCAGTAGCTCAATCAAGAATATTGATATGATGGAAGAAAGGGGAGGTGTCCTTATTGATACAGTTTATATATATGGGAGCAGGCCTGGCATTGGTTTTGCTGATTATTAGCATTATTCTGATTCGCTTCAGACCCTCGTCAACGACCAGACGTTATATTCCCGGCCTGATTGGCGTATTGATCGGCGCTCTGCTGATGCTGTTCAGTCTTTTTCAATCCGGCTGGGATGCTATCGGATATCTGGTTCTATCACTGATTATTATCATGTCGTCACTGATTGTATTGTTCATCATACTGGTCATCGGTAAACGAATTGCCGGACAACGCCGTCATTAGCTTTTATCAAGATCCAAATCGAAGGCAGACGATAATCGGGTGATGGCTCATTATTCCACCCTTTTTGGTAAGAATTTGCCGTATTATTATATCATCCAGCGAATCCTTTATCGGATGAAATAGGTCGAACACACATAAAGACAAACAAAAAAGAGCCTTGTAAAAGGCTCTTTTTTCATTCAATTTTGCTGTGCACAGGCATCCGCATACTTCCGAATAAATGTTACATCGCAGACTGTGGCAGCTAATCGGCATTGTAGAAAGTGATCCGGTTTTTGCCAGCACGCTTGGATTGGTAGAGTGCCTGATCGGCCATACGTACAATCTCGATCGGATTGTCACTGTCAACCATATAGACCGCCCCACCAATACTGCAGCCGATATTGACCTTCTGGTATTCCAATACAAATGGTTTGTTCAGCAAGCTAATAATCTGTTCACCATATGCTTGTGCTTCATCGTACGAATGATCCTTGGAAGTATGCAGCACCACGAGGAATTCGTCGCCACCCAGGCGAACGGTAATATCTTTGTTCCGTGACAGACTGCTCAGACGCTGAGCGACCTTTTGCAGCAGAATATCACCGGACTGATGTCCCAGAGTGTCATTTACTTTTTTGAAGCCATCCAGATCGATATAGAGAAAGCTGAGCTGCTGCGATGAATCATCTTCATGCGCAGCCAGTGTGCTCTCCAGGTATGCTTCCAATGCATTACGGTTCGGCAGTCCGGTCAGATGATCGTAGAGAGCAATCGTCTGCATCTGATCCAGCTCGACATCCTTTTGCATAAGCGAGGTCACCATCGTCCGCAGCGAGCGGGACAGAATCTCGATCTCATAGAAGCCACGCTGCACCGGAATATCAACGATTTCCTTTTCACTCAGGCGGTCGGCACGATGCGTCAGTGCACGAATCGGCAGTGAAATCTTGTTCGCCAGGAACCAGCCAATCAATGCAAACACAATAGTCGCGATCACCCCTGCAATAATCGTAAAGGTATTCATATCCGCGATCGATGTCAGGGCCGTGGATTCCGGCTGGCGTACAAGCACGGTCCAACCAAGCCCCGGATAATCCATATATCCATCACCATAAGCATAACCAGTCAGATAGGTATGTCCATCCGGCCACTCTTCCAGTTCCCAACCGGATTGTCCAGACTGTGCCTTCTTTACACTGCTCAGCGGCAGCTTCTGTCCCACCATGCCATCCGTTCCCAGCAGAACTACTTGATCCTTTTGGCTGACAATCATCACTTCGATATCCTTGTCGTTCTGGCGGAATGATTCCATGACCGACTGCTTTACTTCACGTGCCCAGTCCCAGCTCATGTGAGCAGCGAGCACGCCTACTTTTTGACCTTTATTATTGAGAACCGGCAGACTGATATCTACGAACTGCAATGGTTCGCCGCTCGGATTAGGCAGCAGCTTGGCCAGCAGTACGGCATCATGTACGTCGCCGATGAATTTTTTCTTGATTCCTTCCTGATAGACAGGACGCTCGGACAGATCCTTACCCAGCAGAATATTGTCTGTCGAAGCCAGCACTTTGCCATGAATATCGGTATACCCGATCCAGGAAAAGGACGGAAAGCTCGATTGCAGCTGATCCAGCATATCGTGTACTTCATCCATATTGTTCGAATTACGGAGTACCGGCAGTTGAGCCAACAGATCCATTTCCCCTGAACGGGACCACATGAAGTTATCCAGCTTGTCTGCTGTATTATGCGCAGTACTGAATAAGGAATCTCCTATTTCTGCTTTCATATTGTTTACGGCATAGCGATTCATTACCCAGCCGAGAGTACCCGACAGCACTAGCGATAATACAATAAATACAATGACCAGTACGGTCCTCAGTTTATAACTCATCGACTGTTCCCCCAAATGATTCGACTTGATGTTTAAGTTATCGGCTATCCAACACCTTCGCTACACATATCTAAAGTCCTATTTTATCGAATTATAAGATAATTTGTCGAATTTTAGGATATTTTCATGTATTAGTTAATTAATAATACGCTGCTTCATTACTCACGGATCACTATTTTAAAATTGTTTTTTTGATTTTATAGATTGTCATAGATCGTTAGAGTCATCGAAGGTAGTTGCATTGCGATAATTCTTTTCTTTGCGTGAATTCACTTATTCGTCCTACAGACAAAAAACTAAAAAAGACCTTGAAGATTATTTCTTCAAGGTCTTGCCGTTTAGACTTCAATTACCATTACTGCATCTAAATAAGAATCTAATGAATCCACAGTAATCCATGGTGGTTCGTCCTGTCTGACTGAATAGAAACGTAAAACACTATATTCACCATCGTAAGATAAAATAACGTAAAAATTTCTTTTCCCATTAAATTGTCTATAAAGTACAGCCGCCCATATCTCAATCATTTTTACGCCAATTCCAAATAATTGGATCGGCTCGATGATGTCTTCAAATATATCATCAAGATGAATATGGTTATGCAATGCTTCGAATGCTGTTCGATCTATAGTAAATTCACTAGGCGTAAAATGAGATGGTAAATCAGGTCCGTTTTTTTGTTTTAACAATACACAGCCATCCCACTCTATAAAAGTCGGGAAAATAAAAGGATCGATACTGTTCAAATAAATATCATAACGACTTTCTTTTATATTTGCTTGTTCTAGTTCATCCAGATACTTTTGCATTTTAGAATTAATTAACAACATTTACCTCATTTCAGAATATAAAGGCTCTAACCGCGATGCAGAGTTTGTTCTGCATTCAAATTTTAATAAATCCAGGTCGATCGATCATTAGTAAGCGATACTTCCACCGTCGCTTCCCAATGCTTCTTTTCTATCCCTGAATATACCTGCTCTGGTTCTCTATTATATATTTTCAGCGGGTGGCGTCTATTCGATCGCTGTCAGCACGTCGAGCAGCATTTGTTTGAATAGGTCACGGTCGATTTTTTCGCAAACACGTACGTTAGGCTGCTGTCCCAATCGACCGTTGATATCTACTACGCTGTATCCGCGTGTCCATTCTCCACGGGTCTCTACATCGACAAAGTACTCATGGGATTCTGTCATGACTGCTTCATTTGCAGCTACAGCCATGAGCAGTGTATCGGGATGGGTCGTTCCATTCAGCCGGTGCACCTGCTTGTTGAACTGCATAACCACTTTGTTCACATCGGTGAAAAATTTCGTTCCCGAAGTTCCCAGCGCCTGAATCTCGGCATGATCGTTATCGTCCATCAGCGAATAGCGCGTGCACATCTCCCAGCCAACCATCGTCGTCGGGATGCCTGAGCGCAGTAAGATGTGCGCTGCTTCCGGGTCTACGTAAAAGTTGTATTCGGCAGCAGGCGTAATATTGCCGAGTGCGTTATTTGTACCGCCCATTACATACAGATGCGGAATTTTCGGCACAATGGTCGGGTCCTTCTGGATCGCCATCGCGATATTGGTCAGCGGTGCGATCGCCAACAGATGAATCTCGCCCGGATAACGATGTACCGTCTCGATCAGAAAATCGACGGCATGCCCGTCTGCCGGACGCTGGATAGCCAGCGGGAAATTGGCGCCGCCCATGCCGTCACTGCCATGCACATCCTCGACGGTTCGGTGTGATTCCGCATTCCATGTGGTCATCAGCGGACGTTCGCATCCTTTGTAGACCGGAATACGACCATCTGCTCCGCCTTTGCCGGCCACCTCAATCGTATAGAGTGCATTCTCTACCTGCTGGTCAAACTGCACATTGCCTCCGGTCATCATAATGCCCTGTACATCAAAATGATGCAGGGCTGTCAAAATGGCGATCGTATCATCGCCTGCGGTATCGGTATCAATAATTGCTTTGCGTAAAGTAGTCATAAAAGAGTCTCCTATCGTTGTACATTTGGAATATGAAATAGGGATTACTACAGTGCTTGTACGGCAGATACCGCGTACAGATTCCGGATTATTTGAGCCAATCCGAATAGAATTGACGGTATCCTTCTTTCATAATGCTGGCCGAGAACGTCTCAAAGGCATAGTCGCGATTCTCCTGAGAGAAGCGGCGCGGCGACGATACTGCCATATTGACCAGCTCAAACCAGTTATGCTCATTACCGGCAAAGGAATGAGCCGAACTAATATGGTCATAACATGGATGCTCCGGCTTCACGACAATCTTGCCCATTGCCAGCGCTTCGGTCAGCGGCATCGCAAATGTATCAAAGCGTGAGCTGCTCCAGTAGACTTTGGACGAGTTCATCAGCTGGAATATCTCATCCTGGGACAGGGCAAACTGCAGCTTGAGATTGGCAGGAATGTCGTATTTCTTCATACTCTCCCGGTAGCGCTCGCCGCCGAACACCATGAATACTTCCTTATCAGGGTTACGGTGCGCATATTCAACGACCAGATCCGGGCGGCGATTCTCTTCATCCCGCCCAATCCACAGTACCCGGTTATCCACCACCTCGTCCGGGTTAAAATGCTTCTTCGCCAGCTCTTCGCTGAACCCAATCGGGATCACATCCACATCGGTAATACCAAACTGCGACGCCATCTGTCTTTTGAGAAATGGCGTCTGTACAACAGCTTTGTCCACCATCGTATAGAACGGCTTCATCATCTCATAGCCTGTCAGTGCCGGATCAGGGAAGCTATGCGGGAAGAGCACACTATTGGGCAGGAACATCTTGAGAAAAGTAAATCCGGATACCGTATAGATCACATGGTCAATATTGTGGCTGTGAATCTGGTCGAGAACGATATCATAATTGACCAGATCGCCTTTCTCATGTTCATAACCGGGCAGCCAGTCATAGCCGCTCACATGGCGTTCGGGGGAAATAAAGACAATCTCCACCCCCAGCTCGGCACTGAGTGCCTTGAGCCGTTCCGCAAATACACGCGGCCCCTGGTTCTCGGTAAATTGAATTTTGCGCATAATCAGTCCGATTTTGGTCATTACCATTGCTCCTTTTTCTTATCCAAACCAGTCGGGATCGCTAACAACTCCAACTGTATGTACGTATAGCCAATGATTACCTGCTGCAGATTAACAAAACAAACTGTATCTATTGTAGTCTTTTTTGCACGAATTGTCCTGACAGGAACCGACAATATCGAGTCCGCTTCATTGCAAATCATGCGGCGATAGATGCTTCATTCCATTGGAATCAGTTTACGCTGAAAAACCGTCTCTTCCTGTGTACGGTAGCCGGCAGATTCATAAGTTCGCCAAGCGGGTTCGTTGTACGAGCTGGTCAGAATAGTCACCGTCTTGACTCCGCTCGTCCGCAGCTCCTGCTCCATCTGCCGAACCAAGCGGCTCGCTACTCCTTGCTCACGGGCCGCTTCTCGCACATACAGCTCGGTAATCTCGGCATTCGGACGTTCATAACAAAAGGAATGAAATACCTGCGCGCAAATAAAACCTGCCGCCTGCTCTCCATCCATCGCGATCAGAATAATCTCCCGGCGATTGGCCAGATACTCACGCAGCTGTTCTTCCTCCATAATCACACCGTTAAACTCCAGATTCATTGCTGCCAGCTCGTCGGCATGTTCTGCTGCTGCATGTACAATCTGTACTTGATTCATAGGGGTATTCTCCTTTGCTTATCGAATAGGATACGGGATTACTGGGTCAATTAAGTGATGGACTTATCATAATATAGTCCTGTCCTGTCAGCCAGCTTCACTCCTGACTGTAGACAGGTGCATTTCATTTATAACTAGCCGTTCATAGTGAACCATTCAGCGACTATAGCTTGGATGAGTTCGGTTCGCACATCAAAAAACCTGATGCCAGGGTGCACATCAGGTTTTTGGGATACATCTTATTGGATTGAGGATTATCTGTTTCTGGCTGGACGAATATACTATTCCAATACTTTGTAATACAGATTGGTCGCATCCAGCGAACCGTTCTCCGAGCGGGCAAAATACGGAATCTGTCCTGCCAGCAGGAAGCCGAGCGATTGGTACAGTCGATTCGACGGATCGCCATCACGGGTATCCAGCACCAGCAGGGAGCGCTCGGACTGACGCGCCACCTGCTCTGCTTCGATCATCAGCTGGCGGGCAATACCATGACGGCGGTAATCCGGATGCACCATCAGCTTGGCGATCTCGGCACGATGATTGCCGTTGGGCTTGCTGCAGAGCTGCACTTGTACAGTCCCGGTTATCCGTTCACCGGAACGCGCAGCCAGCAGAATGGTATGGGGCTCGATAACGCTCTGCCAGTAACTTCTTGCTTCTTCCCTGTCCAGCGGTGGCAGGAAGCCGATAGATGCTCCATCGTCCACTACAGCCACTAGCATATCCACGAATTGATCCATCTCTTTATCCAGCGTATCCAGACGTTCTATGGTTACCTGATCCAACATTATGATTCCCCCTGTTATGCAGCTGTAATATGGTTATGAACAGTATACCGACAGCCTATCACCGAAAAAAGGGTAAATCCGGCGCATAGTGTTTCCACTTTTCTCCCTTTCCATCTCTTCTAGCGCTTGCTTAGTCTTGGGAGAACAAGGAAGAACCTATTTCGTTCAGATCCTCTCACCAAACCACAGATCCTGAAATCGGGTCCATCCCCGTTCATTGATCCGTACGCCGCGAAGACTTGGATGATGCAGCAGTATCGCAGAACGCTCCACCAGCGGGATAATACTGCAGGAATCCAATAACTCTGCTTCGACCTGCTGCCGCCATACAGACCTCTGCTGGTTCTGCTCATGGGAATGTTGATCGGTAGAAGAGGCATGGTTGGCCCCCAGCATCTTGTCAGTAATATGGTCGATTTGTTGGATGCTTTTCTCCAGAAGTCGGCTGCGAATCAGGCTATGCCCGGACTGCAGGTACTCTAGCTGCCGGAGCATTCCGCCGCTCAGTACTGCTTCGAATAATATCAGATCCGCCTGCTCCCGGATCGTCGGCTGATTCAATTCAGCCCATGGAACAATATGTACGGCGATCTCAATCCCCAGCTCTCTATACTGTGCCTGCAGCCAGTAGGCATCCCGTTCATGACGTGGAAATGTATACAATGCCAGTGTCTGACCCGTATAGCCAGCGATCTGCAGCGCTTCGCGTGCTTGGTCCGGCTGGTACAGCACATCTTCATTTCCCTGGGGTTCATTTTCTTCTGCCTTTGCCGGAAAATCATGCTGTCCCTCTGTAACACGAAGTCCATGGGCAGCGGCTACCCGTGTATCTCCCAGTTCATAGATCATCCGGTTGCGGTCAATCCCATGCATCAGAGCCTGCCGCAGCGAGCGATTCTGCAACTGTCCGGCTGTACGCGTATTCACCGACAGCAAGGATACACCGGTGACATGATGCTGTTGCAGCAGATTCGCAGGAGGATGGATAGCCGCTTCTCCCGTCACGACAGTCAATGTGCCCGGTGCCGGACCAACCGCATAGGCCGCTTCCTGTTCCGGTACAATAATAATCTCGATCCGGTCGATCAGAGCTCCCCGATCATAATAACCGGGGAAACGTTCCAGTACACATTGACCACGCTGCAGACTCATCATGCGGTAAGCCCCCGATCCGATTGGCAGCTCTGCCTCTGTCCATGTACCTGCCGGCAGAATCGAAGTCCCGCTGTGGCTCATGTACAGATCCAGATAGATATTCGGACGATGCAATACAATCTGCAGGGTGTACCGGTTCAGCACCTGTACAGTATCTACTTGTCCAACCAGCCAGCTATGGGCATGAACAGGGCTGCGCAGACGCTCCAGGCTGGCAGCTGCATCGTGTGCAGTCAGCTCCTGCCCACTATGAAAGCTTATATTTTTGAGCAGGTAAAAGGTCCATATCCTGCCTTCTTCCTGACACTCCCAGGCATGAGCGAGTCCGGCCGTTACACAAGTTGATTGTGCATCATATCGGGTCAGCCTGCTATACAGCTGATCCACCAGCTCTGTATCAAAAGCAAATACCGCATTCGCCGGGTCCAGACAGACGATCGGCCGGTAAATGGGTAGACGCAGTGTCTCGATCACCTGTTCCGTCTCATCGCGGGCTGCCGAATAGCCAAAATACGCGGTCAGCCAGGGCAAAAAAGCATCCCGCACCGCCGCTACATCTTCATATTCATGCACCCAGTCAAATGCAGACTGCACATCGCCTGCCATTACGCGTTCCTGGGCTTCCTCCAGCAGTACTTCGGCTGCGGAGCGAAGGAATACCAGCGCCGACCGATTCCCTCTCCCCCGTCCCGGTTGAAACGTAATCCACGCCGTCTCTGTCATCCGGGCCAGTATCAGCCGGGCATTACGCGATGTACAGAACAGTGCTCCCGCCAGTTCTTCCATAGTGACGCGGAGCAGCTGGTGTTCCTGCTGACTGATAAATGCCTGACGCAGACGCATATAATTCTCTGCCATACGCAATGCAGGCTCCTCCTCTCCTGTACGTACATCCTATAATTCCGGCCACTGCTCGATACACTGCCATAGATGCTCCATCGTCTCCCGGCGCTGCGCCAGCAGCTGCGGATGCGGCCAGATCGCCTGAGGCTGCAGCAGATCCCGCTCGATCAGCAGCAGCATCCACAGCGAATACAGTATCGCAAATCGGTAATAATCCTGGTGAAAAATTTTCCAAGCCAGCGATAATCGATGATCCTGTTCACCAAACTGTATAGTTTGCCGGGTCTGCTGCCAATACTGCTGAAGAAGCTTTTGCCGAAGTGTCGGGTTCATTCTTCGAGGAAATAGAGGATGCGACATGTCGAGCAGATGATACAGATCCCAGTAAGGCAGGGCAGCATGGGCATGCTCCCAATCGAGCACGATCAGACGTCCCTCTGGATTCAGTCCGTAATTGCCTGCATGCAGATCGCCATGGGATAGTACTGGCGATTCCTCTGGAGCAAACTGTCGCAGTTCATCCCGTAAACTATCCCACTTCTGTGGATCTGGGATACAATATTGAGCTCTTCCACTGCGTTCTTCCATACCCTGCCCATGTTCGTCATGTTCATCGTGTGCATCATAGATTCCGTTCAGCAGCCCTACCGCCTGCTCCCAATTCTGAAGCACCTCGTCTTTGACAGCAGGCAGGGGTGGCTTCTGTCCCTGAACAGGCAGCTCCTGGATATTTTGTATCGGTATGCGATGCCACTGTGCCATCAGATTCACCATTTCCAGCAGCACCTGCTCGTTATGGTGATGACTCAGCGTGCCTATATCCTCCAGAATAAGCCAGCAACCCGAGGATGCAGATACATCTATAGCGTGCTGATTAGCGGATGCCTGTGCTTCTTCATTTCCTACAGTCTCTGTAATGACCCCTGTCGAATATGCAATCAGCTGCGGATATACCTCAGGCAGCCATGGCATCACCTGTTGATACACCCGGACTTCGCGTATTACATCCGCTGCTGTGGCGAATGGCTTGTAAATATAGCTCTGTCCGTTTTCCTTTAACTGAAATCGCTGTACAGACAATCCGTGCAGTCCGGTGTACAGTACTTCGATGTTCGTTGTCCACTCTCTATGTAATTGTCCCTGCCGGGTAACGATAGCTGTCCACTGCATTACATTTCACCTGATTTCCGGTTGGTTCCCTTTGATTATGAATACCACTATATCATGCGACGAGCTACCCTGCAGGTCACCGGCAGTCAGATAAAGAGGAATTTCCATACAAAAAAACAGCCCGCGTCCAGATCAATAAGGAAGCACGAGCTGCTTTTGGATGAGATGATCATTTATAAAATATAGCCCTTAGCGGACAGGTACAGATAGATGAAATAAAGTGATTATTTGGATCGCAGTGGATTGCCGGCGCGGATATCATCGGTCATTCCAGGATAAGGAGCAATAGAGATCAGCTCTTCATTGTCCACACCTGCATTCTCGATAAATGTAATATCGGCAAATTCCGGTACGACATACTTCGGATAAGTCTCATATTTCAGACGGGATTCTTCCATCAGAGCGATATGGTCGTTCTGGTAGCAGACCGTGATCTCCGGATGTTCATGCACCCATTTCGGGAAGAAAATAATACCATGCATTCTTTTCTCATCTGGCATAAAATTAAGAGATACATCTGTGCCTGTCGGTTCGGTCCAGGATACTTTGTAGACGCCTTCGGTCAGTTTTACCAGATCTACTTCCTGATCGCGTACCCAGCGTCCTGCGACCATACCGGAGTGAATACGGTAATCGATCGTGTGGTCATTCTTGATATAAATCTCGTATTCCCAGCCGTTCTCATACGTATAAATCATGTGACTGCCAACAAATTTGTCCATGTTCAAAGCACCTTCCTCAAGTTAGTATAATGTGTCCAGCTCCAGGCATTTCTGCGAACATGCAGGTTCTGAAATGCCAAAACTTTATTGAATGTAATCAAAACGTGTAACTATTTACATGTTTATATTAACACTATTCGTTATACACCGTCAAATTGTTCAAGGGGGATTATTGCCTTATGCGAGTATTAAAATATGCCATTCTCGGGCTGCTGAATCGCCACGAATGCAGCGGCTATGATATTACAAGTCAATTCAAGGAAGAGATCGGGCAGTTCTGGAGCGCCAAACACAGCCAGATTTACCCGGAACTCAAAAAGCTGGTCGATGAAGAACTGGTCCAGTTCCGCACCGTGATTCAGGGAGAGAAATTAGAGAAAAAAATGTATACCATTACCCCGGAGGGGCAGCGGGAACTGCTGGAATGGGTGAGTGCTTCGGCTCCCCTGCCAGAGACGGAAAAAGATACATTCATGCTGAAAATGTACTTTATCGGCAATCTGCCGAAGGAAGAAGCACGGGCCCTGTTCGCAGATCAGCTGCGTCTGCGCCGTGAGAAACTACTGGATTTGCAGCAACGATATGAAGGACTAAAACCGACATTTGGAGCGGAGGGTGCAGAGGTGACATTTGCCAATCCTCATCTGGGACATTATCTGGTACTGACCAAAGCGCTGGTACGTGAGCAGAGTTACGTAGACTGGCTGGAACAGCATTTGCAGATATTCGGGTAGTGAGGTGCTTTTACTGGCAGCTTTTGCTGAAGGATTGGAGTTACTTGCGAAGAGTAGAAAAAGTGCAGCAATATGGAAAACTAGAAATACCAAAAAGGCATCCTGATCAGGGATGCCTTTT
Organism: Paenibacillus shenyangensis; assembly: GCF_000346635.1. Classification (NCBI taxonomy): domain Bacteria; kingdom Bacillati; phylum Bacillota; class Bacilli; order Caryophanales; family Paenibacillaceae; genus Paenibacillus; species Paenibacillus shenyangensis. The sequence continues at coordinate 265,521 of NZ_AOIG01000002.1, forward strand.
GCGTGTGTCTATATGAATAGTGTAGAAATAAAGCCTGTTTTCATTTGCCAAGGTGTTCTTTACAGAAGATGAGTTTCTGTTGGCTGTGTTCTTGTTAGTATTGGCCTACAGCTATCCTTCATACAGCTACCTGGACAGATAAAACGGGTATAACCTCTGTCCCTGTTCAGAACTCTTCATACTCCGCCGGGTCCTGATCCCACAGGCGTTTGTTATCTTTGCTGAATGCAGAGATCGTCTTCATCTGCTCCTCGGTCAGTTCAAAGTCGAAGATGTTCAGATTCTCCTGCTGGTGCTCCAGCGAACCCGCTTTTGGAATCGGAACGGCGCCCAGCTGGGTATGCCAGCGCAGAATCACCTGGGTTGGCGTTTTGCCATGCGTCTCGGCAATTTGCTTAATTCCGGCATCTTCCAGTACACTTTCGCCGCGACCACGACCGAGCGGACTCCATGATTCGGTGATGATACCATGCTTGCTGTGGGCAGCGCGCTGCTCTGCCTGTTCAAAATACGGATGCAGTTCTACCTGATTGAGCACTGGCGCTACGCCTGTTTCCCCGATAATACGCTCCAGATGCTCCGGCAGGAAGTTGCTGACTCCAATTGAGCGGACATAGCCGCGCTTTTGAGCTTCGATCATCGCCTGCCAGGCTTCTACATACTTGTCCTGCTTGGGATTCGGCCAGTGGATAATATACAGGTCAAAGTAATCCAGACCCGTACGCAGCAGCGATTCTTCGATCGTCACGAGCGCTTCGTCATACGCATGATGCCGTCCCGGCAGCTTGGAACAGATGCGCAGTTGTTCACGCTGTACCGAGCTTTCGCGGACAGCTCTGCCTACTGCACCTTCATTCTCATAGTTAAATGCCGAGTCGATCAGCCGGTAGCCAGCTTCGATTCCCTGTTTGATCGATTCGACGCCCTTGTAACCGTTAAGCGAGTAAGTACCCAGCCCAATTGCTGGAATGTCCAGTCCGTCATTCAGCTGGATAGTTGGAATATTGATTGACATGTATAATGTCCTCCTTTCTTATTTACCATACATACCCAATTAAACCAACGACCTGCACAAAGAAACCCGCCTTCCTGTGAAGAAGACGGGTGTACATGTATTGAAGCACCTTTTAGATAGGCTACTTGAATAGATCATTTGCCTGAATCTGATCTCTCTGTTGCAAGCAGTGTATGCTGTTCAGAGCGTAGCGCTGTGCTGCAACAAACTATTCCTGTTGGGCAACCGGCACGGTTATCGCTTGATTGCCTTGGTCCAGAATCCGCCATGGAATTCACGCGGCTCGACCATAATCACAAAAGCTTTGGGATCGACAGCCAGAATACTTTTGTACAGATTATCCTGGTTTTTGCGCTTCGCCAGAATCTCCATCATGATCCGCTCGCCATCACGGCCCTGTCCGATCCAGGAAGTGACACCATATCCTTTGTCCCGCAACACTTCAACCAAATGGTAATTCGGTGCATCGCTGATGACTTTGACCGTAATATAACCCAGTGCAATCTTCTCCTCAATCCATGAACCGAGCAGAATCCCCATCCCATAACCAATCGCGTACACGATCAGACTCACTACCTGATCCAGATAACTCAGCACCATATTGAGTCCCATTACATAAATAACGACTTCAACCGTCCCGATGCTGGCGGCTACATACTTTTGCCCTTTCAGCGTCAGAATCGTTCGTAGTGTATACGCCGTAACATACACAATCTGAATCAGAAAAATAAACAGCAAAATTTTAAGCATAATGAGGTAAAACACCTTTCCGGGATAATCCCTTCGACTTGGAATTCTTTTCTGCCAACCTGAACCTCGTTACAACATCCAACAGCCCAAAAACATCCTTTTTTCGGCTGCATCTCCGGTGTAGAACCTCCGCCGACTGTCTGAATCAGTGATAGAATAAGAACATAAGTTCCCTTAAATGGAAAATATAACACAAAGGAGTGGAATACAATGTCCGTCATTTTACCACTGAGCGAACAGTATAGACAGCGGCTGCGGCAAGCCTCCTGGCGGATGCAGTACCGCGCCAAGACCAGATTATATCACGAACATTTACCCTTGAACGAGCAAGTTAGCCATCTTTCTGTACAATCCGATGACATCGATGTTATTCTGCTGCGGGAGTGGATAGATACGCTGCCTTCCGAGCAGGGCCGGTTGATCATCACCGGTCTATATCTGGAAGGACGAAGCGAGCAGGAACTGGCAGCCCGGCTGCAAATCAGTCAACAGGCGGTGAACCGATGGAAGCGCAAAAGCCTGGAACACCTCTCCCGGACGAACAATTTGTAACCCTGCTGGAACTGGCGCGCGGTCCGAATGGACAGTCGTCTATGCTGGAACTGCTGGCTTATTATGAGCCGGAGATGCGCCAGCTCAGCCGTTATATGCCGATGGAACGAGAAGATGCAATGCAGGCGCTGCGGCTGGAATTGATTGAACTGTTACAAGAAAATAACCAGCAACAAGGCTAGAGCAGTAGCCATTTGGATTTCTGCCCGCTTGCAAGTAAAACCTCCTGCGTACAGAGAACAGAGAGTATAATAGACATACTTTCAAATCCCGGAATGCGCAGGAGGATGAATATACATATGAGATTGAATAGATCGAACTTACTGCGATTGATACTTTTGCTGGCTATATGGATCGTACTCGCTAGAATGTTCGGGCTGTTTACGCACTTTTCATTGGCAGGATTATGTCTGTTTGCCCAAACGTTATGTATTCTGCTGCATGACGAACTCAAATTCAGATATCCGGAGAAATGGACAGCTCGTTTACTACTCGCCTGCCTGGCTCTCGGTATTACCGGACTCAGCATGTTTAATGCCTGGCAGCTGGAGGATACCGAAATCTGGTTCAAAGCATTTGCATTTCTATTTTCCCTTGTTGTCGCCTACGTATGCATCAAAATGCTGCTAGAGACGATTCGGGACAGGCACAGTGATACATAATGACATCATAGAAGCTCGTTTATCGCGTATCGAGTGAGCCTGCATTTATACAGCCAAGCACCTTATAAATAGTGAAAAGAGAGCATTCCGGGAATGCTCTCTTTTTGTGTTCTTATCATCCGTTCCTCTATTTACCACTTACTGCTTCGGCGGCTGTAACACTTCCTTCTCTACTTCTTCCGGCCAGTGCAGCTGCACACCACCTTCGGTCAGCATCTCCTGATAGCGGCTCACATGCTCACTGGATGCGTACACTTCCTGCGGGGTCAGATCATGCTGAATCGCATAGGCTGCCAGATAACCGGCTGCTTCCCCGATATTCCATTCCACGGGATGCAGACGATAACAGCCGCCGGCGATCTGGGTCATGCTGATATTTTTGCAGGCTGGCAGCAGGTTTTTCATCCGTACCGGAATCAGCGCACCGAGCGGAATCTCGAATGGATAGTTGGGAATGTAGAACGTCCGGTGTGTCTTGACCGTTGGATGCAGATCGAGCGAGTAGCTGCCGATGCCTACACTGTCTTCATAGCGCTTGATCCCCTGCTCACCGCGCAGCTCCTTGCTCACATCATGCTCGGTGATTGTGTACATGCCCTTGATCCGGCGGGATTCGCGGATATATGGCGCTTTGGCGAGTCCATCTGCTGTACCGACAATATCGCCGCGCAGCCGGATACCCGGGTAGCCTTTGCCGCCATCCAGACGAGGAGCTTCGGTCTGCAGCCAGTAGACGAGCGACAGGGTGAGCTGACGGGCACTCTCCAGATTCGGCATCCGTTCCTGCAGCGGCACGCCGGTAACCGGGCCGGCATAATAATCGTTCATCGCCCAGTTGAGCAGAGATACTTCGGCACTCAGCTTCTCGGTCCAGATCGATGGATCGACGATGCGGCGGTAATCCCACAGCGACGTCACACCCTGTTCATTCGGCAGCAGGGTGAATTCCTTGAGCTTGGTCGTATCATTCGCATCGGTCGCATACCAGCTCAGAATCGGATACTCGGAAAAGGACGGTGTGTACTGACGCCAGAACTCGTACTCTTCCGGCTTATCGATCGTAAAGTCGCCGCCTTCGATATAATCAACTGCCGCTACATGCGTAATCGACTGCATATCCAGTGGATCGGCTTCTTCCAGTGCATGGGGTTCATCGGTCTGGGATCTGGATTCGGCGCCGCTCACGTACTCTGTACCGGACATCGGCAGCAGATCGCCTTCATCGGTACCATCCAGATAATATTGACCGATCAGGGTGGTATATTTCGGACGATAATGGCCCAGCCGGTTTACAGTTATAGAGCGGATCATGTCATGTTCCACATCTACTTCAACCGGTACCGTCTGGTACAGCACTTCGATACGCTGCGTATTTACATAGACTGCGAGCATATCTTCAAGCACCTGCAGCGCGATTTTTGGCTCATGTGCCAATCGGCTGACCCATCCGTTACCCGGGTTGAGGATCGGATTGGTCAATGCTTCCTCGGTAAGCGGGTAGTTGTTGCGGTAATATTCCCTTACCCGCTCCCGGAACTCGATAAAGGTCCCCGGTGCACCGATTCCTTGCTCAATCCAGCGATGTTCATCCGGTGGAACCGCTTGGGAAGTGAGCTGTCCGCCGAGCCAGTCTGTCGGTTCGGTGAGAATAACATGTAGTCCCTGCTTGGCGGCAGCGAGCGCAGCGAGCGTGCCTCCGAGACTTCCTCCGATAACGATAACGTCGGCTTGTATAGTATGTGGGTTCATGGCTGAGATCTCCTTTGGGTACGATTTGGCATGATTATTGGGGCATGACTGCCATCTTTTGGATCATTGATAACGTTTTTATTTTCCATCTTTGTATCATTTATACCAGTTACAGGATATGAAGTTCAAGTTTACAGCTATCTATGCAGCAGACATGGCTGGAGGCTTTGTATTGAGTATTCCTTGCCTTAGTAAAAAGCAGACAATACGTCTTAATCTGCATGTACATTCAACCCAACCTCGAACATCCGATTCCAAGGCATATAACAATCCAGAATACGCACGGAGTGCCCTTCCTGCTCCAGATGATCACGGATAAATTGCTCCAGTCCTTCGCGAACCATCTGCGAGACCTGTCCGCGCGGACCATCGAGCAGGAATTTATCCAGGCCGAGTTCCTGAATCGGTCCACTACTGAGTGCTTTGCGGACAATCGAATCATAGCCCAGATCCTCTACATATCGCAGCGCCAGGAAATTCAGATGCTCCCGGGTCCGGCCGTAATGCAGATAGATCATTGACTGGGCGATCACGGTACCCAGCGTATTGGAGCTGGTATTCCAGCCGGCATATCCTGCCAGACGATACAGAATTCCACGCTGACGCAGCAGGCTGAGCAGTTCCAGATCGCCGCCATTGGCATAAGCAATATCTGCAATCGCTACAGCAGGTCGACTGGTCTGTACGGGTACGATGTTACCGTCAGCTTCTTCCTGCACTACCGTATCAGTATGCTCTGCTGTAAGGATGTCAGAAGAAGATCGATCCAGCAGATATCCCGCATATTCGACCAGTTCAACGAGGGTACGCTCGGTATCGTAGCCAGCCGAAGGGTTGCCCTGATTGACCGCTTCGCCCATCTTTTCCCCCGGTGTGTTCAGCAGCAGCACCAAATCCGCTTCGGACTGCGAGGAGACAACCATACCTCCGGCTGCGATAATCTGGTATTTGAGTGTCTCATACAGACGCCGGTCTTCATATGCCTGTATAATATGCGGTCCCTCGATTGATCCAAATCGCAGATATACCGAAGGCACCGCTGCCTGAAAATGGTTCACCATACGTGCCATCAGCGTACAGCCCACCTCGTCCGCTCCCGGATACATGTATGCACGCAGACCCAGATGTTTCTCGCGAATCGCTTCCCGAACCAGCCGTTGGTCTCTGGCTGTATATCCATACGGAGCGGAATCATCCTGCGGGAAAATCAGAAAATCGATAATCCCTTCCTCCACATACTGGAGAGCGAGCCGGTTGGCTTCGCGGTTCACCGCACGGCGCCCCAGATAATCGATTAGCACTTCCTGCGGCAGCCGGGCATTAATATCTCTTAATTCTTCCTGTTCTGCGGGATCAAGCCCCTGCTCCTCATCCAGATGTTCCAGATAACCTTTACGAAAAATTTCCCGGCCCCAGTCGGCATAATAGTCCGGTTCTTCATCCGAAGAAGAATACTGCGGACAGCGCATAATCAGCTGAAAAGCATAAATGATCAGATTCGGGTTCTGTTCCTTGAGATGACGCAACTGATCCATCCGCCGGGCAATCTCTGCCTGATCCAGTTCATGCAGACGAGAAGGCACAATGCCTCCATACAGCAGAGTATCCAGTGACAGGACAGCGCCCTGGGCACGCAGGCATTCCAGTTCGGTCCACGTCCATAGACGTGCCGTATCGGCAGGCTGCTTTTTGCACCCCATCCATTCCAGCGGAGGACGAACGACTTTATAATCCGTACTTTTGCCCAGCTTATAGGGGAAATTATAATTGCAGGGACGCTCATCCAGTGGGAGAATCACGATTTTACCGTTTTTGCCATGCGAAGAATTCATGATGATCCATGCTCCTTTGAACTATGTATTGATCGGTATGCGGCTATCCATAACCTTGATTGCAGCATACCGACCGGTTACTGTTTTTATCCATCTGCATCTTTGTCTGTGTCTGTTTGCGGAATCCTGCGAGATGTTATCAATTGACGACCATACCTCGCAGCTCGATATACAATTATAACCATAGATAAAAATATCTGTATTTACATCCAATCATATCGAACGGAAAAAGTAAAATTCTGCACCAGCATGCAGCTGATCTGGCCACGCTGCAAGAATACAAGTTTATGATGCATCGCATTTGTTCACTGGATGTACGTATCTCCGATCACAGTTCCCTGCTGTCCATACGTATCACCGGTCACACTTGATGGAGCCTGATTATTGCCATAGATCAATTTGATATCATTCAGATCAATACTGCCCCAATTTCCATCCTGATCTACTTCACCGACCACCAGAATGCCTTCGTATTTGCCCGGCTTGACTGCGATCGGGTCTTGCAGCAGATCGTATGGGTCACTTTTGAATCGGTACATTGGAGTAATGGTTCCTTGACCGATCTTGATCCAGCGCTTGCCCTGCAGTCCGTAGATCGTATAGTTATGCATAGATGGAGCCATCGAGAAGCTGGAGATCTGCACACCTTTCAGACTGACCGGTGATGGGAAGGACAGACCAAATGTGCCGCCTGACCATAATGAATAGCCGGTAGTCATATAACTGTCGATAACCGAGTATGGATCATAGGCCGGTATCGGTTCTGCGCTGCCGCTGGCAATCGTTCCGGCAGGAACTGCTCTGCTGATATTCGGCGCGGTTGCACTGCCTATAACTTTTCCGGTTGGATTAACCAGCTGTCCGTTAACGCTGGCATTGACCCGGAACGTATACTCTTGTCCATTGACCAATCCGGTGACAGGATAGCCTTTGTACGCTTCGGCGCTCACCTGCATGGTTCCACTAACCGGGTAGATCACAGATTCATAAGTAACCGTATAATAATCGGCGTTCGGTACAGGATTCCAATGCAATGTCACCTGATGATCTCCACGCTCGGTCCATAATCCTCCTACGGTAGCCATATCCGAATCCCACAGAATCTCATACGTCTCGACCGCTGTATTGGTCGAATTCACGTGTATGGAGATGCGATCGTACCAGTCCGGTGTAATCGGGATCGGGTCCAGCACATACGGGCCAATCCGTGCAGCCAGATCATAGGATTTGTGTCCGATCTCGGTAGCCACTCCATCTTTCCATCCATAGGCAGTATACGTAAGCGTCGTATCTGCCGGCACGGCAGGCAGCACCTGCAGAGAAGTCATATAGGTCGTCGATGGCATCTGGATATAATAATTAAGATCTTTTACATATCCATAAGCCATCGATCCCCAGGTACTGTTCATATTTCCATCACCCATTTTGTTGTACAGCCAGCTGTTGTCCCATTCATTAATTCCAAATCCGGTTCCACCCGGGAAGAAGCGGGAGCTTGGAATAATGATCGACATATCGACCGACCGGTTACCCTCACGTCCGTTCACAACCGGTACAACAATAGCATGGTAGACCCTGTCCTTTTCCAGCCCCGGGATAATAAAATAATTGCCTGGCTGCCGGTCGGATGGCTTGAGTTCTACCTGATCGGTATACTCTCCAAACTCCGGTCCGTATTTGACAACATATTTCTCGGCACCTGGCACTTCATCCCACTGCAAAGCCCCCTGCGTGTTCTGCCCTGGCAGTACATTGGCATTGCTTACCCGTGACAGCTCCGACATCAGATAGATCGTCGTTACATTAACAGCTTTGTTTGGATCTTTATTGAAAAAGTTGATTCGGATACTCTTGTACCATCCTGGTGTCATCGCCCGCATATAGTAGGCATAGCCCGAAGGATCTTCCCAGGCAGACTGCATCTCATCGATATCACGCCATTCTCCGTCAACCAGCCCTTCCAGCCTAAAATCCGTCGTGTTGCTCCCACTATTCAGAAACGTCTTGAATCCATTCAGATAAAGGGGATAAGGAAACTCCAGTGTCATCGTGGCCTTGTTGGTATCTACATCCCAGCCACCGCCAGCTGTGATCCGTTCCCAGTCATCGCCATGTAATTCACCGGTAGGTGTAATAATTCGGGTAACTGCCGGAATCGGCATCACGTCCATTTTGCTAAAGTCCTGCTGCTGTTCTGCTGCATGGATCACTCCTGCAGGAATCATACTGCCGAGCATCGCCCAGATCATTAATACAGATATAGAGCGCCATAACCCCTTGTTTCGCTTCATGTGATAGCCTCCTGGCTCATAATGGTATAGGTGTGTCTGTGCTGCCTTACACCAATGCGCAATTTGTAGATTCTGCGATACGCGATACAACCCGTTTCTGCCATTTCTCTATTTTGGCGAGAGCACCTGCCGGAGATCGTTTTGTCGTGAAGCTGTCTGGAGTGCCGGACAGACTCTTTGTGAATTCCCCCCTTTTCCGATTTCATAATATGCTGCGTACTTGTGCAGAAGCCTGAAAACACCCTTTTGGAACAGCTGGTCGAAGGTATGATTATGTAAATGGCAGCACAGAAAAGGATAAGCGAAGCGCTTATCCTTTGACTGCACCGGCCAGGCCTTCCATGTAGTAACGCTGGGTGAACAGGAATACCAGAATAATCGGAATAACCGAAATGATGGTACCTGCAGCAATCCAGCCGAAATTATACGAAAACTGACCATTCAAATATGTGAGTGCCGAAGCGAGCGGATATTTCTCCGGATCATCGAGAACGACAATCGGCCAGAGGAAATTATTCCAAAAAGCCATCACTTCCAGCAGCATGATAACGGCGATGCCGGGTTTGACCAGCGGCAGGACCAGCTGCCACCAGATACGAAGCTCGGATGCACCATCCATTTTCCCCGAATCCCGAATCTCGGACGGGATTCCCTGGAACGTCTGACGCATCAGGAAAATATTAAATACCGATACAGCTGCCGGCAGAACGACACCCAGATAGGAGTTGCCCAGATTCAGCCACTGGATCGTCAGATAGTGCACGATCATCGCGGTAGCGGACGGTATAATCATTGTTGTAATCAGCAGTGCGAATACCATATCCCGGCCTTTAAAACGGAACAGCGCCAGCGGATAGGCAGTCATACAGGACAGCACGATATTGAATACCACACCAAGCACCGTAATAATGAGCGTGTTCATAATATATTTGGGGAAGTTCATATAGCTCCAGACCTGCACATAATTACCAAAATCAATAAAGGTAGGCCAAATGGCTGGCGGGTTGGAGAATACATTACGACCCGGCATGAGCGAGACGCTCAGCAGCCACAGGAACGGTCCGGTCATGAGCAGAGCCAGCAGCAGGAGCAGAATATACGTAAAGGTATACCGCACTACTTTGCGCACACGACGGGCCATCCTGACGGATGACACCGTATGGCTACGGGAATGTTCCATCGCTTTGTTCATCAGTAGCTCACCCCGCCTCTCCGGTTCAGCCGGAATACGAATATGCTAAGCGCACCGACAATCACACTCACAATCAACCCGAGAGCCGATGCATAACCAAAGTTGAACTGTTCCAGACCTTTCTGGTAAATATACAGGCTGGAGGTTAGCGTAGCATTGCCCGGTCCACCCTGGGTCAGTACGAACATCTCGTCAAAGACACGAATCGCGCCCATCAGCGAGATGAGTGTACAGAACAGGATATGCGGACGCAGCAGCGGCACCGTGATCCGCAGGATGACCTGCCAGCGGCTGGCACCGTCGATCATCGCTGCTTCGTACAGCTCTGACGGAATGCCCTGCAGTCCAGCCAGATAGAGCACCATGTAATAACCAAGGCCTTTCCACATCGTAATGAACATTAGCGCATACAGTGCTGTGCTGCTGGTCGACAGCCAGCCGACCTGCTCCTGGATAATGCCCAGCTGCATAAGAATATAATTGACGACTCCATTGTTGCTGAACAGCCAGCTCCACATGAGCGCGACGGCAACCATGGAGGTGACGACAGGAATATAATAGGCCGCCCGAAATGCCTTGATCAGCGGCAGTCGGGTATTGACCAGAATCGCCATCAGAATCGAGAACACCTGGATAAAAGGGACAATCAGTACATAGACCAGCGAATTCCACAGTGAGGTCAGGAAGCTTTTATCCTGAACTGCTGTTACATAATTTTCGAATCCTACATAGTGAGTCTCGCCGATTACCGAGTAATCGGTCAGAGACAATGGAATTCCGTAGATGATCGGCCATAATACAAACACAGCGACAATCAGCAATCCGGGAGCCATGAAGGCCCACGCGGCAAACGTCTCGGTTCTCATCCATCTCATTATGTTCGTCCACCGCCTTTGGAGGGTCAGTATCTTGCCTTCATTGCAGAACCATACTCTGCAGATGCGACCGGGATTTAACGAAAAATGACTTCACCTAGATATGTTCCTGTATCTGTTCCTGTTGATATTTTATTGTTTGAGAACCTGATTGACTGCCTGCTCTGCGGCATCAAGTCCTTGCTGCGGATCTTTGCCATTCAGGAAAATCTCCTGCAGCTGCAGAGCGATTGCCGAGTTCACATCACCTGCATTTGGTACACCGACCATATAGTCGACCGCTTTGTCCAGACTTTCGGCTGAAGCGACTTTGGCCTGGGATTCCAGCTTGTTGTCATTCTGGGTAAAGAACGGGTCCTTGATCGATTCCTTGGTGCTTGGCAGCGTATTGGCTGCTTTGGCAAAAGCCGTCTGATTGGCAGCGTTCGTCAGGAATTTGGCAAATTCTGCCGCTTGTTCCGGTGCTGCCGATTTGGCCGGTACAACCAGGTTCATCGTGTTGGACAAGCGCACGTCCGCTTTGCCTGTCGGCAGCGGTACAGCTACCGTATTCTCATATACATCCGGTGCTGCTGTTTTGATAAAGTTAATAAAGGTAGGTCCTGCAATCTCGAACGCAGTTTGTTCACTAGAATAATACTGGATCTGCTTGTCAAAGTTGGCATCTTCACCAACCAGTACCCCTTCCTGGATCAGCTGCTGCATGCGTTGGATCATCGACAGGGTTTCCGGCGTATTGAATGCCGCTGCCGTTTTGTCTTCATTCAGGATCGAGATACCTTCTACCGGGAACAGTCTGGCTGCAAATGTCAGCGCATAGCCGTTCGCTCCTGTTTTGGCTTTGACCTGGCGGGCCCATTCATTTAGTTCATCACGCGTTTTCGGCGGATTCTCCGGGTCCAGACCTGCCTGTTTGACCAAGCGGGTATTCATGTACAGTACTTCCGTACCGGTATACCATGGCAGGGCATACGGCTTGCCGTCCAATACAGTGGAATTAAAGATCCCTTCAAAGTAAGAACCTTTCTCTTCATCGCTCAAATAAGGCGTCAGATCGGCAAGTGCTCCCTTGGATGCCATCTGATTGGCAAATTCTGTGTTCAAATTCACTACATCCGGTACGTTGCCACTGGCAATTCCGGTTAATAACTTATTAGAGATGGCATCATATGGATAATCGCTCCATTCAATCGTGACGCCGGGGTGACTTTTTTGGTATTCTGAAATCAGGGTATTAAAGTATTCATTAAATGTGGGCTGAAGCGCAATCGTCCAGAACTTAATGGTAACCTTTCCCTTTTCCTCATTCTTACTCCCGGTATCCGATCCGCACGAACTGAGCACAGAAGCGACCAACACAACGAGCAGACACAGTATCGTAAAGCTTTTGATCTTCTTGTTCACTGTCTTCATTCCTTTCATATGTTATCCAGCTTCCTTAGGCTCTACCGTTTCCATACTCTCGATATGTAACACATAACGGCAAAAAATAATTCTATACTTTTTTTCTACCCTTGACACGCATTATAGCAAATTAGGCAGTAACAAAAAAGGGATGTACAGGAATTAAAAGGTAATATAATAAGGAGTATCTTGATCTACCTTGTCCAATACTCAGCAAAGAAGGTGAATCGCATGCAACCTGCATGGATTATCGTAATGGGGATTGTTATTGTTATTCTGGCCGTGATTAGCTGGATTCTTCACTCCTCCAAAAAAAGGATCAAACCGGCAGCCAACGAGACGCTGTCACCACCTTTCACGGCGAATACGTCTGAATCCCATAATGGCAGTAAACCAACTGCCAAGCCCCATAACGTTGTTGAATTGGCAGCCTTTCGTGAGCGTCGTTCCCATACACGCCGCAAAACGGATACCAATAGCAAACCGGCAGAGTTATCCGGACGTCCAGCTGTTGTCCGTCCACTGCCGCTGTCGAAGAATGGTCTGCCACCATCCAAGTTGCGTATGCAAAAGTGCTCTTACTGCAAAAAAGAGGTGAATCATCTGACCTTTTATGCCAATGATGACGGTAGTCTCGTAGGTGTATGCAAGGATTGTGAGCCCATTGCCAAACGGCGTGACCTTTTACCGTTATAAATAGAAGGAATCTACTCTGATACTGATACAATCCGAATTTACTTGGAAATAGGTGAAATCTATGCAGCAATCTCATCCGGAGTATTTGCCGGAAACAACAACCGACTTACCCGTACCCGCTGATTCCTCTACTCAAGAATCGGAAAGTACCGATTACCCGGGTTCCAAAATCTGTTCCCGCTGCGGTGAGCTTCACCCGCTGTCGCATTATGCCCGGCGAACAGGCCGCAAATCCGGCAGAAGTCAGCGCCGCGGTACCTGCCGAAGCTGCCGCAAACAGCTTAAAAATCAGATCAAGGATACACCCGAGGTAAACTCAGCTACGGATACGGTGCAAGTGCAGGTACAACCGATATCAGCTCATGCTTCCCATACCGTTCCGTCAGCGATCCAGCCTTCTCCGGCTCCGCAGCCGACTGCAAGAGCTACGCATATTACAGCGGTCCGTCCCAATCGTCAGCTGCCCTCTATCGACCAAAAGGATATCCGTGGACAGGGACTGGATCTGTCGATACTGCGCCCTACCCGTAAAGGGATTGTCTACATGCGCGGACGCACGGACAAAGGACGCCGCTGGCACCAGGAAAGCGATCTGGAGACCGCCATTGTGCTCGTCCGCGAATATGCGGCAGTGGTCGTCAATCCGCATACGATTCGCCGTCTGTACAGCAACCGCTCTTTCCGGCGGTATATTCTGGAACGTGACCAGTATACCTGCTATTTCTGCGGCGGATATGGCGATACGATCGACCATCTGCTGCCGCGGGCTCGCGGCGGCCATACGACACCGCTCAACTGCGTATGTGCCTGCAATCTGTGCAATCAGGCCAAAGCCGATCACGACCTGTCCCATTTCATCCAGCCGGAATGAACAGAATGCTGATTAACTGTTCCGGACCATATAATCAACGATTGGTTCCAACAAAAAAAGCAGCCCTGTGCTCTGTACTCACCGTACAAAGCCGGGCTGCTTTTGGTTATTTTGATCAGATCGCTGCTATTCCCATGGATAATCCGTTGTCAGATAATCGGCGAATTCCTTGCTTTCTTCCCGGCGCTGACGGCGCATGGCCGCCCGGGAAGGTGCGGTTTCATGAAGCTTGCGCTCTTCTTCGGTCTCCGGCACCACAGTAGGCACCTGCACCTTGCGCTTGCCTTCCCCTATTGCTACAAAAGTCAAAAAGGCGGTGGCTGCGATATTTCGTTCACCGGACTTCAGATCCTCCCGGATGACTTTGACGAATACTTCCATCGAGCTGCGACCGGTCCAGGTCACAAAAGATTCCAGCGTAACCGAATCCGACGGATTAATCGGATACAGAAAGTCCACCGAATCGGTAGACGCAGTGACCGTATCAACCCGGCACAGCTTGGAGGCAGCAATCGAAGCGATATCATCGATATAGGACATCAGCTTGCCGCCGAATAACGTATTGTGATTATTAACATCTGTCGGAAACACGCGTGCCGTCTTGAAGCAGCGTGTTTCCCGTACATACTTGGTCGCTGCCGGTTCGCCTGAACCTGTGGCAGATTGATGCAGATTGTCATGTTTCATGGGTTGATCTACCTTCTTTACGTTGAATATTCTGGTTGTCAGGATTACTTATCATTCAGGACTGCCTATCATTCATGATTGTCTTCCGGGTGATTTCTGAACAACCTCATGGATGGTGTACCCGGACGTTCTGTATCGGTGGACGACGCTTCCGGCTGCTGGGCCAGATCGGATATTCCGATAATCTCCTGCACATCCTGCAGAAAAGCATCCAGTCTCGCAGCTGCCAGCATCATCGCTTCTTCCAGCTCCGGCAGATGAATCGGAGGATTGATCAACCGGCGGCGGACCTGCTCCAGCATATGAAAGCTCTCGTTCTGGGATTGCAGCGCAGCAAGTCCCTCTTCGGGAATACCGGTCAGCAATTGTACGCCTTCCCGGTGACGGGCACTCATCAGCTCCCAATTTTCCATCAGCAGCTTTTTGTGCAGATCCAGCTCATCCCTATAACCGAGAATAGCGTTTCGCTGGTGGTGAATCTGATCCAATGCCGTTCTTACCTCTGTAGTGAGCATATTCGCATGACGGTACTGCTGATCATGTTCATCCAGCGCATCGGCAATTTTCGGCAGCAGCTGTTCGACCTGGAACTGCAGCTCCTGCATTCTGGCATAGCGATCACGCTGTTCCTGAATATGCACTCTGGCGTACTGCTCCCGCAGCAGCTCTACTTCCTGCTCATACCGTTCCGGCTGCAATTGCAATTGTTCCAACTGCTGCGGAGCCAGCGTCAGCATCTCACGAGCATCATCACGGTAACGAATCAGATCAGCAACCAGACTGCGAGCCTCCCGTATATGCTGCTCTATTCTGCGAATACTGTCTATATCTCCACGAGCCAGCAGATTCGGCAGATGTTCTGCCTCGCTGCGGGCCTGATCAAGCATAGGGAAAGGATTGTCGGTATTTATCATCAACTGCTCTTGTTCGATCTGCCAGCGCAGCTCCCGTTCGGCATGTTCAATATCGTCTAGCCATCGCCGGCTCTGCTGCTCTGGAGATTGTCCGGATAGCTCGTCCACTGCTCCATCCCAGCTCTGCCCAGCAAGTTCGGAGTTTTCCACAAGAGGGTGAGAATTATCTGCTGTTACAGAACTATGGCCATACTTCAGCCATTCCTCAATCTGAACTGCTTGTGCATTCAGCTGCTGCTCCAATCCCTGCAGTTCCTTTGCAGGCCGGGTAGTAGAGAACAGCGAGATGTTCCGGCTATCAATACACTGACGCAGTCGGTCCAGCTGACTGGAATACTTCTGTATGTCCAGTTTACGGGCTGTTATCGCAGCAGCTGAAAATCCGCCAAGCATACCTTTGTCCAGTGAACCGGAAGAATCGGAATGGGACAGGCTGCCCAACCGCTCATTCCACTCGTCCACTCGTGCACGAAGTCTCTTCTGACGGCGATGCAGTTTCTCGGAAGCGACGGCTCGCACAATCAGCAGGACCAGGAGGGCTGCAGCTACGCATCCTCCTATAATGTAAAAGCTCACCTGGCGCAGAGACTTACCATTCTGCTCGGATAGAGGCAGCTGTCCGGCTGCAGACAAAGCTGAACTTGTATCCGGATTGGAAATGTCGCCGAGTCCATTGAGGTAATCACTAACCGCAATGACTCCACCAGCCAGATCTCCCTTTTTGGCATAAGGTACAAACTGGCTGTCGGTCACCCCGGCGATACTGCTTGCATTGCTGCGGGCAATCCGCTCTGACAGTTCCTCGTTATCGAATACCAGATGCACATAATTAGGGTCGGTCGTAATCATGAGCAGCAGCTGATTATCCGAGAATCCAGCCTGTTCATACACTTCGTTAGCCAGCTTCATCCCCTCTGACTCACTCATTCCCGTGCCGGTAATCACGTACAGATCATAGGTATGATGATCCAGTCTGGCATTCATTCGGCTGATATCCTCTTCGGCAAACAGGCTGGCATGATCCATAATATGACCTTTCTGTTCTGCCGCGAGTGCACTGCCTGGATAAAGGCATATATTTACTGCAAGCAGAAGCAGCAGGATCACCGGCATATACCGAATAGTTCGTGGCTTATTGTTCATGATCGTTCCTTTCTCCTCAGAAGCGCTTCACAGGGAAGACTTTCGCGGGAAGAATCGGCTTCCGAATTGTCTGTATACGTTATTATGATACAATTATCGGTATTAATGAAGAAAATCGTTTGTGAGGAGGAGCGTATTCCCCATGTCGATAGAGACTACTGCTATTTTACCAGAATTATTATCCTTAAATACCGGTATGCCGGTCAATGTGGAATGGGATGGAAAAACCGTATTCACCGGATTCATCAAAAAGCCGGTTCCACATCCTGTCAACATCTCGTCAGATGGACTCGAACAGGACGGGCAGGGCGATCTGAAAAATCATGGCGGTCCGGACAAAGCCGCCTGTGTCTACTCGGCAGATCACTATCTCTGGTGGAGCGAACAGATGAATCGTCCTTTTGAAGCTGGTGCGTTTGGAGAGAACTTTACCGTGAGTGGACTGCAGGAACAGAATGTACGCATCGGCGATGTCTACCGGATCGGGTCGGCTGTTGTACAAGTCAGCCAGCCCCGTCAGCCCTGCTTCAAGCTATCTGCGTATCTGGAGCGCAAGGAAATGATTATGCGCGTACGGGACACCGGCTATTCCGGCTTTTATTTCCGTGTGCTGGAGCCGGGTCAGGTTACTGCTGGAGACCGGTTTGAATGGATATGCCACGAAGGCAATGGAACAACGATCGCAGACTGCAATCAGGTGCTGTATCATGAACGCGGAGACACTCCGCTGCTGCGCCAGCTGTTGAATGAGCCAGCACTTGCCTCTTCACTGCATAAGCACCTCAGCAAGCGTCTCGGCTAGGGAAGGAGAGTACTCATGATCATTCACAAAGGCGAGACTTTGTTCCGTCAGGGAGAGAGCGGGCCACTGTACCGCATCAAAAGCGGATTGTTCAAGATAGTGCGTCTGCACGAGGACGGCAGTATGTTTTTATTTAATATCATCGTGCCCGGCGAGATGATTCCGCATCATTCCCTGATCAGTCCGATGAATTATCACGGCACAGCGATTGCGCTGATCTCGGGAGAAGTCGAGATTGTACATGCGGCTGAATGGTATGATCAACTAAATCGCGATCCTGCCCGATATCATGAAGTGGCTGCGCTGCTGCAGGACAAGCTACGCATGATGCAGCAGCGAATCGACCAGCTCACCCGGGTTACCCCGGCAGACAAGCTGGAACAGCTGCAACACTGGTTTGCTACCTATCTCAAGGACATCCCGATTACCGAAATTATTACCCAGGACGAAATCGGCCAGCTGATCGGACTCCGGCGCGAGACGGTAAACCGACTGCTGCGCGCACAGACCAAAAAGCAGGACTCTTCCATTTCATAGGAGGAGTTCTGCTTTTTTATATGCTGATAGATATGATTTTAAAATAAAGCCCAACCATGGATGGTATAGAATTTTCGCTTCGTCCATTGATTTGATCTATTTCTGGCTCAGTTAGCCTTCTCGCCTGCCTATTTCCCGCTTGCTACCAGACTCGCTGCAGGGCCAAAGAATTCATAATGCCGCTGCTCCACAGGAACTTCCAGCTGATCCAGTGCTGTATTGACCGCCTGCATGAAAGGCAGTGGACCACAGAAATAGTAATCGGCGTTCAGATCAGGCACCATTTCCTTGAGCCAGTCGGGCTGTAGATACCCTTCATAATGAAAGGCTTCATTCTGTCGGTCCAACTCGGTCGGTGTACTGTAACAATAATAAGCAGACAGATCAGGGCATTCACTCGCAATCTCCTCTACCTGACGGCGCATCGCGTGCAGCTCACTATTGCCTGCCGCATGGATAAAGGTAATGCCTGCTCCCGATGACTCGGCAGCGAGCGAGCGCAGCATACTCATCATCGGTGTCAGACCGACGCCACCGCTGATCAGCACGACCGGACGACCCTGCTGGCGCTGCAGCTGGAAGTCTCCTGCCGGCGCGGATATATACAGCACATCCCCTTCCTGCACCTGTTCATGCAGATAGACAGACACCTGCCCTGCCGGACGAACTTCATCGCCATCTTCACGCTTGACGCTAATGCGGTAGTAAGGTTGTCCCGGTCCGTCAGACAGACTGTACTGACGGATCTGCTCATATGGCTGTCCCGGAACATGTACCTTGATGCTGATATATTGACCCGGCTCGAACGCAGCCAGTTCGCCGCCATCCTGGGGCACCAGGTAAAAGGAAGTAATGACAGCACTCTCCCGCTCTTTGCGCTGTACCATAAAAGCACGGAATCCCTCCCAGCCCCCTGGCTGCTGTTCGGCCTCCTGGTACATCTCCTGTTCGATTCCGATAAAGACATCTGCGATAACGCCATATGCTTTGGCCCAGGCATCCAGAATCTCCGGTGTTGCCGCTTCACCGAGCACATCCTGAATTGCCTGCAGCAAATATTTGCCAACGATCGGATACTGATCCGGACGGATGCCCAGACTACGGTGCTTGTGGGCAACCTGCTTGACGACCGGTAGAATCTCTTCCAGCCGGTCGATATGCAGCGCCGCCATATAGACCGCATTCGCCAGCGCAGTCTGCTGCCGTCCCTGCTTTTGATTGGCGTGGTTAAAAATATTCAGCAGCTCGGGATGCGCTTCGAACATCGTCTGATAGAATCTTTTGGTAATATGTACCCCTTCGGTCTCCAGTACAGGTACAGTCGACTTGATCACTTTAATAGTATGAGCATCCAGCATTCTGATCTCTCCTTTGTTTTGGTCATTACAGCTAGCACGGATGGCAGTTGATCTTCTACAGCTGCTACCGGCATAGGCAGACCGGATAATAGTCACAAATTAATATTAATTTCAGATATCTCAAATTCTATTCCCATTCTATGACATCTCAAGTGATTGAGATCACACTAAACGTTAACGTTCGTTCACAATTACGAATCATCCCCGGATAAGACCAATACAAAAAAACCATCCCCAAGGTGGACGGCTTTTGGCTTTTTCATTTCAGGTTCGGGCCTAGATGCTCATATCGAAGCGGCTGCCAATGCCCATATCTGCCAGGCTGCGATTAGCCTGTGCCTGCTGCTTTTCCTGTACTTTCTGGTTCTCTTCCTGTGTTTTCTTCAGGGCATCCAGCGCAGCCTGCTGGGCAGACTTAGTGGAATCGGTAGAGTCCATAGATGAAGAACTGCTGCTGTCGGATGAATCAGAGCTGGAACTTTTGCTGGCCTGAGCGATCTGGCGTTCGACTTGCTGGATCTGCTGCTGAATCTGTTTGATTTGTTGTTCACTGTCTGTGCTTTTTTTGTCTGTACTGGATTGCAACTTGGTGAGCTGTGCTTCCAGCGCTGTTTTCTGTTTTTCCAGCGCGGATGTATTACTGGTGGATTGGGTTGATGTATAGGCCACTGAAGAAGTGGATGAGATTTGCATGGATAAACACCTCGGGTCCGTAGATTACCCCTATCCTTATACCAGTATTCCCTTTTTGTTTATCGGCAGAACACGTTAATTTTTGTATATAAACAACAGAAAATAACCATACCACCCGGACTAAGATCCAGACAGTATGGTCATTTTTAACAATAGGACATTCTATGCAGGCAGAGCGATTATGGGTACTGCAGAGATGTGTTTTGTGCACCCGCATAGCTCAAAGCATACTGTTTGGCAGCAGCAGCACTCAGTACAGAATAAGAGTAGTTACTGGACGGCTTCCAGGTAGTCACCGGCAGATTGGCTGTAATCGCCGGGGATGAACCGGTATCCTTGAATTGGCCGCTCAGTTTGGTACTTGGATCAACATTGACGATTGCATTATCGCCAGCTGCATTAAACGCATTACCTTCGGAATAGACTTTGGCATTGGTCGCTACAGTGAAGCCCAGTTTGTAGTTCTGGATCAGGTTGTTTTTGACATGGAAATAACCATAACGCATCAGACCCGGTGCGCGTGTATAGACGTTATTGAAGTAGTTATTGGTCATCGTCAGATGCGGCAGACCGGTATATTGTTTTACGCTGGCATTGTCATCGTTAGGCCATCCCAGGATCAGACCATAGCGATGGTTCGTGAATTTGCTGTTGGAAATGGTGATATAGTCTGCTCCGCTGCCCACATACATCAATTTATCCAGATCATGTCCATTCGGATCGTATCCATGACCTTCGAGCGTAACATGATCGATCCAGTAATTCTGTCCATTGTTAATATACAATGGGATATCATTATTTTCGTTAATATTTGCCGTATGAGCAATCACCAGATTCTTGAAGATTATATTGCTTGAGCTGCCGGTTGTTGTCAGATAGACATTGGTCAGCTTGTTATTATTGTAAGCGCCAACAATTGTTTTGTTGGCTCCCAGGTTAACAATCGCTTTGCCGGAGGAGCTGATATTTCTGCCTACGACAACCGTTTTTCTTTGGGTGTCTCCTACCTGCTGCTTCAGTTCGTCCAGTGTATTTACTGTAACTACAGCGCCGCCGTTACCACCTGTCACCGCTGATTTGGCTTGTCCGTATTCATTCTTGGCATTGCCTGCGAATCCGGTCAGACCCTGCATAGGATCCGGATAGTTGCTGGCTGCCTGGGTCGCCGGAGCATGGAAAGCACTTCCCAGACCGATACACAGAACGGCAGTGAGAATCCACCGGGGCGTATGTAGAGATTTAATATTCAACTTTTGTACCATGGTATGTCCTCCTTTATTTGATGCATAATAGATTAATTTCGTATAACAGTAAATTTATGCATCTATTGAATTTTAAAGGAAATGTTGGAGATTGTGAATGCTAGAATATAGAAGATTAACAGTCCAAACGTATATCTAAAATAAATGGTTAATTATTTGACTATCAAAGC
The DNA here is from genome assembly GCF_000346635.1 of Paenibacillus shenyangensis. Lineage (NCBI taxonomy): Bacteria > Bacillati > Bacillota > Bacilli > Caryophanales > Paenibacillaceae > Paenibacillus > Paenibacillus shenyangensis. Next base: position 286,976 of record NZ_AOIG01000002.1, read on the forward strand.
GTTCTGGATAATATCATATTAGGTGGTATATAAGTATTGCGAAGTAGTGGATGATCATATTTATATCCAGTTCAATATGATACAACATCCAAAAATGGTATTATCTCTTTCATATTACACAAAAAAGATACTCTGTTTGGTCAGAGTATCTTTTCGTACGAGTCTCCAAAATAAGACTCAATATCAAATATTGGAATACAGGAGTTATTCTAATCGTTTCCTTGTCTCGTCCACTGATCAGAATTTGAACTGGTTTACCAACGTACCGAGACGTTCAGCACTTTCGCTGGTTTTTTGGGCTTCTACCGAGACTTCGTTGGCTTTGTCGAGTACCACCTGAGCTGCCCCTGCAATCTCTTCGGTGCCATCGGCAGATTCGTTGTTAGAAATGGAAATTTCGTTGATCGCCTGTGCCAGATTCTGTACAGACGCACTCAGCTGCTCGCTCGTCGCGCTGAATTCGCTAACCATGCGATCGATATAACCGGCATCGTTAAGATACGATTCACTGGTTTCTCTCATCATCTGGTAATCGGCACCGATCTCGGTAGCCAGAAATTCCATAAGACGAGCAGTATATTTTTGCAGATTATTCACAGATTGCACAACCTGATCGGTAATGCCCTGAATCTGTCCCACGGTATTCTTGGATGCATCTGCCAGGTTGCGGATCTCGTCAGCGACTACGGAGAAGCCACGACCTGCTTCCCCTGCCCGTGCAGCTTCAATCGAAGCGTTAAGTGCCAGCAGATTGGTCTGTTGGGTAATTTGAAGGATCGACTCGCTGAGTGATTTGATCATTTCAACGGATTGGGACTGTGCCAGTGCTTCGTCCAGACCGGATTTAACATCATTGTATACAACAGTTGTTGCTGCGATAGATTCATCCAGCTTGTTCTTGAGTGAACCGGCACGCTCGTTAATAACACCTGCCTGCACAGCTCCTTCCTGTGCTCCTACAGCGATCGATTCGATCGCTTTTTCAAACTCGGTGGTTGAAGCGCTGATCTCCTGGGAAGAAGCGGCGGTCTGTTCCATACCGGCAGACATGTTCTGCGTGGTCGCCGAGACTTCCTGCAGCTTCTGGTTCATATCCATAAAGCCTACTTTGGCATGATTGCTCGCTTCACGCAGCTGGTTAATCTCGGCAGTAACCGCCTGAATCATACGGTGTGTAGACTGCTGCATCGCATCCATCGAGCGGATCAGTACACCCGTCTCGCCTGTGCTCTGTTTGTATTTATCAGGCAGCGTATGCGAATAATCGCCCTTGGACATCCGTTCTAGCTGCTGGGAAGCCATCTGTACCGGACGAACAATACTGCGTACAACCAGGAACAGTACAATGGCTGCCAGAATCAGACTGATTACTGTAATAATAATCATCGTAGTAATCATGGAATGCACACGATCCATATAAATACTAACCGGCTGCATGGAGATAATATCTACATTCAGGTTTTTATCCTTTACATAAGAAGCCATATAGCGCTCCCCATTCATGGTGATAAATCCGCTGCCTTTGTCCTGTGACTGAATCTGCTTGTACAGTGTACCGGAATCCAGCTTGCTCAGATCGGTCTTCATAATCTGATCCTTGTTCCCGGAGGCAATAATCAAGCCCGCCTTGTTGATAACGACTGTATCCAGCAGATTGTCTCCATCCTGTTGCACGACATCCTGCAGCAGTGTATTCACATCCAGCGGTGTTCCAAAAATATTCAGTGAATTGCTGGCGGAACCTTCATTCTGTTCGTCCGCCTCATCACCGCCCAGCACATTGCCGACAACGATAACCGTTCTGCCGGATACCGGGGATACCATGATATCACTCATAAAAGGACCGGGCTGCTGCTGTACTTTGGGATACCATGGATCGGTCTGGGCAGTCAGTTCGTGACCTACCGAATTCCCATTAATACCGTCCATATAGATTTTGCTATCATGCGAGAAGAAAATATTCTCATACAGTCCGTCGGATTCTTCCAGCTTCTCGGTAATGTTCTCCTGAATCCGCTGGAACTGCTCCTTGTTTGCTTGACCCGCTGTATTCAGATTGTTAAAAAAGTCCACGTTGTAAGGATCTTCCACGATTGCATCCGCCACAGCGACCTGCGATTTGATCGCCATGTTCAGTTCTTTTGACTTTTCCTGGGCAATTGCTGATATAGACTGGGCGTTCGCCTGTTCATAAGACCGGGTCACCGTATAACCCACCGTCACCATTGCCAGTACCATCGGGACAATAATACACAAGGCCGTAATACCCAGAATCCGGGCAGACAGGCTTTCCAAACCTTTTTTAATAGCATTCATACAGTAGAATAACTCCTTATTCAGTAATAGTATTTGAAAAATTTATGATAGCTTTGATCACTTCAGTGTGCTTTTTCGTCAGGGCAATAGTAGATCTATATACACATAATAATTAAAATCCACATCCTCTTATACAACTTATGAACCGGTTATTTTGACCTAGTTAAATAAGTATATCCTATTTTTCGACATTTGAATCACTATAAATTAAATTTTGAACGATATTTTATTCGTCTCGTGCAATTTGTATCTTTTCGAGATGTTTTACATAAAAAACCGGAACCTGCATATCGCCGGATACGTATGTAGAAGATAAGAAAACGGAAGGAGGTTACTCAGATGGGTCTTATCAAAAGTATTCTTAATCAGGTACTCAAGTCCAAATCAAGTTCAGGCCACCACCGTCACCGTTCGTATAGCAGCAGCGATCGTTACAGTCGCAGAGGAAGTTCACATAATCAACATGGTCATGGACATTACAGGCGTAAGCGCGGCAGCAGCTCTTACAGCAGCAGCTAATACAGCATGTAGGTAACATGACGCCGATGCCAATAAAATAAAGAAGCAAAAAGCCCCTTCAGATGAACGAAGGGGCTTTTTGCTTCTTTTATAATAGTATGGATTCAATTTCATGTCTGATCTCGGCTGCCTGTCTATAAGGCGGATCAATCAGCAGCAGCCTGCGCAGCATTTGCCGGGTACGGGGATGCAGCTGCAGTTCCTGCTCCCAGCTGCTTTCCTGTGGCTGACTCTCTCCGGCAGCATCGCCCTCGCTATACGTACTGTACAGCAGATAGAGCAGCAGATGACCGATCCCGTAAAAGTCACTGCTCACATCCAGACAGCGCCGGATTCGCTTCTCCTGTTCATCCCCACTGACCAGTTCATCCAGCTCATCAACAAGCGCCGGTGGTTCTTCCACGCGCCATGTCAGTCCAAAATCGATTAGCTGTACATGGCCCTCATGGAGCAGTACATTCGACAAACTGATATCCCGGTGGATCATCCCCTGATTGTGCATCATCTCCACAATATCCAGCAGCTGGTGAATCAGCTGCAGCGCTTCCCGCTCGGTAAAGCGCTGCTCCTCTTCGAACAGCAGCTGGCCGATATTCAGTCCTTGCATATACTCCATCGTGAGGCACCGCTGGCCTTGGTAAATAAAGGACTCCAAGAGTTCCGGTACCCGTTTGTGCCGAAGCCGGGTCATTGCCTGCAGCTCGCGGGCATAGATCAGTTCGGCACGCCGGCGACCACCACGCAGTGGATGAACCCTTTTCAATACACAAAGCTGGCCGGTCACCCGATCCTCACACCGGTAAGTAACACCATAGCTGCCTGTACCGAGAAGACCGATGATCCGGTAGCGCTCCCTGATCAGCTGGCCAGGCCTGAAATTACGCTCCTGCAGCCAGCGCTGAATATGTCCATGTATTCGCTGTAATGCTCTCAATCATAACCAGCCTTTCGTCGTCACATTGCTATTGTTATACTGTGCGCGGGCCGTGCAGGTTTCAGGATCAGGATAATAAAAAGAAAACGGCAGCTGACCGTTCGATCATTTGCTTCATTACCGTCGTTTGCTGCCCTCATCTTCGATAGCAGGCAGGTCGTCCTTTTTCTTGACTTTATCACGGAATTTGCGATACAGGCGGCTGATACTGTCCGGTGTCACATCAATGCCGCGTTCATACGCATATTTGACGGAATAGCCCAGCGCCAGTGTTACCGAACCGGCGACACCTGCACCGACTACAGATCCTGCACCGGGGAAGATTTTGCTGATCTGGGCGAACAGACTTCTTCCCATATTGCCGACAATCGAGGCGATCACGATCTCTTTGGCAGTCTCCCGGCTGAGTGGACGTTCATACAATGCTGCCAGGCGGGTTAGCAGACCAATCTGTATCGCGGTTAGTGGGATAATATCCGCTCCCGGTATCGGCGCAGCACCGATCGCACCGGCCGAGGTAGCAGCGCCAATAATCCATTTGTTGGCGGTAGAGGATTTTTCCTTGATCGTACGGGCGAACAAAATGTCCTTACTTTTTTTTTTGAGCATATCGAGGATACTGCTGCGCAGCTTGTCAATATTCTGCCCGGTACGTGACGAGATCGGTATCACCTCATAGCGGTCTCCTGTCTCCTGGCGGATGCGGCGTACCAGACGATCAATCTCGTCAGCAGCATCAATCTTGTTCAGCACGATCAGGATATTGGTATTGATCTTCTCCAGCGCTTCCAGTGATTTCTGCTCGGCTTCGGAGAACACCGTACCTGCTGCATTGAGGAAAAAGAGAACTACATCCGTCTTGCGATAATAATCACGTGTTACGCTGGAGTTAATAACATTTACATCATTCAGCCCCGGTGTATCAATCAATATGATTTTCTCCCGATAAGGATACGGACGAATCTGGGTAGTCTCTCCCGGCTCTGCTCCGACACCAGCGACTTCATCCCCGATGATCTGGTTAATGGTGGACGACTTACCGGCATTGACGTCACCCACCAGTGCAATCATGACTTCTTCTTCCATCTGGCGGTTAATCTCATCCATTTCCTGGTCAAATGCCTGGTCGGCTGCTTTACGAATTGTGGCTTTGACTTGTTGGTCTTTGCTGTTCATTTCAGTCCTCCTTATTTGAATTGATAGACGAGTACGCTGCGATCATGATCAAACTGCCAATCCAGATAGACCGCTTCGATTTCACGACCCAGAATCTCGGGAATCTGACTGTGATACGGGAACTCCTTGCGCTCCAGAACACGCTTTGCTTTGCGCAGCAGCTCTTGTTCACCCTGACGCAGCAGTTCCTTTTCTAGTTTGATCAGCAGGCCGTCGCGAACAATAATGAGCAGCTGATCATCCATCCAGAAGCTGTATACCCTGTCCGGAACCCGCTGTACACCGTTCGTAATCTCGTTGGTTCGCTCGTGAACCTCATACTGATGAGGAAAAGTCTCTACAGTCTCTGCAAAAGCATCCCCTTCCAGCAGCCCCACGACCATCCCCGAGAAATCGCGTTCTTCCCAGTCATAATAAATATCCTTGATTTGTATGCCGAACTGCTCTTTCATATCCTTGGTGAAGTTCTGCAGGGTATATTCCATCATCAGTTCTCGCAAAGTACGAAAAACATCCGGGTCATCCTGCTGCTCCACAATACTTTCCATACGCGGCCCGATAAAGTTCTTCAAGTGAAGAACGATACAACGTTCGTCCAGCAGGACGCTGATTTCCGGATGCGAGCTTTCATAATATTCATTGATTCGCTGCTGCATATATAACGCGACAGGATGATCTACAGACATCCTTTTCATAAAGGGGGCTCCTCCTCTGCATGGTTCATCCGGATCGGACGCATGCTTGACTCTGGCTTATTACTTTTAATATAGTACCCCGTTTTGGCAGCATTGATGTGCGGGTACAGCAGCATTGTCGAAATTATTCGCATTTTCTGGCATTTCTCCTACATTTATCTGACAGTATGGCTTTGGGATAGTTATTTATCTGCAGTTCCACTATTCGCCGAATCATCTGTCCGCGTACATGGCTGCATGCTACAATGCATTTGTATGAAAGCGATTCCAAATATTGGAGGAACTGCTTGTTCAACCTATTCTTGCAGAACAAGCCTGCCGAACTCCAATTTTATAAACAAGTGCTTAGGAAACCATGTATACCGAGGAGATGATCACAGGTGATGAAATTATCCGTATTTACCGTATGCACACCCGATCTCACACCGGAGCAGCTGATAACGGCTGCCGCTGCTGCCGGAATCGAAGGCATCGAGTGGCGCTATGCCGCTATTCCGGCGGACGCTGCCGAAGAGTCGCCTTCCTACTGGCGACATAATCGCTGCTCTATTGATCCGGCAATTTCCAGCGAGCGGCTGCAAGCGATCCGCCTCGCTGCGGAACAAGGCGGCGTAAGCTCTATTGCCCTGGTCCCTTATCTGAAATGCGGTGATCTGGATACAGCCCATCAGGCTTTTGATACGGCACAGCAGCTGGGTGCCACGATGATGCGTGTTGGTATTCCCCGCTATGACAGGCAGCGCCATTATGAAGATCTGGAGACCGAAGCTGTCCGTTATCTATCCGGTATTCAGGAAATGGCCAGCCAGTATGGTATCAAGGCGCTCGTCGAGACGCATCATGAGACCATTGCGCCAAGCGCTTCCCTCGCGATGCGGCTGGTTGGACATCTAAATCCGGCTCATGTAGGCGTATTATACGATCCGGGTAACCTGGTGCACGAAGGTTACGAGAATTACCGGATGGGTATCCAGTTGCTCGGCCCTTATCTCGCTCATGTACATGTCAAAAACGCCGGCTGGATACGTCAAGACGGTCGCTGGCAGTGCCAGTGGATGCCTCTACTGGAAGGCAGCGTCCCATGGGAACAGATTATCGACGATCTGGTAGCTGCCGGATATGACGGCTATCTGGGGATAGAGGATTTTAGCGGACAATTCGGTTCAGCGAAGATGCTTACGCATTTTGCCAGTGTATTTCGCGAACAGCTGCAGCAGCATGGACAGGAGGTCTGACCGTGATGACGAGAACTGTACGCGTAGCCGTTATCGGCATTGGCAATATGGGCAGTACCCATGCCCGCACCCTGTTATCCGGCTCTATACCCGGCGCAGAATTGACTGCTGTATGTGATGTCCGGGCATCGATGGAAGCGTGGAGCCGGGAGAATCTGCCGGCATCGGTCGCCTTTTGGAATAACCCGGAGGAGCTGATACAGTCCGGTACGGTTGATGCGGTGCTGCTGGCGACTCCTCATAAGGATCATGCCAGACAGGCAATCACTGCTTTTCGCCATGGTCTGCATGTACTCGTCGAGAAGCCTGCCGGCGTGAGCACCCGGGAAGTGCAGGAGATGAATGACGCAGCTGCAGCAGCGCCCGGGAGCGTATTTGCCATTATGTATAATCAGCGTACCAATCCTGTCTACCGCAAGCTACGTGACCTGATCGCAAGTGGCGAACTGGGCGAGATCCGGCGGCTGAACTGGATTATTACCAACTGGTACCGGGCACAAAGTTACTATGATTCCGGCGGATGGCGGGCGACCTGGAGCGGTGAAGGCGGCGGTGTGCTGATCAACCAGTGTCCGCATCAGCTGGATCTGCTGCAGTGGACGACCGGAATGATGCCGTCGCGTATACGCGCCTTTTGCAAGTTCGGCCGCTACCGGAATATTGAAGTGGAAGATGATGTGACTGCCTATGCCGAATACGATAATGGCGCTTCGGCCGTATTTATTACAACGACCGGTGAATATCCCGGAACCAACCGCTTTGAAGTAACTGGTGATTGCGGCAAAATCGTCATTGAGCAGGATCGGCTTACCTTCTGGCGGCTGCGGGAACCGGAGCCTGTATTCAACGAACGCTATCAAGGCGCATTCGGACATCCAGAGTGCTGGCAGTGCGACATTCCTATTGAAGAGACAGAGACCGGGCATCCCGGCATTATCCGCAACTGGATCGAAGCGATTCGTGAAGACACCCCGCTCATTGCTCCCGGAGCAGAAGGTATACGCGGATTAACGCTGTCCAATGCGATGCTGCTATCTACCTGGGAAGATGATTGGGTGACGCTGCCTATCGACGAACAGCGCTTTGAAGACCATCTGGCCCGGCGCCGGGAGGAGTCTTCCTTTTCCGGAGATATCGCCGTGCAGGAATCCATGCCTGCCGATATGAGCAACACGTATAAATAACCATCTGCATAGCAGCAAGGGAGGCGTATTATAATGAGCAAAGACGGTATGTTTTATGCACCGACCACGGCGTATCAGAGCGAACCTGTCTGTGGACCGGGAGAGTTCCAGATCGCGGTGGCAGCTATGGATCACGGGCATATTTACGGAATGTGTGCAGGTCTGGTAGAAGCCGGAGCGACAGTTAAATGGATCTATGATCGCAATCCGCGGAAAATCGCTTCCTTTCACAAGCAGTATCCGGACGCCCAAATTGCCTCATCGCTGGAGGAGATTCTGCAAGATGAGACCATCGTGCTGGTTGCGGCGGCAGCCATTACGTCTGAGCGCGGACCACTCGGGGTGCGGGTGATGCAGGCAGGCAAGGACTATTTTACCGACAAGGCTCCATTTACAACGATGGAACAGCTGATCGAGGCACGAATTGAAGCGGCACGTACAGGGCGCAAATATATGGTCTATTACAGTGAACGACTGCATGTGGAAAGTGCCGTGTATGCCCAGCAGCTGGTCAATCAGGGAGCGATCGGCAAAGTCGTGCAATTGATGGGTACAGGGCCACACCAACTGGTAGCGGACAAGCGGCCGGACTGGTTTTTCCGCCGGGATCAGTATGGGGGCATCCTCTGTGATATCGGCAGCCATCAGATCGAGCAGTTTCTGACGTTCACCTCCTCTACCGATGCGATGATCAACCACAGCCGGGTCGCCAATTTCAATCATCCACAGTATGCCGAGCTGGAGGACTTTGGCGAGATCTCTCTAACCGGCGACAGCGGCGCATCCGGCTATATGCGGGTCGACTGGTTCACCCCTGACGGCTTGGGCACCTGGGGAGACGGACGCACACTCCTGCTCGGAACCGACGGTTATATTGAACTCCGCAAATACATCGATATCGCCCGCGATCCTGCACGGGATCATGTGTATCTGGTCAATCATGAAGGCGAATACCATTTCAATGTGACCGGCAAAGTGGGCTTTCCTTTCTTCGGTCAGCTGATTCGCGATGTACTGGATCGGACCGAAACGGCAATGACCCAGGAGCATGCTTTCAAGGCAGCCGAACTGTGTCTGCTCGCCCAGCAAAAGGCATGGGATCAGCCGGACGGTCTGCTTGGCTTTGGTACACCTCAAGGAATTAACGGCAGACTGCATTATAATAGATAAAACAGAACGGCGCGGATACTGCAGTAGATATGCAGAAACCGCGCCGTTTTTTGGTGTATTGGTACCATGTAGCAAAGCGATTATTTGGGTGGTTTTCTACAAATCATACAGGATCGGCATGATCCTGCTGACCCCTTGTCTCCCCGGTAATGTTACAATGAGAACAACTCATGTAAACGCTACCGAAAAGGAGATGTTTTCCCCATGCCGGAGACGATGCGGATGGATCATGCGATTACTTACGGATATCGGTCAGCCGGGCCTTTTCATCCCCCGGCGATCGATGGGTTTCATTCCCATCTGCAATATGAGATTTATTATTTCCATGAAGGTATCTGTACTTATATTATTGGGGAACACAGCTATCATCTGCGTCCGGGTGATGTACTGCTGATGCATGGACGTACGCTCCACCGTCCACACCCGGAGCCGGATCATCCCTATGTGCGTTCAACGCTCCATTTTGATCCCACTCTGCTGCATGAATATATCCGGCCGGAACATATTGGCGGCCTGCTGCTGCCTTTTGAGCAGTCCGGGAACCGCCGTATCTCACTGAGCCGGGAGGAACAGCCGGAATTGGAACAACTGCTGGCCCAGCTGGCTTTACTGCCGCTGGAGGAACAGGGCAGGGTTTCTTTTCGCTTCATTCTCAAGCTGTGCGAGCTACTGTCCATGCTCGCCAGCCGCTGTCAGGAAGAGCAGACAGACAGCAACCGAGCTGGCAAGGAGCTGTACGTTCAGCATATTCTCGATTATATCGAGACCCGCTATATGCATGAGATTACACTGGAGCAGATTGCAGAACATCTGCATCTGTCCCGTGCCTATATCACTTCATTATTCAAGGAATGGACAGGCATGACCATTTTCAAATATCTGTATCACCGCCGGATCAGTCAGGCACGGCTGCTGCTCCATTATCAGCGGGAACTGTCGATCACCGAGATCAGCCGACTGTCCGGCTTCAAGCAGCTGCCCCATTTTAGCCGGGTATTCAAAGAGATTGTCGGCTGCTCACCAGAGAGCTATCGTTCTCGGCCATCCTCGGCTTCGACTGTACAATCTTATTAATTAAAAAGCTGTCGCATCAAGGGAATACAGCGAAACCACTCATGGTATTCCCTCCTTTCACTTCATCTAAAAACGAATTTGAAAGCTTCTTCTGTGCGTAAGTGCGTTGGCAAACCCGTGAAATGGGTATGTTATGTAAAGAGAATACTTCTTTACCTTTATCATCACTATACTCTTATCGTTACTACCTAAGGAGGTCTATCATGAAAGCCATCGTTATTGAACAATACGGAGATAAAGATCAACTCAAGGAAATGGAAGTTCCCAATCCGGTACCGGATGAACATCAGGTTGTCGTCAAGCTCAAGGCAACATCCATCAACCCGATTGACTGGAAGCTGCGTGCAGGCTATCTGAAAGACATGATGGATTGGGAGTTCCCGATTATTCTCGGCTGGGATGCTGCCGGTATTATTACCGAAGTCGGTTCAGCAGTCACCGAATGGAAAATCGGCGACAAGGTATTTGCCCGTCCGGAAACGACCCGATTCGGTACGTATGCCGAATATACACTGGTAGATGATCATCTGCTTGCTCCACTGCCACCAGGTATCAGCTATCAGGAAGCTGCTTCCGTGCCGCTGGCCGGTCTGACCGCATGGCAAGCCCTGTTCGATCATGGACAGCTCAAAGCCGGCGAAAAAGTACTGATCCATGCCGGTGCAGGCGGTGTCGGCAGTCTGGCAATTCAGCTTGCCAAAAATGCGCAGGCACATGTTATTACTACTGCCAGCGCGCAAAATGCCGAATTCCTCAAATCCCTGGGCGCAGATGAAGTGATCGATTACAAAGCGACCAATTTTGCCGAGGTGCTGTCGGATATTGATCTGGTATTCGATACCATGGGCGGCGATATTCAAAAAGACAGCTTCAAAGTGCTCAAGCGCGATACCGGACGTCTGATCTCTATCGTGGGACAGCCGGACGAAGAGATTGCCCGTGAAATGAATATTACGGCCAAGTCGATCTGGCTGCAGCCGGACGGCAAGCAACTGCAGGAATTCGGTCAGCTGATGGAGCAGCGCAAAGTCAATGCGATCGTCGGTACCGAGATTCCTTTCTCCGAGGCAGGACTGCGTCAGGCGCATGAACTCAGCGAGACGCACCATGCCAAAGGCAAAATTGTAATCACATTCGAAGATTAATGAATCTGCTAATCACGTACTCTGCCTGCGATGCTGTTGATGATATGGTGTACAGTCGGTGGATATTACCTGGAGGGAGGTGCAGCAGATGTGGCTGATTAATCCGTCAACCGCGTTTTCTGATCCATTGTTCCGCGTTATCTGGCTGCTGGAGCTAATTGTACTGCTGCTGCTTGCACTGGTTGCGCTTCGCTGGTCCCGCGGGGCATGGATCGGGAGCGGCGTTCTGTTTACACTCGCTCTTGCGTCCATTCTGCCCGGCTGGATCTCCCAGATCCTCTATCCTGATCCGATTGGCGCCATTATCGATATCCCGCTGCTGATGATGTTTCCATTAATGGCAATCAGTCTGCTCTGGGTCATTATTGCCTGGACAATGCGTCTGATTGCCAGTCGCCGCGGAGCTCGTTCTTCTTCCGGATAAGAACCGAGCAGCTCAAGCGATGCTGTTAGGTTCATCCTTTTGACGAACACTCCTATAGACGATAGTCATAAATAAAAGCCGCACCTGTTACCGGTAGAAATACAATCCGGTGATACGGTGCGGCTTTTATCTTATCTATCTACAATTACCTTTAGATGGGTACCATCTATCGGGGTATCAATAGCTGCAGGGTTTACTTCCCTATCAGCTGACGCAGTGCTTCGACTGCCGGAGTTACCGGACGACCAAGCAGCTGTTCAAAGTCGCTGTGATCCGTCTCCAGCTGTCCTTCACGAATTCCCTGCTGAATGCCAACCAGCATGGGCAGCAGGAATTCCGGCAGACCAGCGTTTTTCATTATATCGGCATACGTATTATCATCCACATGCTGCACGGTAACTTCTTTGCCGAGTACTGTGCCGACGGCAGCAGCCAGCTCATCCTGTGTGAGCAGCGGTCCGGACAGTTCATACGTGGTATTCTCGTGTCCGGCTGGAAGTACTGCTGCGGCAGCAGTAGCATAATCATCCTGCGTAGCCCAGCCTACTTTGCCGGAACCGGCTGAAGTCACCCATGGAGCACCCGTCTGTACCGCCTGCACAGTAGATAATTCATTTTCCAGATACCAGTTGTTGCGCAGGAAGGAATACGGAATCCCTGTTGCCAGAATCGCTTGCTCTGTCGCTTGGTGTACTGGCGCCAGCATCAAGCTGCTCTCTTGGGCATTGGTTACACTCGTATACGCAATAAAGCCCACTTTTGCACGAGCTGCCGCTGCGACTGCATCGTTGTGCTGACGGATACGCGTCTCGTTATCCCCATCTGCCGAAATGATCAATAGACGATCTACTCCGGCAAATGCCTGATCCAGCGTAGCTGGCTGATCAAAATCACCATGACGCACATCGACACCCAGTGTGCGCAGATGCTCGGCTTTGGCAGGATTGCGTACACTCACAGCCAGTTCGCTGGCAGGGACGGTCTGCAGCAGCTTTTCAACGATTTTGGAACCCAGTTTACCGGTTGCACCTGTTACTAGAATAGTCATTGTTATTCCTCCTAAATTGATTAACGTTGTCTGTTGTAACCAGTATAGTTACAGTCGGTGGCAATGTCAATCTGTATCGGCAGCAGCAAGACAGCCATCCTCTGCAGAATGACTGTCTTGGTGTAGTATTCTTTTGTGAATAGTCGAAGATATATCGTATTGGATACGGGATCTGAATCCGTACAAAAGTAATGCTGGCACAGCATCTATTAATCGTTATGAATCCGCATCATACCAGATTTCTCAGCTGTTCTATCGCCTGTCTATCTTGGCGTCGAAGCGGAATCGGTCTGCAGCTGCTCCACAGTTGTCCGGATAATCAGCTGCAAAGCCCGTGACATCAGGCTAATCGGAAGAGACGGCAAGGATGGCTTGTGCAGCGCCATCTCGGTCGATGCCGGGAAATGAACAAATCCAGCCAGTACTTCGGAACGCTGCTGCTGCACATAATCGAGAATGCCATACATTGTATTGTTGCAAATAAAGGTGCCGGCTGTATTGGAAATCTCCGCCGGTATGCCGTTCTCTACCAGACGTTCAGTGATGCGTCGGATCGGCAGGGTCGCGAACAATCCATCCTTTCCTCCTTCATGAATCGGTACATCCTGCGGACGGGCATTGCGATTATCCGCATAGCTGGCACTTGGTTCTACACTTTTGATATTAACAGCGATTCGTTCCAGACTGACAGCAGTGCGTCCCTCTGCCAAGCCACAGGCAATAACCGCATCCGGCTGAAATTCCTCAACGGCCTGAATCAGCAATTCTACACACTCGTCATAATGCGTGCGCAGCTCCAGTGTCAGATCAGACCAGTTATGATCAGCGATCACTTCCAGCAAATATTCAGTCGGGTTAATCGTATGTCCGCCAAACGGCTCAAATCCGGATACCAGTATTTTCATCGTGTAGCCTCCCTTGTCATACGTACGGATCATCACTAATTCGCATTAACAGGCCGATATTCCTCTTTTTCCCAGCCGTTTTGGTGACAAAGGCACGTTATTTGTTCTCAATGAGGTCGATCTTCTATTTGACTTTGCGTCGTATTGCGTTATAATTATAATATGTTTGATAAAATATAATTTTGCAAAATAAAAATTGCAGGGAGATGAAATAATGTCGGTATATGATTATTCTGCTGCAACGATTGATAAGCAAGAAAAGCCATTGTCGGATTACCAGGGCAAGGCACTGCTGATTGTGAATACAGCCAGCGGCTGTGGTCTGACTCCCCAGTATGAAGGATTACAAAAGCTATACGATACGTACAAGGATTCCGGATTGGAAGTACTGGGCTTCCCATGCAACCAGTTTATGGGACAGGAGCCGGGCACCGAAGAGGAAATCAAAGATTTCTGCCAGGTGAATTACAGCGTCAGCTTCCCTTTGTTCGCCAAAGTGGATGTCAAAGGTGAAAACGCCCATCCATTGTACCGTCATCTCGTAGACGCTGCACCCGAACCATCACGCACCGGTGATATCGAGTGGAATTTTGCCAAATTCCTCGTAGATCCAAGCGGCAATGTAGTGAAACAGTACCCTTCCCGTCTGGACCCTGCCGAGATTGAAGCCGATATTCAAAAAGTACTGGCTGGCGAAGCCATTTCCTGACGTATTCTTTCCATTTCTGGGTAAATATACTTGGTTGAACATCACCGTCACATAGTCGGTATTTTATACTTATATTCCAATTCAGGAGGATGATGAATCATGGCATTAACATTTACAGATATGGTTACACAAGCTCGTAACAACGTTTCCGGTGTGACTTCCCAGGAAGCACGCGAGAAAATCAACAGCAATCCGAACACACTCGTTATTGACGTACAGGATGCGGCAGATGCCGGTGCCTGCGGTCTGATCCCGAGCGGCGTAAACATCTCCCTGGGCATGCTGCCAATCCGTGCGGATCTGGGTGTACCTGCCGAGCTGCGCGATGAGCGCCTGAGCGATCGCAGCCGTCCGGTTCTCGTAACCTGCGGTGCAGGTGGCCAAGCTGCACTGGGCGCTTACGCACTGAAGCTGATGGGCTTCACCGATGTAGCTTACATCGATGGCGGTACAGCAGCATGGAAACAAGCCGGCTTTGATGTAGAAGAAGCGTAAACCCCTTACGTACTGCATTTCGGCACTCCCTTTAACCCCAATAGATATAAGTCCCCTTGCAGAACACGACTGCAGGGGATTTTTTGTTTTTTTTGGAATAAGGATAATTTTAGAAATTGATATGATCCAGCAGCGGTGGAAACTCGAGGAAGATGGCATCATCAACCGGATCACCTACACCCCCCAAAGTAGAATATGAGCTGGCCGAATATGGCTGGAGTCTACAGCCGATTCTGGATTCCCTCTGTGCATGGGGCAAAGTTCATATTATCCGCGAATACGGAGACACGGTTGATGTGCTCGAAGATACGTATCTCAACACTACATCTTGAAGTGTAAAAATAACCGATCAGAGGCCGGTTAAACTGCTGTTTTTGTTGCATCTTCTCCCCGTTAACAGAATTTAATATCAAACTACTGTTATATGTTTAGCCCTGATAACTAAATGGGTAATGTTTCTCACAGCCGTACGCCATCTACGACAGATCTGCGCTATGAGAGTCATTCGCTCTCTTTCTCTTGCCTGGTCGGCAGATCGTCCGCTTGAATAGAGGAATAAAGGGGATGTATACATGAATCGCAATGTAACAATGATGCAATTTTTTGAGTGGCATGTCGAAGCGGATGGTTCGCATTGGAAGAGGCTGCAGGACATTGCTCCCGAGCTGAAGCAGGCTGGAATCGGAACGCTATGGATTCCGCCGGTTACCAAAGGACATACGCCGCAAGATACCGGTTATGGCATCTACGATTTGTATGATCTCGGCGAGTTTGATCAAAAAGGCGCTGTTGGCACCAAGTACGGTACCAAAAAGGAACTGCTGGATGCTATTGCTGTCTGTCATCGGCTTGGCATGAACGTGTATATCGACCTGGTGATGAACCACAAGGCGGGTGCGGATGAGACGGAAGTCTTTCAAGTGGTCGAGGTCGATCCTAACAATCGGACAGAGGTCATCTCTGAACCTTTTGAGATTGAAGGCTGGACCAAGTTCACTTTTCCCGGACGCGGTGATACGTACTCTACCATGAAGTGGGATCATCATCATTTTAATGGAACCGACTATGATAACCGTGAGGGGCGGACAGGCATTTACCGCATCGCTGACGGAGACAAACAGTGGAACGAGAATGTCGATAACGAATTTGGCAACTACGATTACCTCATGTTCGCGAATATCGACTACAATATGCCGGAAGTGCGCGACGAGATGGTCAACTGGGGCAAATGGATGATCGATACGACCCGCTGCGACGGATTCCGTCTGGATGCGATCAAACATATCAACTACGAATTTATCCGTAACTTTGTCGGTGAGATGATCAGCAAGCGTGGACAGGACTTTTACATAGTCGGCGAGTTCTGGAATCCGGAGCTGGCTGCCTGTCAGGAATTCCTCGATACGGTCGATTACCAGATTGATCTGTTCGACGTGTCCCTGCATTACAAACTGCATGCCGCTTCCACATCGGGCAATTCGTTCGATCTGTCGACGATTTTCAATGATACGCTCGTACAGACTCACCCGACCCATGCCGTGACGTTTGTCGATAATCATGATTCCCAGCCGAATGAAGCGTTGGAGTCCTGGATCGAAGACTGGTTCAAACCGCTGGCATACTCGCTTATTTTGCTGCGCCAGGAAGGCTATCCATGTGTATTCTATGGCGACTATTTCGGTATTGGCGGCGAGAATCCGGTTCCAGGCAAAAAGGAAATGCTGGACTGCCTGCTCTATGCCCGCTATCACAAATCCTATGGTGAGCAGGAAGATTACTTTGATCATCCGAACACCATCGGCTGGGTACGCCGAGGTAGCAGCGAGATCGAGCGTTCTGGCTGTGCAGTCGTAATGACTAATGGCGAAGAAGGCGAGAAACGGATGTTCGTTGGTGAAGAACGTGCCGGCGAGATCTGGATCGACCTGACTCGCAATCGTCAGCATCATGTACAGATCGAGGAAGATGGCTGGGCCAACTTCCCGGTGAATGGCGGCAGCGTATCCGTGTGGACTCTGCCGGAGAACGATCTGACTGAGGATCAAGTAGAAGACTACTATGCGACAGCGCCATGCCTCGCGATTCCGGAAAGCGGTGTGCTGGAAGAAGGTTCCGACCTGCTCAATATCGAGCCAGCCGAGCATGATCCTGCTTCCCAGGCGGAAGAAGTGGCTGACACCGAAGATTCTGCAGAGGAGTCGGAAGACGAGTCCGAAGAGCAAAATCCGGACGAGGCGAACCCAAGTCCGTCTTAAAATAGGAGTTATAACAAGCGAGATAGCCCCAAACGCTATATTTCCCAGCTGAAAAGCATAATAAAATAAACCGTCTACCAGGCTGCTTCTGTCGTTTGGAAAACAGCCGAAAATCCTTCGCCTAAAGAAAGGATTTTCGGCTGTTTGGCATGTTCCAAGCGAATACAAACGCAAGATTTTGGATGTTCAATTATGGTATGTTGGTAACAGTGTATTGCTCATTTTCTCTACATATGAATACGGAGCATCAATACCCGATACAAATAGCGACTATGACTAGTGAGGTGATGGGATGGAGACATTCAAAGATCTGTATAACGATACTTTTTTGCAACAATTCTCGGATAAAATTCAGCTTCATACCGCCCATTTTGAACCGCTGACCTTCTATCAGCATATTCATACGGCAGACTGGGAAGAGCTTGCGTTCAAGCAACGTATTCGGCGGATCAGCGAAGCACTGACTGCTGCTCTGTCCCTGCCCTATGATCAGGCTGCATCCCTGCTGATCGAGATGGCGCCGGATTGCACAGGTATAGAATATTTATTTTTCCCGGATTATGTAGAGCTGAACGGATTGGAACAGGTAGAACTGTCCATGCAGGCATTGGAGCAGCTCACCCGCTATTCCAGTGCAGAGTTCGCGGTACGCCCCTTTATTCTGCAGAATCCCGGGCAGATGCTGGAGCAGATGGACCGCTGGGCCGATCATGACAATGAACATGTCC
Organism: Paenibacillus shenyangensis; assembly: GCF_000346635.1. NCBI lineage: Bacteria > Bacillati > Bacillota > Bacilli > Caryophanales > Paenibacillaceae > Paenibacillus > Paenibacillus shenyangensis. Next base: position 304,988 of record NZ_AOIG01000002.1, read on the forward strand.
GCCGCCTTGCCAGCGAAGGTTTTCGGCCGCGTCTGCCATGGTCGTTTCAGCTGAAGATGTTTATTCACGATCCCGAGCCTACGCTGCATGTACTTGAGAAGCTGAAAAGAGATCCTTCTCTCTACGTACGCAAAAGTGTAGCCAATCATCTGAACGATATTGCCAAGGATCATCCCGACCGGATTGCGGCGATTGCCCGCGAATGGCATGGTCAGCATCCGCATACCGACTGGATTATCCGTCATGGATGCCGCACCCTGCTCAAGCAGGATCATCCGGAAGTAATGGATCTGTTTGGTTATCTGCCGAATGAACAGGTACGGGTCGCTGATTTTGCCGTGAGTGTGCCGGAGGTGGCGATCGGTGACGATATTGAACTTTCCTTTACCCTATTCAACGAGGCAGTGTCTGCGCAGAATCTGCGGATTGACTACGAAGTGGATCTAATGAAGGCCAACGGACGCCACGCCGCCAAACGCTTTCGCTGGGTATCCCGCGAGTTCGCTCCGGGACAGCATTTGATGCGCAAAAAGCATTCGTTCAAGCTGATTACCACACGCGTGTATTATCCTGGCGTTCATCATATCCGGCTGTATGTGAATGGCGAGAAACAGGGCGATATTTCCTTTATACTGACGACGCCGGGTAGTTAATAACCGGAACTTGTGGATGAGAGCTAGAAGCATTACACTCTTACCAGCCCGGCATAAAATCATGCAGTTAAAAAGGATAGCCTACCGCATATCGAGGATAGGGATCGCACTCCACATGAGATGCTTTCGGCTATACCTGCTGCAGGGCTTTCAATTGAATACGAGGAGGCACAGGATATGAAAATACAGGTGGAATTAGTCAGAGCCGATGCAGCAGATGCTGCTGCCATTAGGGATTTGATGGTTACAGTGGAACAAGAGGAACGACGCAGATGGTATACCGAAGGATCGGGTCCTTATATTCCCGGCTTTGACTCTGTCGACATGCACCAATACCACCTATGGAATGACAGCTATTTCAAAATCATGGTTCAGCATAGTCTTGTAGGCGTTGTTCTTATTTCCTACACTGGCAGAGAGCATGCTCGTATAGACCGGCTGTATATTGACCCTTCTCAGCAGAATAAAGGCATCGGGTCTGCTGTTATTTCCAGTATAGAAGCCCTCTATCCCCAGGTCCGGTTATGGACGCTGGATACAGATCAGAATAGTCCGCGTAATCATCACTTCTATGAAAAGATGGGCTATCAGCTGGCAGGACAGGATGATAAAGAGCGTTATTATTTCAAAAACATACCTGGAGAAGAGGAAGAAGCTGCATACTATACACGCAGCAGGAATCTTGGTAGTCACAATTTCCGTGATTGCAACTTACATAATACCGACTTTCACGATGTAAACCTGCAAGAGGCCAAATTTACAAACTTGAATATGAGCCATACCTTATTTCAGAACAGCAATTCCAGCTATAATCGATTCACCAATGTGAATTTAAGCCATTCCGTATTCGGAGACTCCAATATGAGCCAGACTGAAATCTGTCATGTCAATCTGGCCGGTGCCTATATTCATGACACCAGTCTGGAGACAGACCATTCCTCCTTGCCGGTAGTCATGGAAAGATGTGATCTTGCCAACAGTACAATAGCAGACTCCAACCTGCGCAATGTAGCGATCGTTAACAGCAATATTGAGGGAATGACTATCGATGGCATCTCTGTTAGCGAACTGCTGGCAACCTACAAAAAACAGCAGGCACCCACTCCATCCCGATTCGAGTAGTTCTGATTGTACCAAAAAGTAGGCACCTCTTTTACAGGTGCCTGCTTTTTCAATATCTATTCGTATACAATTATTCGTTATTTCAGTACTCTAATCCGTTCTTCCAGCGGTTTGAATTCCTTGTCTCCTGCCGGAGCTGTCGGTTTGCCAAATGGCATTTGAGCGATCAGCTTCCAGTTCTCCGGAATATCCCACTCTGCTTTGATTTTCTCATCAATCAGCGGGTTATAATGCTGCAGCGACGCGCCGTAGCCTTCCGCTTCCAGCAGTGTCCAGACTAGATACTGGTGCATCCCCGAGGACTGTTGGGACCAGACCGGGAAGTTATCCTGATACGCCTGGAACTGCTCCTGCATACCACGAATCACGGACTCATCCTCGAAGAACAGGATTGTACCATAACCGGCTTTGAAACTGTCCATTTTCTGTTGGGTCGGCTCGAATCGGTCAGCCGGAACAATTTCCTTAAGAATATTCGTCGTGAAATCCCACAGCTGGTCATGCTTTTCACCCAGCAGGATCATCACCCGGGCACTCTGGGAGTTAAAGGCAGACGGCGTATGCAGTACTACCTGCTCCACGATTTCCTGAATGCGTTCGTCGGATGTTACGGCCTCTTTGCTGATTCCATAGATGCTTCTTCTGTTCTTGATAGCGTTAAGTATGTCTGTCATGCAAATCATCCTCCTTCATATGTGGGTGGATATTGTTCCCTCTTCATACTTAACCAGTCAGACAGAAGAAATATCAGCCACTTACCAAATTAAAGAATTATTACGCAAACAGACACATGCCGCTGCATGGCATGTGTCTGCTGCTGGTAAGAACGTATCAGCAATCCTAGCTGTTTCGCATAGCTTGGATCATCATGATCACTTTGACTGCTTCGGCACGTGTTGTCTGACCGGCAGGGTCAAATGTATTCGCCGATTTGCCGCTCAGGATGCCTGCCTGCTGCATGGCTGCTACTGCACCATGCGCCCATACCGGAATCTTTTTATCATCCACAAAGGTAGTTTTTGGATTGGCTAAAGTGTTACTGTGCAGTGCTGCTGCTGCCATCACAGCCATTTCAGCGCGTGTAATCTGGTCATTCGGACGGAAAGAACCATCCGCATTACCGTGAATCCAACCCTGTCGTACCGCTTCTGCAATCGCTGGCTGGGCCCATGCACCGATCTTTTCTTTATCGGTAAAAGCAAGCGGAGTTCCATTGCCCGGCAATCCCATCGCCTGCAGCAACATAAGTGTAAATTCGGCGCGTGTCACTGCCTGTCCCGGCTTGAATGTGCCATCGGCATAGCCTTTGACAATACCTGCATCCACAGCCTGGCGAATACTCTCTGCTGCCCAGTGTCCCTCAATATCGCTAAAGGATGCAACATTCTTGTCTACTTCCGGCTCAGCCGCTGGCGGAGTATCCGATACGTTACTATTCGGCGACCCGCCTGCTGCCAACACAGCGAATTTGGTAAAATGATTCACCTGCGCCGTGATCTGATTGCCGTCGACACGACTTCCTTCAACCTGTACCCAGCTGCCTGTGCTTTCATTCAGGTAATAGATACCTGGTGTCTGATTCCCCGTTAATTCCGCCGGATCAAAAGTCAGTGTCAGCGTCACCGGAAGATCAAAGTTGCGGGAAACGTTCTTGAGCAGCTCATACACCGGACTCACCGGGCGAGCCCCATTCGTCCACATCTGCTGCGTATCCTTGTCTGTTAGACGACTCATCGATATTCTTAGTTCTTCAGAGGCTGCATTGGCCGGAATAAACAGGCTGATGCCTGTAGTGTTCAGCTGCCCTGAACGCCCAATCGGAATAATCAAACTGCCGCCGTTAGAGATAATTGTCGACACCGTATCGCGGGAACGTTTATTATTATCGTCTTTGTTGTCGATAGGTACCGGCTTTATTGTCCAGCCGGCATACAAGGTCAAATCTCTCGTTACCGGTGTTGTACCAAACTCAAACTGCCGGGATAATGTACCGTCGGTATACCATCCGTCAAAACTGTACCCATCTCTCGTAGGCTGGACAGGCTCTGTTACAGTCCCTTCATATTCCACGAATATAGGAGGTACTTCTGTCCCGCCATAAGTATTGAATGTGACCGTATACGCCTCGGTTACCCATTTGGCATACAGGGTCAGATTGCCGGTAATCGCCGTATGGTTAAAATCAAACGGTGTATTATACGAACGATCCGTATACCAGCCGGCAAACAGATAGCCCGTGCGAGAAGGCGCAGCAGGCTGGACTGCCTTGTCTCCATAATCGACAGACAGATCCGGCACGGCAGAACCGTTATACGTATCAAAACTCACTGTGTAGCTGTTTGTAGTCCAAGCAGCATATAAGGTCACATCGCCAGTCACGACCGCATTGCCAAAAGCAAACGGTACCGTCCGCGCGGCATCTGTATACCAGCCAGCAAAAGTATAGCCATTTTTCACCGGATCAGCCGGTCGGATTACACTGCTTCCATGACGGACAGCCAAGTCGGCAACCACCGAACCTCCATAGGTGTCAAAGCTTACTGTATAACTGTTCAATATCCAGTCAGCATACAACGTCAAATCGCCAGTCACGACCGTGCTGCCAAAAACAAATGGTATCGTCCGTGAAGCATCCGTATACCAGCCAGCAAAATGATAACCGGTACGGGTTGGATCAGCAGGCTTCGCTACTGTTTTACCATACCCCACATGCTGGCTGTCTACAGAGGTACCTTCACTGGAATCAAAGTTTACTGTGTAGGCATTCAATATCCATTTGGCGTACAATGTCTTGTCCGCCTTGATCGCCACTGCACCAAAATCAAACGGTGTTTCCCCTTCCTGATCGATATACCAACCGCCAAAGCTATAGCCGGTACGGGTCGGCGCGGAAGGTTGGACTGCATAAGTGCCGTAGTTCACACGCTGATCTGCTACCAGGGTTCCTCCTTGGCTATCAAAAGCAACAGTGCGCGGGAAATACACACTAAAGGTAACCTTGCTGGTATTGCCTGCACTGTCCGTCACAATGAGCTGGTGCTCTCCTTCTTCCGTAACCGCAGACCCACTGGCAAATGCACTGCCATCCAGTGTAGCTGTGCCTTCATTAAAAGTAATCACCGGACTCGACGAATACAACTGACCATACGTAACACCTGTGACTACCGGTGCCGTCCGGTCAATCGTGAACTGAAAAAATATTGCACCAAAGCTGTTCGTGACCCTCAGCACATAGAGGCCCTCTGCTGTAACCGCTGTTCCACTGGTGTACGGCTGACCATTCAGCAAGGCTGTCGCATTCGTAAATACAGGCGTAACAGATGTATTGTATACTTCCATATCCTGCACACCACCGACTACCGGCGGTTCGGTTTCCTCTACGGTAATCGTTACATTTGCCGCTGAGGTACCGCTGCCATTGACAGCTTCATAAGTGAAGACGTCTGTACCCGTATATGATTTGGCTGGCATATATTGAAAACTACCATCCGTATGAAAATCCAAGGTTCCATGGGCAGGTGACACTACCAGATTTGCCGTGGATGCATTCATATCATTGAAAAGCACTCCGGTGCCCGCAGCAATCAATACTCCATTTTTTCGAACGTTATATTGATCATTATTTGCCATCGGCAGATTGGGGTCCAGTGAAGGATATATACCATTAATCGTTGTGTAGTACTTTAATGTCGTCTGATTGGCATTCAGATTCGGCAGATTAAAGGTAGTCACGTTATTTCCGCCAAATCGGTTACCGAGCAGGCTAAATAGTGCCTGATTTTGATTTATCGGCAGCGAAGCTCCACTGGCTTCCACCAGCCGGGTGACGGATACCGGCTGCGCAAACGAGATTATCGCTCCCAGATACTCTGTATCGGTCACCTGATTATAGTTGGAAAGATCGTTAGATATCAGATAGTGCACATTTTCCTGAGGGTCCGCGAGAGTCGGCAGACGAAAAGTAGTCGTTCCATTTCCGCCAAAATTCGTACCCAATTTGCTGTACAGTGCAGAATACTCTGTAATAGACAATGTCTGCCCATTGGCAGTCAACCAACCGGAAGGAGCAAACGTATACGGGAATAGACGAATTTCACTTAGCATCGCATTTCCGTTACCACCTGCACTTCCATCCCTGTTCGGAAAGATGCCCTGTAGCGCTATGTAGTAGCTCATTCCGCCAGGCGCCTTGGCACGTAGATCCGGCAGTGCAAATGTCGTTTTTCCATCACCACCAAAGTTGTTACCCAGTAGTGAAAATAATGCCGTATTGGATGAGATCGACAGCTGTTGTCCCGCAGCAGATACCCATCCCCGTGGTGCTGACGGGTAAGGAAATAGCTGAATTTCACCCAGATATGGCTCTATCCCTCCTGCAGATACCTGCCGGATCAGTGCGGGCTGATTCAACACACCTACCGAACAGATCAGCAGTACCATCACCATCCATATCTTGCCCAGCACACCAAGCTTTTGTTTACTCATTCGTTCATCCCCTGTTTTCTCTAATTGTATTCATCATTTCATTACGTACTAATGCTGTGCTTCCTCTAATCCTGGACGAGTACGCCTCTATGATGCTCTCAGTGTAAACGATGGTTTACCGAAAGAGAATATATTTTAATTTTGATTTGCTAATATTTTTGTTAATCTGCTTTTTCTTTCTATATGATGTAACAAATATGGATAATGCTCACATAATATGAAGAGAACTTTCTTTCTTTGCCGGGTGGATGATTAGTATTCCCGTCTGATCGTAACGCTCTGTACTGACTGATGCGCTATGGACTAGTAAGCAGGCTGGACAAGCAGTACCGGACATCTGTTTAAGCGGGATCTGGATTCGTTTAATAATCTGTATTGAACCGCAGGATCTACAAGCGATTTTCGTTATATCTATCCCCTGCCCCATGCAGGAAAGGAGGTCAACCGCCATGATCGAAGTTGGATTAACCGGATTCGGGGATCATCCCGAGTTATATGGCAAAATAAAAGCACCCGAGCGGCTGCCTACCTATAGCCAGCATTTTCCGATTGTTGAAATAGACAGTTCATTCTATGCCGTCCAGCCAGTCAAAAATGTAACCAAATGGGTGGAGCAGACACCAGATGATTTTGGTTTTATTTTCAAGGCATATCAGGGAATGACCGGGCATCTGCGTGGCAAAAAGAATTATTTTGATACGAAGGAAGAAATGTTCGAGGCGTTCCATGTATCCCTGAAGCCGGCGATTGATGCAGGCAAGCTGAGGATGGCGCTGTTCCAGTATCCGCCATGGTTTGACTGCAATCGGGACAATGTGGAGACGCTGCGCGAGACGCGCGAGCTGATGAAGGATATCCCGTGTGCTCTCGAATTCCGCAACCAGACCTGGTATATGCCGGAATTCCGCGAGCGTACGCTGGAATTTATGCGCAAGGAAGGCTGGATTCATACCATCGTAGATGAACCGCAGGCCGGAATGGGCTCTATCCCAATTATTACCGCTGCCACTTCTCGTCAGGCGACCTATGTGCGTATGCACGGACGTAATGTAGACGGCTGGCATAAAAGTAGTCATCCCGACTGGCGCAAGCTGCGCTATCTGTACAACTACAATACCGAAGAATTGACCGAGTGGCGTGACCGTCTGCTGCAGCTGCAGGAACAGACCGATCATATCTATATCGTGTTCAACAATAACTCTGCCGGTGATGCTACGCCAAATGCCAAAGAGCTGATCGCCATGCTCGCCGACAAGGATGCATTATCCGACAAACATGATATCAGCAGCATCTGATCCACACTGCACCTTCACACAGTAGCCAGCGGTAGCAAATGAACAACCGATATGTCTGCCGCCCTTTTACTATTGTTATAATTCACAGAAAACAGCTGACTTCACCTTACGAAGCGGCTGTTTTTTGCTGTATATTGAACACTACACAGACGGCCTTCCTCACTTGTTTTTGCCATATCTGATACCTACAACCTGCTTCTATCTGAATTCACATAAATCATTTATCTGTAAGAGTACACATTATTATTCATTTGTGTATATTTATTCATTTTGTATGATTGTTTTATTTTGTTATAACGTCTGCCGTCTCGGTGAGATTAATTAGTTGGGGATAGCCTGTGGATAAATAAATTCAAAAACACGCAATAACGCTACAACTGTATTATTCAGCCTGTAACGTTATTGCGTGTTTTTTGATCGTGAAGGATGATATCTTTTTTGCGCTTATCATGTTCGTTTGCGTCTGATGCTATAGTGTCTCATACTACAAGGCACTCCTTTAATTTCAAGAATGCCCTGATATATCAGTTCCCTCAGTCGGTATTCCCAAAAGGCATCACCTGTGAATTGTTCACTGTATGCCATAGCTTCGGCGATCAGCCTCGGTGCGATCAGAAAGCCTTCTTTTCGGGCAGTCAGAGACTGTAATCGATCCAGCTTTTCCAGCAAATAAGCATCATGATAATCGACCGATACTTCTTGCACATGGTCGGTGTCCCATATGCGCAGCGCGCCGCTTTGCTGGGTGAGCTGCTGCCATTCATTCGATAGTTGCTGGCGCTGACGTGCATCCAGTGAATAATCCGCGTCTATACTTTGCAGAGCCTGCTGCAGTTTGTTCACAGGAATCTCTCCGGAATGATGATAATGCTGTATCCTGTCTTCTGTGTTATATAATTCCTCGCAGATTGCACAGGCATCATATACCGATACAGGATTGGATCTGCTACGCAGCAGGTAGAGGGCATGTCTCATACCAATCTGTTCACAGACATTATCATCTGCCCACACGATAATATGAGCTTGCTCGGGGATCAGCGCCATTGCTGCCAGCAGATCGGTGTAATGCTCTTCCAGCTGTTCGCCATAATGGACACAACCAGCTATATTATCCCTGAACCATTTACTGCGTGCAGATCGTCCTTCTTCTTCGTCCAGATGGTAGATCGGTCCAACTGCATAGTTCTCAGTCAGTACAATCAGCTTGTGCGAAGCAGATAGGTTTTCATTGATTAGGGCAGCCTTCATACTGCCGCCGAGAGAATCGCCACATACAATATGGACATGAGTACAGGAAGCGTCCGGCTTCCAGAGTTCCATTCTTTCCTGAATACCGAGAATCTCTTCATACACGTCGGATACAGCAGACTCTTTCGACTCTTCCTGCTGCTGTCTGATCCCGATCAGCAAGGTAGTCAGATAATGCCGGGCTTGTTCATTTTCCAAACTTTGTACAGCCTGTTGAATAACAAGTACATCCTGTCTGTGCAAATGGAATAACCTCCCTGCTACGAGTGTTTTTCCCATTGTAACAAACCTTATAGGATCAGGACAAAATACGCTTCTGACCGGTCAGTTCCTGAATCGGCTTGATATTCTGTGTGAATTCCAGGGTGCCCATATACGTCCCTTCTGCATCGCGAACCGCAAAGTAGCGAATATATACAAACTTGTCCTTGAGTGGAATCCAGAAATCTTCGTCGTCTTTGCGTCCAGCCTTGAAGTCGGCCAGCAGTTCATTGACGACATGCACGCTTTGCGGCGGATGACAGTTCTGGACAGTACGTCCGATAACCGCACGGGTACGAGCGAAAATGCGTTCTTTACCATGTGAAAAGTAACGTACCACATCATTCTCATCGATAAAGGTCAGATCTACCGGCAGATGATTAAGCATCGTCTCCAGCTGATGAATCGACAGAATACCGGTTCCCATACGAACCAGACCATCCTGCAGCGGCGGCAGACTGCCTTCTTCTAATGCTGAATCTGTTGCTGCTTCCGGTGCAGCGGAAGGATGTTTCATTCCCGGCTCGGGAGCACGTTTGGGAATCCACTCCTGTTCGGGAGAAACGAGACAATAACCGATTTCGGCACTTTCCCGGGCGATCTGTAGCCATTCATCTTCGGTCAGTGTCTCCAGTGCCATCGGTAGCAGGATATGTTCTTCCTTGAAGATCATGTCTGTCACTTCCTGGAGCACCCGCTCCATCAGTCCCAGCAGATCATCGGCAGAAACGGATCGAATCGTAGACTCTGCAGCATCTGTGCGGTACCCTGTCAGCAGAGCTTTGATCTCCTTGATTCCGAGCCGGATACCGTCGTCCACGCCCCACATGACCTGGGTTGGTCCATGAATACCGTACTTTTCCAGAAACGGAAACAACAGATTTTCCTTGCGACTGTAGTGCTTGTCCACATCGTACAGCAGACTCATGTCCTCCAGCAGCTGGATGCGCTGGGCTTCATCAGGTTCGCGGCGGAAGCGATCCATATGCAGGGACAGGGTGAACTGTACCAGACGCTCAATCGCCCGATTTTCCATTTTAAAAGTGTGTACCGGATGACCGGGCTGCTCTTCCGGTGCACCGGCAGCAGGTCGATGAATATCATCGATAGAACCTTTGAACATCTCGGCATGTACGCTGCATAGCCGCTGCACTTCACTGACCGGAATTCCTTCCTCTTCCATCAGCGCCTGCTCCAGCTGTGAAATTTCGGCGACAGAGATATGACCTACAGCTTCACGAAAACGCTCTTTTACGTCATGTACACTTTGACCATCATGCAGTTCCTTGATCAGCTGTTTAAGCACCGTCTGGCGCTGGGCATTTAATATATGTTCAGCAGAAAGATCGCCTTCATGCTGTCCTCTTACTTCACGGTTGTTAATTAACTCGCTCATTGTTCATTTCCTCCCTTATTGGGCACGCATAGGGTATATCCATGCTGTGCAAACACCTGACGCATCTGTTCATGACTGATTCGTTTCAGGGCTGCACCTTTTTCCAGTGTCATCAGGCGTCCGGCAGTCTGCAGCATACCCGGCCGCGTAATATCCGTAAAGCCAATTTCCTGCATGATCGTAATGATATGCGGGTCCCGGGCTGCCAGTTCGGCAATAGGAAGATTCATAGCAATCATTTGGCTCATAGGGCTATCCCCTTTCGCTAAGGCATATGCAGTTCGAAACGCCATATGCTTGTATCTGTACGATATCATGTGGGTAGAGTGGACTTAGTGATTGTAATCACTAAGTAGGTTTCGTCGGCATTCTATAATAAAAACAGAACCACCAACCTGACCCTATATACTATTCATTCCCACTTCCGATAAACGAGACGAGAGGATCGATAACCATGGAACATCAATTATTGAATCAATTTCAAGCTTATGAGAACGAGCGCTTTACCAAACGTATTGTATTCAAGCAGCCGGGAAGTATCGTATTTACGTTGAATTTTGAACCCGGTCAACAGCTTCCTGCCCACCGCCATCCGGGAGCTGATGTCTATATTCTCGTAAGCGAAGGAAAAGGAATTTTCGATTGCGATGGTAACGAGACTGCCGTATCCGCAGGCGATGTGGTTCATGTACAAGGTGATGAGCTAATGTCATATCGCAGCCGGGAGGCAGAACGATCCAGTCTGTATGTGACGCTGGTGAACATTCCCAACCCGGAATATGCGCAGAATCTGGGATAAACGCGTAAATTAGATTAGAATACACCATTGGAATCTTATTGGATCTGAAGATATATACGTATACAAAAAAGACGCAATCTACCTATTTCCATTTATCTAGGAATATGTAGATTGCGTCTTTTATTATGTAAAGGCTCATTTTATATAAGACTCTTTGATTTTCTTCGCACACTATAATATCTCATAGCTGCCGGTATGCCTTGAATTTCCAATATGCCACTATAGATCATTTCCCTGAGGCGATATTCGTAATAGTAATCTCCGATCACATGATCCGAATGCCCGAGGACTTCACCGACTATACGTGTTGCCCTGCAGAATTCATATCCCTCACTATCTGTATAGGTGCTTACTGCATCTAGTCGTCTAAGGATTTCATAATCAAAATAATCAGGAGATACATGCACAATCCGCCCCTTTTCCAGAATACGAAGTACACTTGAATGACTGGATAGTTCGGTCCATTCTGCGGCTAACTGCTGCCGGTATTCGCTACTGAGCACAACTGCATGTTCCATATGATGCAGCACATATTCCATTGCCCGTACTCCAATTTCGCCTGAGTGACGGTATTTACACATACTTTCAGGGTGATCCAGTGTGTATAGGTTTTCTGCTTGGACACAGGGATTGCACCATACTATCTGATTAGGTAGATCTTTCAATAGATAAACAGCGTGGCGCAAGCCAATCTCCTCCACTTCATTATCATCTGCCCAGATGATAACTTGTGCCTCTGGTGTTATACTTGCGACCTGATCCAGAAGTTCCAGGTAGGCCTGTTCTATATCCGACTCGTCGCTGTCGAGATTCTCTGCTTCTGCAATATGGTGTTTAAACCAAGTACTTCGCTGAAATCTGCCCTCTCTCGTATTTAGACAAAGAGGACCGATTGCATAATTTTCATGTAAAACTATTATTTTCTGTTTTGCGAACAACCCATTTGATTCAAGCACCATTTTCATAACACCATAAACGCTATCACCGAACACGATATGAACATGTGTACAGGAAGGATGAATTCCATATAATTCTTCCGGTTCACTGCGCTGCAGCAATTCTTTATACAGACTTAAATAATCTTCCAGCAGATCTGCTGTTGATCCGGTAGGATTCATATGTTGCAAACGATAGGACTGTACCAAAAAGCGTTGCAAATAATGATCCCGTTCTGAAGGACTTAATAGTATGATTGCTTTTTTGATCCGTAGTATATCTTCCATTTCCATATAAAACATCTTCCTTTCTGCAAAAATAAGGCTGCTTCCCATTAAGCATAGCTCAGCGGGAAGCAGCCTGTAAAACAATTCCATTTCAAACCTGTATTCTAACTGAGATAACCAATCTTACGAAATCAGGTCAATAGCCTGCTGAGGTACGAAGGCTTTTTCTCCATTAAAGATAATATTACCTTCCAAACGTACGATTTTACCGTTCAAATCGGCTGTGTTTTTGTACACTGGCAGACGCAGGGTATCGGTGCCTTTGGTTACTACGATAACCGGATTTTTCTCATCACTGTTATCCCATGTTACGGTGGCGCCGCGAGCAGCGAAGCCTTCTTCTGCAGGAACGAACAGACGGTTGGTTACGCTACTCAGATCCAGTCCCATCGCCGACTCCATGTAACGGGCGATATCTGTATTTTCCACAACGCCAGTCAGCTGCTTGCCGCCTGGTGCGTACGAGTACAGTACGACTTCACCACCGGTATGGCCGCCACTGGTCCAACCGATATGTGCACGCTTGCTGATCATCGGCCCGACAACGGAGTTCATGCTGCCTGCTTTGGCTCCACGGATCGCTGCTGTTTCTTCTGCTGTCAGATCTGTAATGCCAAAGAACTCGTTCATTACTTCTGTAATATTGCTGCGGTCACTGTTCAGCTTTTTCTCCAGACCTTCACCGGTCACTTTTGCTTTTTTCAGTGGATCGATAAATGTGGACAATGGCAGCTCGTCGTATGTGCTTGTCGTCTCACGGTCACCGATCGTCAGACCGCCATTACCATGATCCGTTGTCGCAATGACGAGTGTATTCTGGTCTTCCTTGGCGAATTTGAGTGCTTCCGCTACCGCGTCGTCAAATGCATTCACATCACTAATAATACCGACCGGATCATTGGCATGCGCAGCCCAGTCCACTTTGCTGCCTTCCACCATCAGGAAGAATCCATCTTCGTTCTCGGACAGCAGATCTATGGCTTTGGCTGTCATCTCTGCAATACTTGGCTGTTCGACAGGGTTACGGTCCATATCATAATCCATCGCTTTGTCTGCGAACATGCCCCATACTTTGCCGGTATGCGCAGCTTGCAGCTCGGCTGTGTTCGTTACTACGTTATAACCCTGCGTATGAATGACATTCAGCAGGTTCTCGCCATCCTTGCGACCTTCCGGGGTAAAGTACTGCGCACCGCCGCCCAGTACAACGTCGATACCTGCGTATACCTGCTGCTCGCTCAGTGCATCGTAGTTACTGCGATCCGGATAATGGGCGCTAAAGTCTGCCGGTGTCGCATGCATAATCTCGGAAGTGGCGATAATGCCTGTCGATTTGTTGGCCAGTTTGGCTGCTTCCAGTACATTCGCTATCGGTTTCTTGGCATCACCCGGTGCCAGTGCAGGCAGACCCGGCATCGTATTCTGATCCGGCAGTACACCTACATAGCCGGTATGGGATTTGTAACCTGTTGCAAACGCCGTACCTGCCGGTGCGGAATCGGCAATCGCTGCATCAGCGGAGTAGGTACGTACCAGACCGCTCGCCATCTCGTCGAGTGCCAGTGCTTCGCCGCCATTATACCAACGTGCCAGCGTAGTGCCATCCATGCTCATACCGTCAGGGATCAGCATAATCACATTTTTGGCTTTGATCTCCGGCTGTTCCTTGGCTGCAGCTTCTCCTGTTCCTGCTGGCAGTGTGCCGAGCAGCATCGCAGCCGTCAGTACACCAGCACCTACAGGTGATACCATTTTGCGCAGACCTTTTTCCCGGATATTGTTTAACATTAATGATCATCTCCTCATGATTAGCGGTCATTGTTCAATGCCGATGTATGTATCAAACGAGTTGATTGTAACAACCAATAATCAGTGGAATGTACATGTTAAACCCTGCATAATGTAAAAAAAGAAGCGAATTGTTAACCAGAAGTTAACAAAAACGCCTCTTTATAGCAGATTATTCATATGAATTACGTTCATTTTTACAAAGACTGAACAATTCCCTTGTATGTCTCGATCGCTGCTGCCCGTGAGCGCTTCAGATCCACGATCGCATCCGGACGAGGCTGATGAATCTCCTTGATCGATAAATCTTTCAGCTCCGGCAGCCATTGGCGCAGATAATCGCCCTCTGGATCATATTTGGCAGATTGGGTGACCGGATTCACGACCCGGAAATAGGGCGCCGAATTGGCACCCAGTGAAGCGCACCACATCCAATTGCCCCGATTGATAATATTATCGTAATCCAGCAACTTGCGTCGGAAATACTGCTCGCCCAATGTGAACGGACACTGCAGATTTTTGGTCAGGAACATGGCCGAAAGGATTCGCAGACGATTGTGCATACGCCCTGTCTCGTTCAACTGGCGCATGGAAGCATCGATGACCGGAATGCCGGTCTCTCCTTTGTACCAGGCTTCAAAATGGCGATCATCCAGCGCAGACAGATCATACCGCTTTTCATACCGGAAATAATCTTCATCATAGATCGCCTGATACAGATAGAAATCGCGAAAAGCAATCTGGCGAATCCATTCTTCGCTCCCCTGCTCCAGTGATGCCCGGTCATACATCTCCCGTACCGAGACAGCACCCAGCACCACATGCGGATTCAGTCCACTGGATGGATCAATCGCATAATAATCACGTTCTTCGCCATAATCTGCGATCTGCTCTGCCAGAAAATGCTGCAGCAGCGGCGTCGGCTCGTCTGCCGGTCTGTAATCGCCCAGCTCAAACGGGGGCTGAAAACGCTCCGGCCAATCGATAGCTTGCCGGGACAGATTCAGCTGCTGAATAGGAATGGAAGAAGCCGGATTCGGATACTGTGCCAGAAAGTCCAGCCATTTCCGGTGGAAAGGTGCAAATACCTTATAATATCCTTCTTTTCCCGTAAATTCGGCAAAATGTTCCACGTGAATCATCATATGATCTACCAGCAGGGTAAATGCCGCTCCATGCTTGTCAGCAATCTGGCGAAGCTTGCGATCACGCTCTCTCGCGTATGGCGTGAAGTCCCGATGAGCCACTACTTCGTCGATCGACTGCTGCTCCAGTATATAATCCAGTACCTGTTCGGGCTCTCCGTAGGCGATATGCAGCTGATGCCCCTGCTGTTCATACAGCTGCTTCAAGCGCCGCACATGTTGCAGGAAATTCCGTCCGCTATGTTCCTGTTCCCTTCCTCCGCGCAGCAGAAATGGATCGAGAATGAGCAAATGAATACTTTCAGCCTGGGCTTCATGCAGATAATCGAATCCGACAAGATCATGAATACGCAGATCTTTACGGTGAATAAATAATTTCAAAATACGCTTCCTCCCGGTTCACTATATACTCGTTCTCCATGAATATTTGCCTGTTTCCTTATCGATTAAACGTCATTGCATAATGATCTCTATCATCCTGTCTATAGTCTGCCCTGGATGATGATCCGCTCCAGAACAGCTCCAAGCGGCATCTCCGCCATCGAATCCAGACGCAGATCATGATGTTCAAATGGCAGCAGAGACGTGACCGGATTGGGTACAATCGTACAGTGCAGTCCGGCAGCCTTGGCAGCGCGCAATCCATTAAGCGAATCTTCAAAAGCAAGTGCTTCTTCCGGCTTCACTCCCAGCTCATCGGTAACACGCAAATACAGCTCCGGGTCAGGCTTGACCGCAGATACGTCGTCGCTCGTCTTGATCGCTTCAAAATACTCCCGTAATCCCAGCCGACCCAGAAACCGTTCAATCCAGGCACGATTCGAACTGGTTGCAAGCCCGATCCGCAGTCCCATCTCCCGTGCCGTATGCAGATAGTCTGCTACACCTTCACGCGTTTCGATCAGCTGCATTTTTTGCTGATGCAGTACAGATACTTCCTGATCAATTATCCGTCCAATCCCCGGCTTGCCAATCGTCTGTTCCACATAATCGATAAAATCATTACCATGTGTCCCGATACTTGGCGCAAACCGCTCCAGTGTCAGCTCCATCTCATAGCGGCTCAACACTTCCTGATAACATTCGAACCATACACTCTCTGTATCCAGAATCAATCCGTCAAAATCAAAAATGACTGCCTTAATTTTCATTTATATATTGTCCCTCCTGCTCTGCTAGACTGCTGGCTTTTATTGTGGCGAGAAGCCTACGGAATGTCAACCAACTTTCCTTGCTTGTTTAAATAAAGCGACTGAGGGGTAATAAATGACATACCCGGTCGTATTCAATCGATGTTACCGGAAATGTATATTTCATAAAACCTACAATTAGAACAGGAGATGTTAACTATGGATAATCATAAAGATAATGGTCTGGGCGATAAAATCAAAGGTGCAGTCTCCAAAGTAAAAGGCGAAGCCAAAGATCAATACGGTAACGCTACAGACAATGCTTCCCTGCAGGCTGAAGGCAAACTGGATAAAGCAAAAGGCGAAATCCAGCAACGTGTCGGCGAAGCCAAAGATCGCCACTAATTTAATTACTGCCTATAAATAAAAGAGGACATCCGTTAAATAAACTGTACCCTACAAGATG